>CAVOCU010000006.1:0-44524 GCA_963694315.1 Dehalococcoidia bacterium | reverse complement strand
TGCAGGAATGGGCGTAGCTGCTGGGGTTGGGGGAAAAGTAGGCACCGGTGTTACAGTCATCGTATTTTCAACACGAGTACAAGCGGCCAACAACGGGCCGAGCACGGCTGCCGAGAGACCAAGGGCAGTCGCCCCTTTTATCAACTGACGTCGTGTGATGCTAGAGGGTGACCCCGCGGATTGATCCGTGTGATTCTCTTGAGACGGAGTCATGGTTGCCTACCTTCTCAGCGATTGCGGACATGATAACGGTACGACACTCATAATTGCTACCATCCAAACGGATGATTGCTTGGAAGGATCACCCTAGGTGCTGCGGATGGGAGCGCAATGGTTCCGAGTAAGGCATATGTCAGTTTGTTTGAATCTATAGAGACAAGCTAGAAATTAGCGAATGTTCTGGCAGTAACGTTTACGGTGTGCTTCGTGGGGCTTATGACCGCGTGTGTAAGCGATGCTGCTGAACTTGCAGTTCTTCAGACCACGCCTGCTTCGTTATCACTAATATCGCCCGCATTCCTTGTGTTTATTTAAGCTAGATTCACAAACCTTCCCTCATGCGTGCCTATCTGCGATCTGGATCCTAATCTCAGGACAGCCATGGGTCTGCTAGAATGTCTGCGAGTTGCCTAGAGACCAAGGAGAGAATTCATGCCTAATCGCTTAATCGATGAGACTAGCCCCTACCTCCAACAACACGCGAACAACCCCGTGGAGTGGTATCCCTGGGGCCAAGAGGCGCTGGAGCGTGCGGCCAAAGAGGATAAGCCCATCTTCCTGAGTATCGGCTACGCGGCGTGCCACTGGTGCCACGTGATGGAGCGAGAGTCGTTTGAAGACCCTGAGGTCGCTGCGGTTATGAACCGCCTCTTTGTGTGCATCAAGGTGGATCGTGAAGAACGTCCTGACCTGGATGCCATATACATGCAGGCTGTGGTGGCGGTGAGCGGTAGCGGCGGGTGGCCAATGTCGGTGTTTCTGACCCCAGACCTCAAACCCTTCTACGGTGGCACCTACTTCCCACCCCAGGAGCGGGGTGGTATGCCCAGCTTCCGCAGGGTGTTAGAGGCGACGGAGGACGCGTTCCGTAAGCGCAGAGGGGAGGTAGTGGCCTCTGCCGACCAGATTGTTGAGCACCTGCAGCAGAGCGCTACTTTCCAGGGTGATCAGGAGCCCCTGACAACGGAAATGCTGGACATGGCGTTCAAGAGACTTGCCCCCAACATCGATACCGAGTGGGGTGGGTTTGGGACAAGCATCAAGTTTCCGCAGCCCATGGTGCACGAGTTCCTGCTTCGCTATGGAGACCGCACTGGCGAACCTACGGCGCAGGTGATGGTTGACCTGACGTTGGACAGGATGTCTCGTGGCGGTATCTACGACCACATTGGCGGCGGGTTCCATCGATACTCGACCGACCGTGCGTGGCTGGTGCCCCACTTCGAGAAGATGCTGTACGACAATGCTCTGATGGTTCGGCTGTATCTCCATGCGTATCAGGCCCTTGGTCGGCCGGAGTACAAACGCGTTGTAGAGGAAACGCTGGACTACATCTTGCGGGACATGCGGGACGCGTCTGGCGGGTTCTACACTGCGCAGGACGCCGATAGCGAGGGCGAAGAGGGCATCTTCTACACATGGAAACGGGCGGAATTGCTGTTGGTGTTGGGCCAGGAGGCTGGCGAGTTGTTATGCAAGGTCTATGGTGTGACAGAGGGGGGTAACTTTGAAGGGGCATCTATCTTGTTTCTGCCGCAGGAGCTATCGAAGCTGGCTGTAGAGCTTGGCATCGTGGAGTCCGACTTGCTGGAACAACTTGAACAGAGCAAAGAGGTGCTGCTGACCCTGCGTGGAAAGCGTGTCTGGCCCATGCGCGACGAGAAGGTGCTGACGGGCTGGAACGCACTGATGCTGGGGAGCTTGGCTGAATCTGCTTCTGTGTTGGGTCGAGCGGACTACCTTGCAGCGGCTACGGCAAACGCATCGTTCTTACTGGAATCGCTTCGGGACGCCGACGGTCGACTGCTGCGGACGTACCGCAACGGCACGTCGAAGCTGAAAGGCTACCTGGAAGACTACGCCTTTCTCGTCGATGGGCTGATCACACTGTACGAGGCAACCTTTGAGTCGCGATGGTTGTGGGAGGCTCAGGGGTTGGCAGAGGCGATGCTGGAGTTATTCTGGGACGCCGATAGTGCGAGCTTCTACAGCACGGGCCATGACCACGAGGAGTTGCTGGTGCGTCCTCAGGAGTTCTCTGACAACGCTATCCCCAGCGGGGCATCTGCGGCTGTATTAGCGTTGCAACGGTTGGGGTCACTGGTTGGTACGGCCAAGTACTCCGAGACGGCTCAGACGGCGTTGCGTGCCATGCGTTCCACGATGATGGCTCAGCCGGTAGGCTACGGCCACTGGTTGTGCGCACTGGACTTCGCTCTGTCCACTCCCAAGGAAGTTGTTGTTGTTGGTGATAGAAGCGAGGCAGGTACGGTGGCCCTACTGAACGTTTTGTACAGCAAGTTCATTCCTAATAAGGTCGTGGCGGGTATGGCGTCTGAGGACGATCCGATAGCCCAGGAGATTGAGCTGCTGGAGGGCAGGGTCCTGATTAACGGCCAACCAACGGCTTACGTGTGCCAGAACTATGCGTGTCAGATGCCGGTTACGGACGCGGCGGCGTTGCTGAAACAGCTTGGTACTCAGTCTGACGGACTTGATGTGATATCGCAGTCGGGGTATTTGCTGCCGCCAAAGTGGAAGCTGAATCCCATATCTGAAGCTGGTGAATAGACAGGGTTCATCCGGCACCTATGTTCCTGTGGCAGGGCGTGGCCCTGCACCCATAAGCATGGCGGATGAGAATGACTATGAGCAGCAGGTAGCCTTTGATGTCTTCCGCTCCATACAGCGCTAGCCTTGTACCTAGAAGATTGAACTTTGATCTTAGCTTCCTGACGGTTAACAATGAGACCTGATTATATTTGTTTGCCTTTGCTGCCAGTTTGAGGAAAGCAAAGAATCGACGCATTAACGTAGAGAAGCCCTTCCGATTTGTCGGAAGGGCTTCTCTCGATTTCTATTTCGGTGGCAAACCCCAGGAAGCCAACCGCGTCTGGGGGCTAACCTGGGTTAGTCCGCTGCCAGGCTCTGGCTGGCAGCCGATACACCTGCGCCACCCGCAACCTCAAAACCTGACTCAGGCAGAAGCGTCTCAAGCGCAGACAGGAGCGTCAGCACGTTGGAAGCCGTTGAAGACTCGCCCATGAGTCCAATGCGCCACATAGAGCCCCCAAACTGACCAAGCCCGCCGCCAACTTCAATGTGGTACTCATCGAGCAGTCGGCGACGCAGGGGTCCGTCCTCAATGCCGTCAGGGATGAACACGGATGTCAGCTGGTAGGTGCACCTGTCCTCAGGAACCAGCAGCTTTAGGCCAAGTGCTTCCAAGCCGGCTCTGAGAGCCCTGCCGTTCTTTCGATGTCGAGCAAATCGGACTTCCAAGCCCTCTTGTAGCACCAACCGCAGCGACTCTCGTAGCGCGTAGATCATGCTCATGGGAGCCGTGTGATGATAGACGCGGGTGCCACCAGCCCAGTACTGCAAAAGCAACCCTAGGTCCAGGTACCAAGTACGCGGCTTTTCCTTCCGGTTCTTAATGACTTCCAGAGCACGCGGGCCAATCGCTACTGGCGACATTCCTGGAGGCGAGCCAAGGCATTTCTGAGTTGCGCTGTAAGCAAAGTCGATGTCGATTGCGTCGAAGTCCACGGGTGATCCGCCAAGGGACGTCACCGTGTCCGCCAGGAAGAGGGCATCGTGGTCATGGGCCAGTTTTGCCAAGGCCTTCAAGGGTTGAAGCACTCCCGTAGAGGTCTCCGCATGAACGGCGGCCAGCAGTTTCACCTTGGGGTGCTTCTTTAGCTCGGCCTCCACCGCTTCAGGAGAGGCCGTCTGGCCCCACTCCACCGGCACCGTTACTACTTCAGCACCGTGCCGTGAAGCAATCTCAGATAATCGTAGGCCAAAGTAGCCGTTCTCAACCACCATCGCCACGTCGCCGGGCTCCAGCAGGTTGGCTAGGGCAGCCTCCATACCCGCTGAGCCGGTTCCGGAAACAGGGAGCGTGAAGGCATCTGCTGTACCAAAGACCTCGCGCAGCATCTCCGCCACGCCGTCCATAATCTTGATGAACTCCGGGTCCAGATAGCCAAGGATGGGTGCAGACATAGCGCGCAGCACCCGAGGATCAACGTCGCTGGGGCCTGGGCCAAGCAGTGTACGTTGGGGCGGATTCAGCTCTTCTACGGGGCCTGGGGCCATGGTGCACCTCATATCGCCATATATTCAGGAAATCGTCACAAAAAACCCACGCAAGCGTATCAACTCAGCTAGGGGCCGTCAATGGATGCCCTTGTCGCATCGCTTCTCCGGCAGCTATAATCGCCGACATCCAAGCAACGAAGGAGCATCATGGACTATGAATTAAAGGAACGCGTAGCCCTGGTCACCGGCGGAAGCGAGGGCATAGGCAAGGCAACGGCCATAGCCCTATCGCAAGAGGGTGCACGCGTAGTCATCTGCGCTCGACGACCTGACGTGTTGGAAGAAGCGGCAGAGGAGATTCGTAAAATCACAGAGGGTGAGGTTCTGGCAATCCCCACGGACGTTTCAAAGCCAGAACAGGTAGACAACCTCATGAAGATAGTGGCTGAGACCTGGGGCGGCGTGGACGTGCTGGTCAACAACGCAGGCACATCCTCTGGCAAAGCCTTTGAGGATATTGGCGATGATGATTGGATGATGGACCTTGAAGTGAAGCTCTTTGGTTGGGCGCGCATGATTCGTGGAGTGCTCCCACACATGAAGGAGCAAAAATGGGGACGTATCATCAACCTCACAGCCCTGGCGGGCAAGGCTCCGGGTGCCAACTCTGCACCCTCTTCTGTGAGTAGAGCGGCTGGCATATCGCTGACGAAGTCGCTCTCTAAGGAAGTAGCTCCCCACAATATTCTGGTGAACACCGTGTGCATTGGCCTCATCAAAGCGGGCCAGCATGAGACGCGCTACAAGGCCACGGCGGCGCAGAACCCCAGCCTGACACTGGATGATCACTATGCCAATCTGGGGAAGAACGTGCCACTGGGGCGTGTTGGGGAATCTGCGGAAGCTGCCAACCTCATTACCTTCCTGGCATCTGCCAGAGCCAGCTTCATCACCGGCGTGGCCATCAACATGGATGGCGGCGCAAGCCCGGTAGTGTAGCCTAAATCCTATAGTCTAAAATTTGTAACAAACCTGAAACACCTGACGCTTGAGGACGCGATATATTATTTACGAGCAAAGGGCGCATAACTTGGAACCTATTGATGGTAAGAAGATGCGCCAATCACTAACGAGAATTAGTGCAAGGAGTGTTCAATGACTACTGACAAGAAGCCCACCAGTCCCGCCGATGTCACCGCGATGATCAAGGAAAACGGCATCCTAATGATTGACCTGAAGTTCTGTGACCTCCCCGGTACCTGGCAGCACTTCACCCTTCCCTTGATAGAGTACGAGGAAAAGCTCTTTGAAGAGGGCACCGGCTTTGACGGTTCCTCCATCCGAGGGTTCCAGCAGATTCATGAGAGCGACATGTTGATTGTGCCGGATCCCACCACTGCCATGATTGATCCGTTCACGACCATGCCAACCCTGTCGCTAATCTGCGATATTGTTGACCCCAGCGTGAGCAAGCCCTACTCCCGTGACCCCCGGCTGATTGCCAAGAAGGCGGAAGCGTTCTTGAAAGGGTCCGGCCTTGGCGATGTGAGCTTCTGGGGCCCGGAACTTGAGTTCTTCATATTTGACTCAGTCCGGTACGACCAGAACGCCAACAGCGGTTACTACTTCGTGGATTCTAACGAGGGTATCTGGAACAGTGGTTCCGAGTTTGATATGGACGGCGGCCCCAATCTGGGCAACAAGATCCGTCATAAGGAAGGCTACTTCCCCACTGCTCCTGTTGACTCCCAGCAGGACATCCGATCAGAGATGGTTCAGCGCATGGTGGAAGCAGGCATCCACATTGAGAAGCACCACCATGAGGTAGCCACCGCTGGGCAGGCAGAGATTGACATGCGTTTCGATAGCCTCCTGAGCATGGCTGACAAGGTTCTCACCTACAAGTACATTGTGAAGAACGTGGCGCGGGAGCACGACAAGATTGCAACATTCATGCCTAAGCCCCTCTTTGGAGACAACGGCACCGGCATGCACGTGCACCAGAGCATCTGGAAGGACGGCGTGAACCAGTTCTTTGCCGACCAGGGCTATGCCAATCTCTCAACCTCTGCGCTGCACTACATTGGCGGACTGCTCAAGCACGCTCCGGCGTTGCTGGCCTTCTGCGCCCCCACCACCAACTCCTACAAGCGGTTGGTACCTGGCTTTGAGGCTCCCGTGAACCTGGCCTACTCCATGCGGAACCGCAGCGCCTGCATCCGCATCCCGGCGTACTTCCCCCATCCGGCAGCCAAACGGCTGGAGTTCCGGTGCCCAGATCCAACGGCCAACCCGTACCTGGCCTTCTCTGCAATGCTTATGGCAGGCATAGACGGCATCATCAATCAGATAGACCCCGGTCAGCCCCTAGACAAGGACATCTACGGCATGTCCGCAGAAGAGGCAGCCGGTATCCAGCAAGTTCCGGGCAGCCTGGAAGAGGCTTTGAACGCCCTGAAGAACGACCATGAATTCCTACTGCGTGGAGACGTGTTCACCAAGGACCTGGTAGATACGTGGATTTCCTATAAGACAGAGCGTGAGGTTGATCCCCTGCGGTTGCGCCCGCATCCATATGAGTACGCCCTTTACCTGGACGCATAAGTAACAAGAATGATTGTATGAGGGGCGTTTCCACTATCGGAAGCGCCCCTTGTGTATTTGGTGGCATGGAGCAGAGAGAATGACTACAGAGAATGACAAAGCTGCCATAGAGTATGTCCTTCACACCGCCAGGGAAGAGGATGTGAAGTTCATACGCCTCTGGTTTGCTGACATCCTGGGCAATATGAAGGGCATCGCCATCACGGTGGAGGAGCTTGAAGATGCTCTCGCCCGTGGCGTCACCTTTGATGGTTCATCTATCCAGGGCTTTGCTCGGGACACGGAATGGGACATGGTGTTGCTCCCGGATCCCACCACCTTCTGCATCCTCCCGTGGCGACCTCGCCAGAACGCCGTTGCCCGGATGTTCTGTGACATTCTCACGCCCCAACGCACACCCTTTGAGGGCGACCCTCGCAACGTGCTTCGACGATGTGTCCAGGAAGCCAACCAGCTTGGCCTCCAGTTCTACGTCAGCCCTGACCTGGAGTTCTTCTACTTCAAGAGTTCTGATGACCCTACGCCCCTTGATGGCGCAGGCTACTTCGATCAGACCCCCGGCGATGTGGCCACGGAACTGCGTAGAGAGACGGTGTTGAACCTGGGGGATATGGGCATTCCGGTAAAGTCCTCTCACCATGAGGCGGCACCCAGCCAGCACGAGGTGGATCTGCAACACACGGACGCCCTCACCATGGCGGACAACGTGATGACGGCCAGGTTGGTTATCAAAGAAGTGGCTCTAGGCCACGGCCTCTACGCCACATTCATGCCCAAGCCCGTGAGCAGCCTGAACGGCTCCGGGATGCATGTGAACATGTCGCTCTTCAAGGGTGATGTGAACGCATTCTACGATGCCGATGACTCGCTTAAGTTCTCCCTGCTGGCAAGGCAATTCCTGGCTGGCCTGTTGCGCCATGCACCGGAGATTAGCATTGTCACCAACCAGTGGATTAACTCTTACAAGCGGTTAGTACCCGGCTATGAAGCCCCTGTATATACCTCTTGGGCCAGTGGCAACAGCTCTGACCTAGTGCGCATCCCTACGTTTAAGCCCGGCAGGGAAGACGCTGTCAGGCTGGAGTATCGCGCACCTGACCCGGCATGCAACCCGTACCTGGCCTTTGCGGCACTGCTGACCGCCGGGCTGGCTGGCATTCGCAATGGGTACGATGTGCCACCGCCGGTGGAGGGTAACGTGTTTGAGATGACGGAAGCGCAGCGTGTGGCTAAAGGTATCAAGACGTTGCCGGGAAGCCTCTTTGAGGCCATTGGGATGGCGGAGGGCAGCGAAATTCTGCGACTGGCCCTTGGCGATCGAGTGTTGGACACGCTGCTGACCAACAAGCGGATTGAGTGGGAGCGCTATCGCAGTCATGTCACCGACTACGAGATTCAGGAATACCTACCGCTGCTGTAAGGGTCTTCGACCCTCTTGCTGGGGAACGCAGTCGCATACTAGCTCCGCAGGCTGCGGTTCCATCTAGGGATAACCTGTTCGGTTAGTTCCGCCCCTATCGCGTGCGATTCTTAGCTACGCCCAGAATCTTCCCTAAGCTGATCGAGGCTGTCTCTCATCGCTGATGCACCGCTCTCTATCAGGTCACGTTTCCTTTGGTTTGATAGAGAGAATCCAGTATGCCAACCCTTGCAAACTCCGGCCTCACCCAGACCAGTCTATCCCTTTGCTCCTGGCTCAACAGCTCAAACGTTATCTGTTCGATTTGTCGCATCAGGAATTCGCTTGAACGGACAAGAATTCGCAGCGGGCGTTTGGTGGCGGCAAGGATTGATGCACTTGGAGGCGTGGGTTCTGAGACCCTCGTTAGGGTACAGGCGATGGTCGGCAGCGTTGGGTCGCGCCTCAACGCGATGTCAAAGCGGCAATTTCCCGTTGCCCCGCCATCCCAGCATCGGACAGGATCACCGGAGACGTTGATGGTAATGTCTCTGAACAACCCCTGGATTGAGGAACTGGCACGCACTGCGCGGTAGAGCGGGACGTCTGGGTCAGTGTCTGCGTTGAGGATGACCGTGTCTCCGCTGTCTGCGTTAGTGGCTGTCACTGTCAGGTCAAACCCCAGATCGCCAATGGCGGCAGACCTGTCCAGCCGGTCTGACCAGAGGTACTGGTTTAACCAATCCTCCAACCTGACTCCCTTGAGGGCACCTTTCTGAAGCCATGCGAAGGGCCATCAGCTTATATCGCGGAACTTGGCAAAATTTGATGCGAGGCATAGCTCCGCAACCACTTGCGCGGCCCGAATCTGCGACTCTCTCATCGGCAGGTCGCCATAGGTTTCAGAACGGTTGAACGCGTAGATAGCTCCCACCAACGCGCCAACGCTGGTGCCCACGATGCTTGCTACCTCTATTCCACGCTCTGCTAGTTCCAAAAGGACACCAACATGCGCAAACCCTCGTGCGCCACCCCCGCCCAATGCAAGGTTCACTTTGATAAGAGGGCTATGCTCAACCGCTGCGATTGCCTCTCCTGTTACGATGTTTGATAAATCCCTAAAACCGCCAAGACGACATTAGAGTACCATGACCGTGGAGCTTGCAGCCTAAGGAGACCATGCAGCCTAATGCTGAACAACAGGCGAGTGGCTGGCAGCAAACGGTGCTGTTCACTCGAGTTGTGATTATTGATTTCATGCGAAACAACTGCCCCTACATTGCTGCGGGCATTGCGTACTGGACGCTCTTTTCCCTGTTCCCTCTTGGCTTGGCGGGAATATCAATCCTGAGCTACACCAACTCCACCCCTGAAGAACAGACCAAGATGGTAGCAAGCATTGTTGAGAATATCCCTGTCTCTGCGGACTACCTGCTGGACCTCATTGGTAGCGTAGCCCAGTCACGAGGAACCCTCAGCATCATTGCAATCATTGGCCTAGTTTTTTCTGGCATGGCAGTCTTCTCCGCAGTCCGCAAAGGGGTAAACCACGCCTGGCACGTAAGCCAACCACACTATTTCTTTATTGAACGGGCAATAGACCTCTTGATGCTGCTGGGCGTGGCGATGCTGGCGTTGTTTGCCGCGGTGCTTTCTACCAACGTGTTGGGCTTGGCCTCGTTGGAGGAAACCTCTGTCTGGCTGTTTGAGGGGCCCATTGGCAAGGTACTTCTGGAAACCGGCAGCCTGGCAACCACCTTTGGCGTGTTGATGCTGCTCTACCGGTACTTGCCCAACACATCGGTAGAGTGGGATGACACTTGGATGGGCGCTTTGATAGGTGCAGTGCTATTTCATGGTGTCCGCGTTGGCTTCAGTTGGTACGTGTCCAACTTTGGGGACTTTAACCTGGTCTACGGGTCTCTTGCGGGCATCATGGTGCTGCTACTCTGGATATACCTTACCGCAATGGCAGTGGTCCTGGGGGCGGAGATAGCCTTCGTGTATAATCGAGTATATGGCTCGCGCCGAACCCCGGGTGCACTCAACGACTTGGGAACTGCCCTTGGGATAGGCTCTGTTTCAACCGCCAAAAGATATAAAGGGCCTCTGGGGATGATTGCCAACTGGATACTCCCCCCTAGGCGTGACCAGAAGTAAACGCGGGCTGATCATGTGGGGTCTATGGTTTGCTACCCCCAGATTCTTCATCGTTCACTCCTCAGAATGATAAAGAGCTTCCTAAACCCTCTCCTCCCGCAGGTCACCATCTGGGATCTAAAAACCTTAAGGACCCTGGTTTCTACCCCGCACGCGTAATCAGTAGTAGAATCACAAGACTAAAAACCCTAAGGGTCTCAGGTACGGAGGAATAGCTCGTGCGCACCTTTCGCTTAGCGCTTGCTCAGGTCAATCCCACGGTAGGGGACATCGCAGGCAACACCAAAATCGTTTTGGAGCGCATAGAGGAAGCTCGAGACGCCAAGGCTGACCTGGTAGCTTTCCCTGAGTTGATGCTCACTGGCTATCCGCCGGAAGACCTGCTTATGAAACCCTCCTTCATCCGTGACAACCAGACGGCCCTGGCCAAAGTTGTCGCAGCAGCAAAGGGCATCGTCGTCGTCACCGGGTTTGTGGATGGTGGCGGGAACGATATCTACAACGCCGCCGCCGTGGCATCGGAAGGCCAACTCGTCGGCAAATACCACAAGGTGCACCTGCCCAATTACGGCGTCTTTGACGAGCTTCGCTATTTCAAGCCGGGAAGCGTCTGCCCCATCCACACCATCAACGGCGTGAACGTGGGCGTGAACATCTGCGAGGACATCTGGTTTGCCGAAGGCCCCGTTTCCGTGCAGCGGGAGGCTGGTGCACAGGTCATCGTCAACATCAACGGCTCCCCGTTCCATGCAGGTAAGTGCGCTGCCAGAGAACTGATGCTTGCTAATCGGGCGTCCGACAACGGCCTCTACATTGGGTACGTGAACACCGTTGGTGGGCAGGACGAGCTTGTTTTTGACGGCGCCAGCGTGGTCTTGGACGGTAACGGCAAGCCCATTGCGAGGGCAGCCCAGTTCCAGAACGAGATGCTGATAGCTGACTTGAACGTGGAGCGCGAGTTCCCGCGACGTGTGCGAACGCCGCAAACCAAGGCAATCACCGGCACAGAACACATTGATGTCCCTCCGTATCAGCCCATAGAGCGTCCTGTCATCGAAGCTCGACTGGCAGAGCCTCTGGACGATGTTGGCGAGGTGTATCAGGCGTTGGTCTTAGGCACCCGCGACTATGTGCGGAAGAACGGCTTCAACAAGGTGCTCATCAGTCTCTCCGGCGGCGTGGATTCCAGCCTGACGTGCGTCATAGCCGTGGACGCCCTTGGCGCGGAGAACGTGGAGGGTATCACCATGCCCTCGCGCTACTCGTCAGACGGGAGCGTTTCCGACTCCGAGGACATGGTCACGGCGTTGGGCATCAAAATGCGTACGCTGCCCATAGAAGACGTGCACGGTGCTATGGAAGGATCGCTTGCCCCCTTCTTCGCCGGGACGGAGCCGAACATTGCTGAGCAGAACATCCAGGCCCGCATCCGTGGCAACCTGCTGATGGCCGTGTCCAACAAGTTCAACTGGCTGGTGCTGACCACGGGTAACAAGAGCGAGATTGCTATGGGCTACTCCACCCTCTATGGCGATATGGCAGGAGGGTTTGCGGTTATCAAGGATGTGCCCAAGACCCTGGTGTACAAGCTGTGCGAGTGGCGTAACAACAACCTAGCCTATCCTGGGAGTCCAATCCCCCAGAACGTCATCACCAAGCCCCCCAGCGCGGAGCTGAAGCCCGACCAGCGTGACGACGATGACTTGCCGCCGTACGACCTGCTAGACCAGGTGTTGGAGGCCTACGTTGAGGAGGACCGCTCCTATGAGGAGATGCTCGACAAGGGGTTTGAGGCCGCTGTGGTGCAGCGCGTGATGCGCTCTGTAGACCGTAACGAGTTCAAGCGACGGCAAGGGGCAGTGGGTATTAAGATCACGCCCAGGGCCTTTGGTCGAGACCGGCGTATGCCCATCGTCAATCGCTATCGCGGCCATTAGCCAGGGCTTAGCCCTGGACCCATATACCTGACGGTTAGCTTGAGGACTAGCAGGTGTGACGGAGATTGCATTGCCTATTGTTGCATGCGACAACGTAAATTCCGTACCCAAATAAGTAATGCGATGTTAGGTGCAGGACTAAGTCCTGCCTAGACAGGCTCAAGCTTCTTATGGGGCTCCGGTGGTAATTCCACAACGATTGCATCGCCGGGGCGAACCTCGCCACCTGCCAACACAATGCTCATGATACCAGCCTTCCGCACAATGTAGCCTGCTACATCGTTCTCCAATGTCGCCTTCATCAGTCCCGGTTGAAACGTATCCAACTGTGAGCACGGGTTACGCAA
Organism: Dehalococcoidia bacterium; assembly: GCA_963694315.1. Lineage (GTDB taxonomy): Bacteria > Chloroflexota > Dehalococcoidia > Lucifugimonadales > UBA1127 > UBA1127. Next base: position 31,814 of record CAVOCU010000006.1, on the reverse strand, counting down.
ACCAGTTACTTCAATCACGGCAGACTCGCCCAGATGAAGCTTGGTGCCAGTTGGCAGCCCAAGAAGGTCAACGCCGCTGGTGGTGACGTTCTCGCCCACATCTCCCGGCTTCACATCGTAGCCCATCGCACGCAGCTCTGCATGGAGTTCAGCGTGGATGAGATGCACCTGTCGTAGGTTGGGTTCACTGGGGTTGCGGGCCACCCGTGAGCGGTGCTTCACCGTCTCGCCTGCATGGGCATCGCCCTCCACACCAAGACCAGCAATGAGCTGGATGCTCTCCTGGTTCAGCTTCGTGAACGTATAGTCACCACTTGCACTTACCGCCGTGACCGCTCCGCCCATGACTCACACTCTCTCTATCCATGCAAGGTCTCATTGGTAAACGCCAGGAGCTAGCACCCGCTCAGGAGGCCAATATTTCTGAGAAGACGCTCTCCAATATTTCATCGCTGACCGGGCCAACGAACTTCCTGACGATCATCCCGTCGGCGTCTATGAAGTACTTCTCCGGGATGCCCGTGAGGCCGTAGTCAATGGCAATGTTGCCTTTAGTGTCCACGCCAATGGGGTACGCAGTACCGGTTTCCGCTACAAACCGCCTCGCCTCGTCCTCAACATCCCATATAGCCACGCCCACGAACTCCACGCCCTGCGCCTTGTAACCGGGGTAGGCAGCAGCCAACGCGGGAGCCTCCTGTCGGCATGGCGAGCACCATGACGCCCAGAAATCCAGCATCACCACCTGTCCACGTAAGTCGGACAACCGTAGCTCCTTACCATCAAAGGTCGTCACGACGAAGTCACGGGCGATGTCGCTATCTACGTCCACCTCGCCAAACGCGCTGTTGATGGCGATTCCCGCAGGCACACCGCCGGAGCGACTCAACGCTAGCCCCAGGATGACGAACAGCGCCACCAACGGAATGGCTACAGCAGCCATTGCCACCAGCTTGCGATGGTTGGCAGGCCGTTCCTCCGGTGTCATGTTGGTGTTTTGTTCAGTCACTATTGGTTCCTTGTTTGCTGTATTAACTCAGCGCGTTCCAGCGTGTACGCTTCTTCTTCAATATCGCCGGCTGCAAACCGCTCGTCCAGGGTAGCAATGGCGATGATAAGCTCATCATATGCGGTATCGTCCCCTGCCTTAATAGCAGCAGATGCCCTACGCCGTCGAGCCAGCGTGAATCCAATAAACCCCACAAGCACCAGGCCCGCCAGAGCAGGCAGCGCACCGCGTCTGAACCCATCGCTTGTGCCCAGCTTCTGCGCGCGTTGTACCAAGGACGGTTGGGGCAAGCCTGTTATCGTAAAGTGCACACGCTCGCCTACGGCAATCTTCTTGGATTCCATCATCAGAAACGTTCTATCGCCTATGGTTGCCGTAGCCAACTCCATCATGTCAGCGCTCTCGGCCCTTGCCAGGCCCACGGGGAGCATGATGCGATACGCCTCAACGCCCATAGGGAAACGGGGTTCATATGGCAGGGAAGAGCCGTTGTACGGCGCGCGATAGACGTACAGGATATCGTGCTCACCGGGGGGAATAGGCGTGGTCAGCGCAAAACCCAGGTTCACCTGAAGGATATGCCCGCCCGGTAGTGATGTCTCCACGTCCAGATCCGTAGCCCCGTCAGGCAATGTGAACCGGAGCAGGTTCATAGGGCTATCGGTCTGCACGTCTGTCTGAAAAGTGCGGTCGCTGTTGTTCCTGAGTTTGACGGCTTCCAGCACCTCAATCTGCCGGTTCTTCTTGTCGACAGAGGTCAATGCCAGGGTATCGTCAAGCAGGTATAACACAGTGAAATCGTTAGTAAGTTCATACACCGTGACTTCCAGCGGTTCCACCAACGGCTCTCCCAGCTTGCGGTTGGTGTACTCAACCTCCAGGTAGGTTGCTGAGACCACGTAGCCGGGGTTTCCTTGGGGTGGAAGGTTCACAAAACGAAACGTCCCATCTGCAAGGGTGAGCGTAACGCGCTCTATCACCTCTCCGGTGTCTGCCTGAAAACGTAGCGTCACCTGAAGGTTAGCAGGGGCTTCTGCTTCCGCAGTGCCGTTAATGACCTTTCCGGCAAGCTCATTAGAGGTGTCCGGCGATTGGGCGTAGGCGGTGTACTGGGGCTGGGTAAGCAGCGTAACAGCGGCAAGGGTCAGGGTAAGGGTGACCGCACGAAGAATGCGACGGTACATTAGGCTTCACCCTGTTTAGGAGCGTCACGCTCCTGGATTCTGGCCCTTGCCGCCAGAATTTCTTCCTCAATCAACACTTCAAGCTCCTGCTGGTCGCCCTCTACACGATCTTGCTGCTGCAGGGTGATGGCAGCCTGACGGCGATATTCAAGCAATTGTCGCTGATACTCTTGCTCATCAACCTGACCAAGTTCCCGTTCCAGACGTAGCGTCTCTAGGGCCTGGTAGATGGACTCACGCCGAGAGCGCAGCGATTTCGCGTTTTGAGGGTTAAAGGTGTCAGCTTTTTTGGGCATGCGGAAAAAAGGGATAGCCACAATACCTATTACAAAGACAGCAAGTAGGGCAGAAAAAACCAGCACCACAGCGTTATTCCTTTTTAGGTGTCAGATTATCGATTCCAGTGTACCTCAGCCTCAATCAGAAGCGTGGGCATCGCGTAGTCCAGCTATAGCCACAGCAGCCTTCTGGCGCTCCGGCCACAACGATACCACCGTGCCGAAGACCATGACCGGCCCAGCCAGCCATAGCCAGAGGATGAGCGGATTAATGTGGACACGGAACAGCGCTCGGCCATCGTCCGTGAACTCACTCGCTAGGATGTACAGGTCTTCTATTGGTGTTTGACGGATGCCCGCGCGGGTAGAAGCCATAGAGAAACTGGGGTAGAACGCAAATCCGGGTTGGAGTCTTTTGACGAAATTGCCGTTCTTGTACAACATCACATCGGCGCTGTGCTCAATCCGATCTGATTTTATCTCCGACGTGCTTCCAAGATACTCCATCTCGTAGTCGCCCAACACCGCTCGCTCGCCGGGAGCCAGGGAAAAATCGTCCTGCACGCTGTAGAACGACGACCCTGTAGCGGCGAAGGCCACCATGATGATGCCGATGTGCGCGATGTATCCTCCGTATCGAGGTCTGTTGGACGCTACAAGCTTCACAAAGGCCACAGGGTAGCTCTCTCCCTTGGCATGTCGCACCTGCGTACCCTTTGCCCACTCCCGCGCGATGCCTGCCGCAGCCATGCCGCAGACGCCAAACGCCAACGCAGGGATGAAGTCTGCCGCGCCTAGCACTACGGACGCCCCTGCCGTACCCAGTCCCACAACGATGGGGAACCGCATTAACCGCAGTAGGGAACTGCCGGATGCCCTACGCCACGGCAGCAGTGGGCCTACGCTCATCAGCACGACCAAGGCCAGGAACAACGGGCCAGCAACAACATCAAAATAGGGCCTGCCCACCGTGATAATCACACCGCGGAACACGTCTGTAATCAACGGATATACCACGCCCCACAACGTTACCAGGGCAATCATTAGGAACAGCAGGTTGTTCAGTAGGAAAGCGGCCTCTCGTGATAGGTGCGATTCCAGCGGAGCCGCGCTCTTGAGAGAAGAGTATCGCCAGAAGAACAGGCCGAAGGCCACCACGAGGTTCACCCCCAAGAACACCAGGAACACCCAACCCATAGTCGATTGCCCAAAAGAGTGCACAGAAGGCACAGGGCCGCCGCGATTCATGAACATGCCATACATGGCAAAGCCCCACGCCATGATGATTAGGGCAATGTTCCACATGCGGAACATGCCGCGTCTGCGCTGCACCATGATGGAGTGGACAAAGGCCGTCAGCGGTAGCCACGGCAGCAGTCCTGCGTTCTCAACCGGATCCCAGGCCCAGTAGCCGCCCCACCCAAGGATGGTGTACGCCCACCATGCGCCCAGCAGTAGTCCAATGGTCAATGTGCCCCATATAATCAGCGCCCAAACCCTGGCCGTGTCCACCCATTCATCGCCCTTCTGGCCCCCCATCAAATGCCCAATGGCAAAGGCGAAGGGTATCCCCACACCAATGAGGCCTGTCATCAACGTAGGCGGGTGAAAGAACATGCCAGGGTGGGTTAGCAACGGGTTGATGCCCTCTCCGTCTAGAGGGGCTACGGGAAGCTCAAAGAAGGGATTTGCCATGGTCATCATCACCGCAATATAGAAGACGGTGATGGCCATCAGCACAAAAGTTGTATACGGGAGGGCAGGACGCACCTCGTCAGGGGCTCGCCACACTGCCAATGCTGACAGTCCGGAGAACACCAGTGCCAGGAACAGCATGGAGCCCTCGTTGCCAGCGTAGAACGCTACCCAGGTAAGCCAGGGATCCATGGCCGTGTTACTGTGGCCCGCCACGTAGCGCAGTTCAAAGTTGTGGGTCACAAAGGCAGCAACCAGCACCGCTGTGGAGACTGCCAGCATCAGCGGCGTGAGGTATGCTGCGTAGCGTGCGCTGACCACCAACTCTGGGGCGCGACGCCACTGGCCTACAAGGGAGCCTATAGCCGCGTAAGCCGCAAGGGCCAGCGACAGCAAGAGCGTGATAGAACCCAGGTCGGCCATGGTTTAGTTTCCTTCCGTATCGGCCGCATTGGCCCTGTCGATCGTGCCCGGTTGCTTGCCAGTGATCTCAGCCTCACCCAATTCCACGTCTACTAGTGCAAGGTACTCATCAAGCCCATCCTCGGCTTTGCTATCGCCGCTACTGCCTCTACTCAAAGTAGGTGACGTAGGGCTTCGCTGCATCATTGATCGAGTAACGAAGAGTAGAACCAAGAGCGCCAGCGCAACGCCCACCGGCGGGGCAATCCACATCAGGAGGTTGAAGCCCTCTTTGGGCGGGGAGGCCAGGACGCGCTCTCCATATCGATCAACAAAGAATTGTCGAATCTCCGCGTCAGTTCGGCCTTCTTGGATTTGCTCCCGCAAAATAACCTTCATCTGGGTTGCCAACTGCACCTGGGAACGGTCAATGGTCTCTCCGGGGCAGATTGGGCAGACGAGGGATTGGTCTAGCGATTGGGCACGTTGCTCATCCTTAGAAAGAGGAGAGGCGGACGTGGTGCAGGCGGCCAATGCCGTGAAAGCGCCGAAAATCAAGACAACGGCCATCACCTGGGTATACCGCCACGTTCTATGGAACATCACCAATTGCTACTCCGGCTTTATGAAACCTTGTTCATTGGAAACCCAGGAAACGCGGGCCCAGGGGTGATTCCCTGGCGAGGGGTATAAGGGCAGAGGCTTGCCGGGGGTGTAGTGATGAATCGTCAGCCCTTTAACCGCTGCACTGACGCTGTCCCCATCTTTGGGTTCAGCCGAGACACAGGCGAGGGGGTAAAACCCTGCCGCAGACTCCAACGGGGAATGCCTCCCTCGCTGAGTTATAGACATCCTACTCTTGGTAACCTCTGGAATATGGATCCAGGGCGTGTCCTGCCTAGCGACCCTGAAGTTGGCGCATGTAGTCCACCAGCAGCCACCGGTCACCGGGAGACAACAGATTCTTGAACGTGGGCATCACATTGATGCCGTTGGTCAGGATGCCATACAAATCGCCGTCAGTCTTGGACACCGTTCCGTCCAGCGTTAGGTCGGGAGCGGCAAAGTAGTTGTACGCTACAAGGAACTCGCTGACCCTACCATCGCCAAGTCCTTCCGAGCCGTGGCACATGGAACAGTTCACCCGGAACAACTCTACTCCGGCACCGCTTGTGGCCGCAGACCGTGTGACGGGATTGGTCAGCCCAGAGTAGTCCGCAGGGCTAATGGCTGGCTCACGCGTCAACTCACGGGTATCCGATGCAAACTTGAAGGGTACTGCACCCAGAGGCGATACCAACCGCGGAGGCTCCTGAGCGCGATACGATTGGTTGTAGTGCATTTCCGCCGCCCAATCAATGGGGGCATAGGTGCCACTCTTGGCCAAGCAACCGGTACCAGCAATCGCCAACACCAGCACAACAACAAGCAGCAAGATACGACGGGTTGATTGCCCTTTATCCAGCATGAAGTTGCCTATGCCCGTTAGATGATGCATGCTATGCACTTACTGGCTCCAATTTAACGTCTGCCGCATTTGCTGCTTTGAAGAGAGCGTCTACGCGATCAGTATTACCATCAGGGACCACAACTGACAGGCCAATGTACCCTTCAGTGATACGCGTATCGTAGAGGCCAAGCTTCGCTTTGGGCAAACGTGACTCAAATATGACACCAATGATGGTAGAGAGAATGGCACCCAACATAGTGCCTTCATACGCGATGATAAACATTGGCGGAAGAGCCAGGATAGGCTTACCGCCGGTCACCACGGGATAGGCAAGCTGCGTTCCCGCCGTAACCAGGATGGCAATGGAAAAGCCGAGAGCTGCGCCCACCAGAGGCCACACATAGAGCCGGTGGTTGGATACCTTCTCTCCAAAAGCGCCTTCAGGGTACGGTGATCCCGTAAGCACTTCAAAATCGTCAATGCCGTTTTCTTTCAACTTATCAGCTGCTTCAACCGCTTCGTCTACCTCTTTGAAGAGGCCTAATATGCTTCTACCTGCCATAGCTCCATCTCGCTTCGCTGATTTACTCTTCTCTGTATGCTGCAGGGACCATGACCTTACCAACTCTAATTTCAGTTGCCATTATCTCACCCTCTTTGGCGTCTGACAGAGGGATGATGGGGAAGAACTTGGCGAATGTTAGAACTCCCGTGAACACCATTGCAAAGCTTCCGCCCACCAGAATCAACTCAATGGGGCTGGGATTGTATGAGCCCCAGTTGAAGGTGAGTACCTGCTTCCGCATGAGACTTGGGATGATGATGAGGAACCTCTCCAGCCACATCCCAATGTTCACCAGGATAGTGGTCCAGAACATCAAAGCCACGTTACGGCGAACCTTCCGGAACAACCACAAGGGCACAGGGATGAAGAACGAGGTCAGTGCAAACAGGATAAACGCTGCGTTGAACGGCCATTCCGTCAACTGCAAAGCCCTCAATGACAACTCAGGCTCCTCGTTCGGGTAGAAGCCCATCATGAATTCAATGATGAAGAAATAGAACCAGCCTACAGCCACCACAATCATTAACCGGGCCAGCGCGTCAAAGTGGTCGTCTCGGATGTAGTTCTCCCACTTGAACATCCATCGCAGCAGGGCAAGGATGGATATCACGCCAGCCACGCCGGAGTGAACCGCGCCAATGACGAAGTACGGGGCGAAGATGGTTGCGTTCCAACCTTCTACAGCAATCTGGACTGCAAAGTCCCATGACACGATGCTGTGGACGGAGACGAACACCGGCAGGATTAACGCTGAAAGCAGGAATCCCGCTATGACCTGAAGCTTCCACTGTCGAGTGTTACCCCGCCAGCCTAGGCTCAACATGGAGTACACGCGTTGCATCATGCCGGATGACCGGTCACGCAGCACGGCAATGTCAGGGAGAAGCAGCAGCCCCACGAACAGTGCTGTGCTTGTCAGATACGTAGAAATAGCTGTTGGGTCCCAGACGAAGGGAGACCGGATGTCCGGCCAAATCCCTCTACCAAAGTCATAGCCAGGAGGCATGGACCAGTAGATGCGCCAGGGGCGACCCAAGTGAAAGAGCGGATGAAGGGCCGCTGTACCCAGAGCAAAGACCGTTAACACCTCTGCCGCGCGGGTCGCAGGGCGACGCCACTCAGCATTACAGAGGCGTAGGATAGCGGAGAGCATGACGCCGGCGTGGCTGATTCCTACCCAGAACACGAAGTTCACTAGGAGGAAACCCCACATCACCGGACGATTAAGCCCGTATACCCCTGTCCCGTGGTTGATTGCCCAGGCAAACGCACCAAGTGCTGCCGCGACAAATATACCCAAGAACATGAGCAATCCGTAGAACCACATTGGCGTCGCTAAAATCGGCCTCAGTAGGTCTCGGTTGATATCTATTTCTGTCAGCGCCGGGCGCTGTTGCATCCCTGCTCCTTAAACCGTCTGTCTTGAAATTACTCGGGTTTCGCTATCACCTTCAGCGGAAGTTTCTTCAACGGGCGTATCTCCTGGAGTAGCATCCCCTCACGGACTTCCCACATGTTGATGATGGGCACAAACTTGAGGGCCAATGTGAACAAGAGGATTGATCCGCTTACCACACCCATCAATATCATGATGTCTGCACTCTCTGGGGTGACCCCTGCAGGCACATGGTCCAGGGCGTGGGCATTTACGTCCTCTATTGAGTAAGAAGATACGTAAATACGAATCTTATCTAGGAAAGCTCCAGCCAAAATCAACACTGCCACAATTGTTGGCCCCAAGATGCTCTTTCGCACGCCGTTCCACATCAGGAGCAAAAGCGGCGCAGCAAAGCTCAGGAGAATCGTCATAATGAAAATCGTGAGATACGGACCGAACCACATCAAATCCAGCAGATTCTGCTGGAGGGGCGTCTTTCCGTACCACAGGACGATGAAACCTGACCACCAGAAGTACATCCACAGCAAGGAGGAGGCTAGCATGAGCTTTGCCAAACTCCAGAACTGGTTGATGTTGATATAGTCTTTGAACCCGCCCGCCAGACGCACGATGAACGCTGTCACGATGACCGTAGCCAGCGCTGCCTGAATGCCGCCGAGGGCTTGCCACGTGGGAAAGATGGAGTCCCGTTGTCCTGGAACCAGGCTCTGGGCAAAATCAAAGCTCACCACGGTGTGGGCGAAAACCAAGAACATGAAGTACAACGCGCCTAACACACCAAGCCCGGCCCTGAGCGCACGCCATTGGCGCTTGGTACCCACCCAACCCAAGGACAACCTTGTGTACCACGTTTTCCGCCACCCAGTGGCGTTTTCTCGTGCTGCTGCAAAGTCAGGGATGGCGGAAGCCCATAGGAGGCCAAATCCGTTTATCACCAGAAAAACCAGCGTCAGCACTATGTAAAGATAGGGCGCTCCTGGAGGCCATCCCTCTGCAATCTTGTTGTAGAACCACATAGTGTTGCGGTCTGCTGCAGAGGGCAGAGTTATCAACAATGGAATCATTATCAAGAGAACCAGCAAGCCCGCCACTGACCATAGCTCCGCAATGCGGGATATCGGCCGAGTCCAGTGGGCCTTGGCCAACCGAGGAGCGATAGCGATGAGCGGTGCAGACAAGCTGGTGGTCAGCACAAAGGCCAGACCAGCCGCCAGGTAGCCCCAAGGTAGGTGGGAATCAAGACCGCCGTCTCCAGCTTTCATAATAAAGCCAATGACGCCCAGGACTGTCACAGCGGCTAAGGCCAATACTAACAGCCAGTACTTAGAGCTGGTCCGTGTGGTCCAACCCAGTACCTCTTTATTGACCTCGGCTGAAGTACGCTCCAGCAGGTCTACATGGTGCCCGTGGGGGCCGCCGTTATGCATGCGACTCTTCCGTCACGGCGTGGGGATCCACCTTCTTCAGGTAGTAAACACTGGGCTCCGTGCCAAGGTGGTCTAGGATACGGTACTGTCGACCGCCCTTGCGCAGTTTATCAACTTGGCTGTCGGGGTCATTCAAATCGCCAAACACCAGAGCGTTGGTGGGGCAGGACTGAACGCAGGCCGGCGTGACATCGCCATCAACTATCTCGCGTCCTTCCCTTGTCACCTCGCGCACCGTGCGACGGATGCGTTGTACACAGAAGCTGCATTTCTCCATGATGCCCCGACTACGAATGGTCACATCAGAGTTCAACTGGTTGCGCATGGTCTCTGGCCATACCGGCTCCCAGAAGTTGAAGAAGCGCACGTTCCAGGGATCGTTATTTGCGCAGAACCGCGTGCCAATGCAGCGGTTGTACACCTGAACGTTTAAGCCTTCATTGTTGTGGTAGGTGGCAAACACCGGACATACCGGCTCGCAAGGTGCATTTTCACAGTGCTGGCAGAGCATCGGCACAAACCGGGCCTTCACCTCTGGGAAATTGCCCTCCCAATATCGCTCAATCCGGATCCACTGGATTGCCCGGCGTTGCAAGAAATGGTCAGACTCATTGAGGGGGATGTTGTTCTCAGCCTGACATGACACTACACAAGCCTGACAGCCTGTGCACTTGTCAGCGTCTACCGCCATGCCCCATTTTCGTTCTACAGCCAAACTGGTCCTCCCGAGTCCTTTAAAGCCGGTTTATCCGACCTATCTGGACGCGATTTCTAACGTTTTACTCTTGATCTTTCCCATTCGATATCTGGTACAACGGTCCACCAGGGGTCTTGGGCCCAGAGCTTCCAATGGCGGGATCCAATAAACGTGGGACGACCATCCCCTCAAACTTGGGCACGCGCTTGTGCCTGCCCGTAAGAGTTAGCTTCACTCTTGTTGCGCCCCATGCCAGAGCCCCTGTGTCTTCATCGGACAACGCATCAAGGATGCTCATGACGTTGCTGCCCACGCCCTCCGCGTACCTGCCAAAGGACGTGTGTCCCTGGCCCATTGGCACGCTGACAACGTTGGGTGGTGTTGCCGGGTTCACGTACACCTGGGCCTCAATAGTACCCTTGGGCGACGTGACTTCCAGGATGTCGCCCTCTCTGACGTCAATTTCTTCAGCAGTCTGGGGGTTTAACTCCACCCAAGTGCTCCACACCGCCGTTGTGATTGGATCCGGCGTTGCCTGAAGCCAGGGTAAGTGCGCATCCCTGCCATCGCCCATGGAATGGGACATGAACGGCAGGAGGTGGTACGGGTATTCGGCCTTGCTGCCACTAAAGGTGGGCACCGCATTGCCGGGAATCTTGTCCAGCTTAGACTTGGTGGAGTCCTTGGACGTTGCCTTGGTGTCCCACCAGCCACCGCGCTGGAGTATGCCCACCCAGAACTCCTCAAAGGAGGGGTACTGCTGGATGGAACCTCTATTCAGTTTGTACAGCTCCTCCGCATTGGCGCGGATAGCATCCTTCATCGTGTTCCAGGGGAGACCTTGATTCATGGTGCCGCCGAGGCCTTCCGCCGTTGCCAGAAGAACATCGCCAAAGCTGCGGACATCCACAAAGGGCATCACCACAGGTTGTTGAAGCGCAATAGACTCGTAGCCGGGGCCGGGGTCTGAAACGTCGTCGCCCCAACCTTCCATAGAGACCTGGTCAGGGAGAACCAAATCCGCCATCGACGTCGTCTCGTCCATGAAGTTGGAGAAGCTGGCGATGAACGATACGTTGTCCTTCAATGCCCGACCGAACTGAATAGCTCCGGGAAGTCCGTAGACAGGGTCAGCGCCGTGCACAAGCACCGCATTAATCCCATTACCCGTGCGCATCCGGTCTGCCAGTCGCTGAAACTCCACAAACGGCGATGCCGCTGCGTTACTGATTACATCATTCACCGGCGCCGGGGGGTTGAACAGGAGACCACCCTTTTTACCGATGTTGTCTACCAGCGCGTTGAGCAGGTAGACCGCTGTCATGTTAAAGAGACCGTTGGTCTGAGCCGCTGCCAACCCGCCGCCAATTGCAACGCTCGGCTGGCTCTTCGTGAAGTCGTGCGCCATCTCAACAATCTTGGCCTGGGAAACACCCGTGACTTCTGACGCGATTGCCAATGATTGGATATGAGGTCTGATGACTGGGTCAAGGGTGGCCATTGCAGCAGCATCGCCCAAACCCTCTTCCAGAATCACAAAGGCAATTGCCAGTGCTAGGACGCCTTCCGTGCCTGGGTTGTTTGGAACCCAATCGTCAGCGTTGGCTGATGTCAGGGAGAACCGTGGTTCAACCTGCACCAGTGTGCCGCGCTCTCCTGAATTCGTGCCACGGAACTCACCGTACTGCCAGTTGTAGTGGAGTGGCGCATGCCAGTTGCTGAGGAAGTCCGCGCCAAAGGACAGAACATGGTGGGCGTTCTTAACATCTGCAATGGGCAAACGATCCTGATTGAACATCTGCTTGAACGCAGCGCGAACCACCGTTTGATCCACTGCCTCAAAAGCCAGTTGTGTGGCACCGTAGTTAGACGCAAAGCGGCTTGCTACGGTGCCCAACGCGCCCCGCAGCGGTTCAGTAATCATAGCCACGCTGCCGGGGTTCCCTGAGTATTCATTCAGCTTCGCCTGAAGCTCGTCCATCGCTGCTTCCCAGGTAATCGACTCAAACTGGCCGGAACCGCGCTCGCCAACACGTCGTAGCGGCGTCGCAATCCGGTCAGGGTGGTACAGCTCCTGGAGCGATGCTTCGGCCTGGGCCGTGTGCTTGCCACGACTCATGGGGTAGTCAGGGTTGCCTTCAACCTTCTTGGCTCTGCCCTGCATGACGCGAACCAAAACACTTTCCACCCCTGTGCTAGGTCGCGCAAGGGTGGCGAAGTAGGCGTCCTGACCATCAACAAGATCTTCTGGTATCAGCACAGGGCTCTCGGCCAAGAACTCACGCTCAGGGATACGGCAACCTGCAAAGATTACCGCTCCCAGCATTCCAATGCCGGAGAACCTGAGTAACTGACGCCGTGTTACGCCCATTTAACTTTTTTCCTCATCCGTCTGACCTTGTCCCAGTATTACTCTTTAATTCACCCTGAAACTATCCACCAAAGGGGCCTAAGGCCCTAGTAGTGGCAGGTGGCGCAGTCTGTGGGCGCGTCGTTCTGTCTGTGGCAGTCCACACAGAAGCCCATCTGGAGTTGCTTTTGTTGTGACACTTCTACCATTGCCCCTACATCACCGTGACATAACGAACATACGGCAGAGGCAGGCACCGCATCCTTTGCGGAGAAGAACGTGATATGCGCCTCATGAACGAAACGTACGTGGTCTGGGAGCCTATGCACCCGCACCCATTGAATAGGCTGGTTGTTATCCCATGCCACCAACAGTTTTCCAATCTCTGGGCTCTCCTGGGCAATTATCTTGTGACAGAACACGCATTGCTGAACAGGAGGAATGCTGGCCACCGCCTGCGTTGCCACCGTACGGTGGCAGAACACGCAGTCAATGCCAGCCTTTTGGACGTGGGGTACGTGCGTGAAGGCGATGGGCTGGGTTGGTGTCTGAAGGAAAATTTGATCCACTTCCCAGAAGTAGTGCCCGGCCATCTTCCCGCCGACGACTAACGCGACAATCAGGAAGGACGCTCCGACCACCGAGCCGACTGAAACCAGGGCCAGTGTGCGGAGTCGTTTGTTCATATCCCCTGAATCGATGCGTCCCAGGGACCCACCGACAATCAGGATGCCTACGATGATGATGAGGCCTAATATGACGGTGCCGTTACTTCCAGCCAGGATGAAGAGCATGCCCAGGCCCAGGAAGATACCCGCGACGATGATAACTGACAGGGTTGGGAGCCAGAAGGGCCACATGCCATGAGGCAGTGAGACTTGCTTCCCGGCTATTTTGCCGCCGCGCGCCAGATAACCTTCTAACGCACGAAGACCTGCAATCGCAAGAATGGCACCCATAATCCCAAGGCCAATGCCGATGGGGCCCTTTTCACCGGAAGTGACGAATACAACGCCCAATGATAGGAACGTCACAGCAACAGCCAGAACCGAAAGAATAGGAATAAGCATCTTAGACATTTAAGACACCTTACCCTGTGTATTGACGTTCAAGCCGTACTCCAAGTATTCGGTGTTCAAGAGTAATCGGGTTAAATCCACCATCTAAGGTAGGTCCCCTCAATGACTCTTGCCAAGTCACGGGCCACAAACAAAACCACTACCAACCCCGTCGCCGCACCAGCAGCAGACAGATACAGCAGTGGGCGTATTCGTTGGGCTTTCTCCGGAATTTCTTTGCTCTCAACTAATGAGGGGATGATCCCAAAGCCGAGGAGGATGCTGGTAGAAAATACAAACATCAATACGGGTAGGAGCCAGAGATGAGAAACCAAATCCCTGTATTCAATCCAGTCCAATGCCGTGATGAAATTTGGATCCATATAATCCCCCAGCTACTTGAGCTTGTGAAGAATATCGCAACTTGAAGAGAGGTGTCAATATATAGGGCCCCTCAATCTACCGTGGATTCACCCTATTTATGGCCTTTCGCGGAACGTAATGGCTCAGGTCTTGCCATTGGAAACGTCTCCCTGTAGAGTAGAACCGTCATATAAGCGGAGGGTACGGATGGGTTCAAAAAGCAAGAATGACCAAAACGAATTCAACAGGCGTGAGGTCTTAGGTAAGGGTGCTATGGTTTTGGGCCTTGCCGCCGCGCTGGCGTTGCCATTCAAGCTCTTCGGCGGGTTCTCACGCAACAACAGCGCAGGCTCAGACCTGCCGGGTGACGGCTCCATCTTCCAACCCCGTAAGGACGTAAACTTGAAGAAGTACCTTCAGGACAAGTCCTTCTAACCATTCGTTCAGAGTCTGCTGGACGGTTCACCAAGCTGGTAATAAATATCCCGCCCCGATAATCATCGGAGCGGGATTCTTTTTTGCTGATGGCCAGGAAGTTCACCAGCTCACGACGACACGAATAGGACTAGGCCGTTGTTTGGTAATCGCCGGCGTGCGGTTGCCGGGAAATACTCTGCCTAGTCAGCCAAGAAGCGCACAAAGGCCTCGTTGGCCAGGAGCTTGCCGCGCTCTGTGAGTTGTATGGTGGCCTCAGGCCACATGCCGCTGGACTTCAGCAACCCCAGGGAAATGGTCTCCTTGATAGCATCACCGAATGCCTCATGCAGGTTTAACCCAAAGCGCGCACGGAAATCCCGGTTCCGTACCCCCTCCGAAAGTCGAAGCCCCATGATGAGGCTGTCTGACATCTCTGTTTGGACGTCCATGGGCTCTACGTCCTGCACAAATCCGGGGTTCTCTCGAAGCAGCGTCTCCAAGTCGGCAGGTGGCTCGCCCCACGCGTTGACCTTTGCCATGTACCCTACCGGCGACTTCCCGTTGGCGAACCGGTAACCGCCAAGGAACGAGTGCGCGCCGGGCCCCACGCCTAGGTACGGTAGGTTGTGCCAGTAGGTGATGTTGTGGAGGCTTTCCCGTCCAGGCTGTGCCCAGTTGGATATCTCATAATTCTGATAGCCCGCCTTCGCCAGGGCTGCTGTGGCCCACTCGTACATATCAGCGGCCAAGTCAGGATCCTGCTCTGGTACGTTGCCCTTTAACACGCGCTGGGCCATGGGTGTCTCAGGCTCAAGGGTCAGAGCATAGGCGGAGACGTGTTGAGGGGCAGTGGTGATGACGCCCTCTACGTTACGCTTCCAGCTTTCCATGTTCTGGTGTGGCAGGCCGTACATTAAATCCATGCTGACGTTGGTGAAACCGGCGTGCTGCACAGCCTCAAACGCCTTCAGCGCCTGGGTGACATCGTGGCGGCGACCAAGAATCTGAAGTTCAGTGTTGTCGAAGGACTGGACGCCTATGCTGATACGGTTCAGGCCAGCCTCAAGGAACCCTGTCATCCGCTCAACGGTGACATCGTCAGGGTTCACCTCTGCGCTGATCTCTGCGTCCTTTTGAACGGCAAACTCAGCGCGAATCAGCGTAAACAGGTCGTTCATCTGCTTTGTCGATAGCATTGACGGTGTGCCCCCACCAAGGAACACGGTGTTGACCTGTGGATGGCCCAGGGCGCTAGCCCACGTGCGAAGCTCATTGCTCAAGGCTTCTATGTATGAGGGGATGAGGTGGTTGATGCCCGCGTAGGTGTTGAAATCGCAGTAGGGGCACTTGGTTTCACAGAAAGGAATGTGGATGTAAAGCGCCATGCCGTTCGCTAGGCTTCGGCCTGTCTCGCTGGCGGTGGTGACGCCAAGAGGTTCTATTTCATGCTGGTTGCCCATGCATCAAGTGTACCGGGTTCGTCCAGACATGGACAACAGAAGACCCTCCCGGTTACCGGGAGGGTCTTCTTATTTGCTTGGTCAGAAGCGTTAGGCTGGTTAGCCTTCTGTCATCTTCTTCAGGTTTACAAGGGTCTTGTCCATGCCCTCGCAGTTGTCGCGGAGACCTTTAAGGTTCTCGTCAGTAACGTTTCCCTAGTCAATGTCAACCTGATGGCTGACCTTGGTGCCGGAGCCATCAGGGGAAAGGTTGAATGACCATTCCATCCGACCAACCCAACCGGGCAGAGCAGGGAACACGAGGAAAGCGAATTTCTTGCCAGCGTCACAGGTGATGGTTTCTGACTCAGCGGCGATTTCCATGGTATCGCCACCAACGATGACGGCCTCATCAGCGAACATCTTGGAGCCCACGCCTACCGGGCCAGCCGGGGTGACGGTAATCTTCTTAATCTCGTCGCTGCCTGCCATAGCGAGGTGTTGGGTGGGTTCGCTGATGATGGCAAAGAGCTTGTCAGCGGATGCGTTGATTGTCGCCTCTGCGGTATAGGGAAAATCAGCCATAGGAATCTTCCTTGTTTGTTGTGGTAAAAGGTGCGTTAGCAGCGTCACAATACCGTGTCAAATGCCTGGGGCCAGTGTGACAGAGATGGTTCTATAGGCTCACCATGAGCGGTATAGGCCATCGTTACCCACGTCAGGAATATAGGGCAAGGACAATGTCCTAGTTAGACGCTGAAGAGGAAGTTGACCACGTCCCCGTCCTGCATGGGGTAGGTCTTACCCTCTAGCCTGAACTTGCCCACTTTCTTGGCCTCTGCCAGGCTGCCCGCGGCTATTAGGTCGTCGTAGGTGACGACTTCCGCGCGGATGAACCCTCGCTCAATGTCGGAGTGTATCTTGCCAGCGGCCTTCTGCGCGGGGGTCTCTTTGGTTATCGTCCAGGCGCGAACCTCGTCCGGCCCAGCCGTCAGGAACGATATGAGCCCCAACAGGTCATATGACGCACGGGCGACGTGGTCACGGCCCGGCTCTTCGATGCCCAAGGATCCGCGGAACTCAGCCTCATCCTCGTTTGAGAGTTCGGCCAATTCCATTTCAAGCTCTGCACAGAGGGCAACCACAACGCGGCCCTGCTCCGTCAGTTTGTCACGCCATTCAGCTTCCAGCTTCGCTGTGTTGGCTACCTCGTCCTCGCCCACGTTCAGCACCACCATCATCGGCTTGGCCGTGATGAGGTTGAAGTTGGCCAGCACCAACCTGCCTTCCTTGGAAATTTCCTGTTTGTAGACGGGAATTTCACTTTCAAGCGCATCGTGGACGCGATTCACCAGCTCCAGCTCTTTTTCGATGCCAGCTCGCTCCGTTGCCTTTGCGCCTCTCAGGGATGAGGTCAACCGGTCTATCCTGCGCTCCAGGATGCCAAGGTCAACCATTGCCAGCTCCAAATCCATGCCGACGATGGCCTCCTCCGGCGTGGCTGCACCATCGGCAACGGGCACCGCGGGGTTATCAAAGGCGCGAACCACGTGCACCAGCGCGTCTGCGCCCTGCATCAGGTTCAACAACTCTCCACTGAGCGCGGAGGTGTTCTTACGACCGCCCCCCATAGCCGGGGTGTCAATGTACTGAATTTCCGCAGGCGTCACCTTCTGCGGCTTGAACATTGCTGTCAGCGTCGCCAATCGCTCATCGGGCACCTTGGCTACGCCGTTGCTTGTTCCGCCGCTGTAGCCCCCTGCGGCCACCTGCCGATGGGTCAGGGCGCTAAACAGAGATGTCTTGCCGGACTGGGGGAAGCCTAAAATCAATAAATCCATAACCAACCAATACAAAAGGATGGGGGAATGTCCTTGGCAAACGAGGTGCATCTATTCATACTCGTCACAGACATAGTATAGCCTCCACCGGGGCCATGTTCATATAGTCTTTGCCGGTGGGACGGGGCAACAATGATTTACTTACTGCATGGAACAGATACGTACTCGCTGCGGGCGTGCCTGGACGGGTTGCGCGCCGCCGTGGGGATGCTGGACGTGCAAGACGCCAACATCACATCGCTCACCGCGCAAAATGTCAGCCCTGCATCCATCACCGGCATGTGCCAGGCCATGCCCTTCTTGGCGGAGCGTCGCATGGTCATCGTGGAAGGGCTGCTAGGGTCACTGGGGGGCGAGGGGCGCGGTGGCAAGGGTAAGGCCAGCGCGGAGAAGCTGGCGGATTGGCAGGATTTTTTCCCCGCACTCCCCGACCAGATGCCACCTACGTCAGACCTGGTGTTCCTGGAAGGGCAACTCCGCGCCAACAACCCGCTGATGAAGGAAGTGAAAGCCGTTGCGGAGGTCAAAGAGTTTGGGAACATGAACCCAAACGACCTTCGTGGTTGGGTACAGAACCGGATTATGGAGACCAACGGCAGCATCGCTACAAATGCCGTTCAACTTCTTGTGGACATGATTGGCACGGACCTGTGGGGGCTTTCCAGCGAGATAGAGAAGCTGAGCCTCTACGCTACTGGCAGGGCCATTGAAATTGAGGACGTGGAGGAGATGGTGGTCTCCGCCAAAGAGGTGAGCGTCTTTGCCGTGGTGGACGCTGTACTGGAAGGCAATCGCACGATGGCGATGCGGAACTTGACGAAACTCCTAGAGGGTGAGGCTACGGTACCCTACCTCCTATCGATGTTGGGCAGACAGGTCAGGTTGTTGTTGTTAGCCAAGGAGTTGATTACGGAACAGGTGCCCCAGGCTGAGCTTGGAAGCAGGCTGGGCATCAACTCTGCCTACCCGCTGCGAAAGACGCTGGAGCAAGCGAGGCGGTTCACACCCCTAGCGTTGCGACAGCTTCATGCGGGGCTGCTGGACACGGACGTGGCCATTAAGACGGGAGCGCAAGGAGATCGGTTGGCGTTGGAGTTTCTGGTTGCTGAAGTTTGTCAGTCCATCTCCGGAGGTACCAGGGCACGCCCTGGTACCTCAAGGGCTTAGATCTAGACCCATACTCCCTGGCGGTTGATATGCTTGCCAGGTGATACCAACGTAAAACGAGGCCCCAATTCGGGCCTCGTTTGTTTTTGTACGCTTTATGGCTGCCAGCGATACTCTACGTTCGGCTGGCCATTCACTGCATTGACGCCTTTGTGGCCTGCGTGGAAGCCGTGCTTCTCCCAAAAACCACGTGCGCTAGTGTTGGTTTCCAATGTGTGAAGAGATAGACCGGCAGGAAACAGGTCTTTCGCCTTTCCCATCAGACTTGCGCCAATCCCCTGCCGTTGACACGCCACATCGACGAAAAACTGGTCAATGTAGCCGTCATCTACGTTCATAGCAAGAAACCCTGCTACGTTCCCATCCACCTCCGCAACCCACACAGTCTGCATTGCGGCAATGTCATCGCGGAACCGCTGCTTCCACTTGTCATACGTCTGCGGGTGATGCAAGCCGGGAAACGCACGATGCCATGCTGTGTACCACAGGTGAACGACCTGCTCTAGATCGTCTGATTGGCAAAGACGAAGTGTCACCATCCAACTCCCTTCAACGATAGGGGAAGGCTCACCGTAACCCTCTGGCAATCCTCTACTGGCCCAACTCATGGTCAGGATCCATGGGGTTGAAGCAAGCCACTTTATGCTGAGGGAACACTTCCAACAATGGCGGTTTGGGGTTGGTGCGACATTGCGCCATGGCCTTCACGCATCGCGGCAGAAACGGGCACTCGTCTGGCAGGTCAAGAAGGTCGGGCGGCGTGCCGGGGATGGAAAGTAGCCTCTGTTGTTTCACATCAATGCGAGGCAGACTCTGTAGCAACGCGTAGGTGTAAGGGTTCGTTGGCCTGTTGAACAGGTTGCTTGCAGTGGTCTGCTCCAGAATCGTTCCCCCATACATCACCGCTACCTCGTCTGCCACACGCCCCATCACACCAAGGTCATGGGTGATGTACAGGATTGCCATGTCGCGTTCCTGCTGCAGCTTCCGCAATCGCATCAGTATCTCGGCCTGAATGGTGACGTCCAGGTTGGCAGTGGGCTCATCGGCCACAAGCACTTTAGGCTCCAGGGCCAGGGCCATTGCCAGCATGACACGTTGAGCCTGTCCTCCGCTAATCTGGCCGGGGTAGCGTTTCATCATTTCTTGGGCGTCCGGCAATCCTAGGTCCCGCATCAGGTCAATGCAGATAGCCTCCGCCTGTTTCTTGCTAATACCCCGGTGCCCCACCACGGCTTCTGTCATCTGGTTATCAATGCGGATGGTGGGGTTCAGGGCAGCGTTGGCGTCCTGAAGGACAATGGCTATCTCTTTGCCACGGACTTGTTGAAGCTCAATCTCGCTGGCTTGCATAAGGTCTCGCCCATTGAGCAACACCTGACCGCTGACAACCTCGCCGGGGAAGGGCGCAAGGTTCACCAGTGAGAGGGCAAGGGTGCTTTTCCCGGAGCCGCTCTCTCCGACTACTCCCAGCACTTGGCCTGCTTCCAGCGTGAAGCTAACGCCGTTCACCGCTTTCACGGTGCCGATTCGTGTCACAAAGTGGGTATGAAGGTCGCGGACTTCCAGCAACGGTGCCATAGTTCTCCGCGTTCGTTGTGCAGTCTGTGGGTGTCTGTTGTAGCTGGCCTAGTGTTGCAGCAGGTAAGGGTAAAGTCAATCAAGCCAGCAAGGCTGAGCCTTGACCCATGTACCTGACGGTTACCCAAGGGAGATATAGAGTGTCCGCTCATCCTGAGTTCATAGCCGCTTGGGCCTTGACCCTAGCCCCTAGCGGTTACCTTTGGAGCTGGAATGTGTCCACGTGCCTGGCGGTTACCAATGCAAGAGGGGCAGACACATGGGCCAACTATGTATCTGATTACCTTTACTAGGGAGATGGTCGCTACTATAATACTGTGGGTACTCCAGGGTAAAGGGGGGTTGTGTGGCAATAAGGCCGATTGTTGCCTTTCCAGAGCCGGTTCTGATGCGCAGGACTCAGAAGGTCACCGTCTTTGACGCGTCGTTACCAAAGCTGGTTGAGGACATGGTTGAGACAATGCGAGACGCCAGTGGCGTGGGCTTGGCGGCTAACCAGATTGATGTGCCGTTAATGTTGTGCGTCATAGAGATTCCGGAGGAAGAGGAAGTGCGCGTGCTGGTCAACCCTGAGTTGGTATCGCAAGAGGGCGAACGCAAGTTGATAGAAGGGTGTTTGAGTGTTCCCGGCTATCAAGGTCAGGTGCTTCGTTCCAACAAGGTAAAGGTGCGATACCAGGACTTAAAGGGTCGCAAACAGCGTCTTACCGCAGAGGGTAATCTGCTGGCCCAGGCGTTGGAGCATGAGATAGGCCACCTGAACGGAGAAGCCTATCTACAACACTTGGTTGCCAAGGATGCCGTCTGGAAGGTGGGGGATGAGCCTCCACCTGAGTACGCAGAAGACATGGATGATAAACCCTTGTCCCGAGATGAAGATGAAGGCAATGAGGCCGAAGAGGCTGGCGTTGCTGAGACCAAAGAGTAATTCCCTGCCCCATTAGAAAGGATTCCGTTGGAGCTTCTGGGCCGCCTACGTGCGCACTACGCCCCCCTGGGTATTGATGCCTACCTACTCGGTGGTTTTATTCGTGACATGTTGCTTCACCGGGTCAGTTACGACATTGATCTGGCCGTTTCTGGCGATGCGGAGGAGCAGGCCCACGGCATAGCACTGGCAACGGGCGGAACCTTTGTGCCGCTGGACCATGAACGAGGTATCTACCGCGTAGCGGCAATAATCCCTGACGATGGCCGTTGGACGGTGGACATTGCCACCCTTCAAGGAAATATTGACGACGACTTACGACGGCGCGATTTCACGGTAGACGCCCTAGCTGTGCCGCTGGCCGACACCGGGGTTCCCTACGGTGATTGGCCGATTATCGACCCCACAGGCGGGTTGAACGATTTAGCATCGAAAACGCTACGACTCACCGGCCCCGATGTTCTTGCGGCTGACCCACTTCGTCTGATCCGCGCGGTACGCATCGCCGTCCAGACGGGCTTCGATATTGAACCCGAGACCGCTGATGCAGTACGTGAGCAGGTAAGTCTGATATCAACGGTATCTGCGGAACGGGTGCGTGAGGAGCTTCTGACCATCCTGTCATTGCCGGGCGTGTGGCGCTCTGTGGAGTTGCTGGACACGCTGGGCCTCATGGACGAAATCCTGCCGGAGCTTACTCCTGCCAGGGGTGTTGAACAGCCGAAGGAACACCATTGGGACGTGTTTGAACACAGCTTGCACTGCACGGAATTTGCAGAGCAGGTACTTGACCCGGAATTCCGCAGGACAAATCCTGCGGGGAAGCTCATCCCGTGGTCGTCGTGGCTCACGGAATACTTTGACGAGGAGTACGCAGACGGGCATACTCGAGCAACGTACCTCAAGCTGGCGGCGCTGCTCCACGATGTGGCGAAGCCTGAGACCAAGGCCCTTCAGCCAGACGGCAGGGTTCGGTTTCTGGGCCACCCTGTAAAGGGAGCGGCCACAACTAAAAAGATACTAAAACGGTTGCGGGCTAGTAGCAAGGCAAGCGAAGCTGTTAGGGTGATGGTTGACCAGCATCTTCGGCCGAGCCAGTTGGCGCAAAAAGGCGAGATGCCAACATCTCGCGCCGTATACCGTTACTATAGAGACGTTGGCGATGTTGCGGTGGACACGCTCTACCTTTGCATGGCGGACTATTTGGCGGCCCGTGGCCCGGATATAGACCTGGAAGACTGGGGCCGACACTGCGAGCGAATGGGTTTCACGCTCCAGGAAAAACACGTTCAAGAGGCACCGGAGAGGCGGCAACGGCTGCTGACCGGTCATGATTTGATGGCACTATTCAATTTATCGCCGGGCCCGGAGCTGCAACCCCTCCTGGAAATGGTTCAGGAGGCGCATGTGGCCGGGGAGGCGAACACAAAGGAAGAGGCATTGACCATGGTGAGTCAGGCCCTAGGCAAAGAACCCGTAACATCACCCATAACATCGGAGGTACAAGATGTTTAGAAGGGATCTCCGGCGTCTGGGTTTCATTATTGCGCTAGTTGTAGTTGCAGTGCTTGCGCTGGTTGTGAACACCATTGATATAGGAATTGGCAGCGTCAACTTTCAGCGGGGAGACAAGGAAGGTCCTCTGGGGCTGACTCTTGGTCTGGACTTGCAGGGTGGCGTCCAGCTTATCTATGAAGCGCAGGATCAGAACGTGACCAAGGACCAGATGGAAGGCGTTAAGGACAAGATTGAACGCCGCACCAACTCCTTTGGCGTGACTGAGCCATCCATACAAATCCTAGGAAGTAACCGCATCCTCATCCAGCTCCCGGGCGTGGAGGATGTGGAAGAGGCCAAACGTCTCATTGGGCAGACTGCCCAGTTGGAGTTCAAGGAGCGGATTTGCGCACCTGCCGGTTGTGACGAGACGCAAAACGCCGGAGCTACCATTAACGCTGTGGGTGACCTAACAGCGGACGCTACCACGTTCCCTGTCTCAGATGCCTCTGTGTTCAGAGAAGGGGAAACCCTCCTGGCGAGTTTAGAGCAGATGCGCGTCACGGGGACGGATGGAGAAGCAAACACGATAACGGTTCTTAGAGGCTACAGGCATACCGAAGCCACAGGCCACGCCAATGGGGCATCCATCTCCCGGTTCACCTTTGAGGACAGGGATATTGGGCTCACAGGGGAGTTGCTGACCAGAGCATATGCCGGAACCCATGCCACCACGGGGCAACCCATTGTGCACCTGGAGTTCAACGGCGAGGGCGCGAAAAAATTCGGCGATACGACGGCTCGCATTGCCGGGACCAACAACCGCACGGCCATCTTTTTGGACAACGAGGAACTTGTTGCCCCTGTGGCAAGCCAAGCAATTTTGGGAGGCCAGGCATTCATTCAGGGGCCTGACTTCACCTTTGACAGCGTCCGCACTATAGCCATTCAGCTGGAAGGCGGTCGTTTAGATACACCAATCGTGGTGATTCAGGAACAGAACGTGGACGCCACCTTGGGAGAGGACGCGCTGGACAAGAGCCTTGTTGCGGGCCTTATTGGGTTTGGCCTGGTGGCACTGTTCATGGTGCTGTACTACAGGATACCCGGGGTGACCGCCGTGCTTGCGCTGGTGTGTTATATCGTGCTGGTGCTGCTTGTTATCAAGCTTATCCCGGTGACGATGACCCTAGCGGGAATTGCCGGGTTCATCTTGTCCATAGGTGTGGCGGTTGACGCCAACATCCTCATCTCAGAACGAACTAAAGAGGAGCTACGGACAGGACGTGCGCTATTGGGTGCGATTGAGACAGGTTATAGCAGAGCCTGGCCCGCTATCCTCAACAGCAACGTTGCTACTATGATTACCTGCGTCATCCTGTTCTGGTTCGGGTCTCGCTTCGGGGCCTCCGCTGTCACAGGATTCTCAATTACCTTGTTCATCGGTGTGGCGACGAGCATGTTCACTGCCGTTGTTATAAGCCACACATTCTTGAGGCTCATCGCCTCCACACCCCTGTCAAGGTTCACGGGAATGTTCACACCTGTGCCAGGGCAAGTCATCACTGCGGGGGCCGGTCGTCGGTCCCATACGCAGAGGGAGCGTAATTAAACTATGGATTTTGTCGGCAAGCGTAAATGGTTCTTCACCTTCTCCGCGATACTTATCCTGGTGGGTGTCCTATCAATGACTATCTCGCCTCGGTTCAAGGTCGGCATCGATTTTGAGGGTGGCTCCGCGCTGTCCCTGACCTTTGCCCAGGCAGCGAATCAGGACAATATGCGGGCGGCGATGGCTGACCTTGGCCACGGACAGGCTGTGGTTCAGCGCGTTGGAGATACTGGTTTCCTTATCCGTACCACAACCTTGGAAGGCCCTGAATTAACTGGAGGGCTTTCAGAACGTGAGTTGATTGAGGAGCGGTTGACCCAGGAGTTTGGGACTATTGAGACCTCTGAACTTTCCGCAGTGTCAGAGGCAGTGGCAAAAGAGACCATCCGCAACGCTGGCATCGCCGTTGCCGTGGCGGCGTTGTTCATCATGATCTACATCTCATATGCCTTCCGACTGATGGCAAACTCGCTCCGATTGGGCGTGGCTGCCATCATAGCTGCCTTGCATGACGTGGTGATTACGCTGGGCCTCTTCTCCATCCTAGGCAAGGTGATAGACTTAGAGGTGAACGCCATGTTCATAACCGGCATCCTGACGGTGGTGGGCTACAGCGTGCACGATACGATTGTGGTGTTTGACCGTATTCGGGAGAACACAGCGCGCCTCATCTCGCGTGACATGGGCACGACAATCAACGTGAGCATCATGGAGACGGTTGGTAGGTCATTGACCACCAGCATCACAACGTTGACAGTGATTATGGCGCTGCTGCTCATGGGCGGCGGTACCATTGAGAGCCTGCTCTACACGCTGCTGATAGGTGTTGCCGTGGGAACGTACAGTTCCATTGCCATTGCCAGCCAGCTGCTGCTGGTGTGGGAGCAGGGTGGTTGGCTGCCGTTCCTTCGACGAAAAGAAGCAGAACCCCAGAGCTAATTCCAGAGCTGTATGTTTGGCGGCTACCTAAGGTTTTGAACATGAAAGAAGCCCCCTCCGATTAATCGGAGGGGGCTTCTTCTTTACTGCGTTACTTTGGAGACTAGGCCCAGGGATCCACGCTGACGTGGATGGCCCCGGTTGCGCCTTCTCCTGCTACGGAGTCGATGGCGTGCTTGACGTCGTTCAAGCCGAAGTGGTGGGTGACAATCTCCTTGATGGGGTAGCGACCAGAGGCGATGGTCTCAATGGCGTGCTCCACCGACTTATATGAATGCCCGTGGCACCACTTCATGGTCAGGTTCTTGCGACCAGTGCCACCAACGGAGACGTTCTCGTTGCCAGCGGCGGGTAGGGCTACAACGCCGTTGAAGGCGGCCATGTCCATGCCCTCTCGCACAGTAGTCCCGCCACCGCCGGTGACGTTGACCACCACATCTGCGCCGTGGCCTCTGGTGTACTCCATGACCTTTTCTACCAGATCCTCAGAGCTGACATCCACGGTGTAGTCCGCGCCAAGTCGGCGTGCTACTTCCAATCGATGCTCGTCATGGCCCATGCCACTGACGATGATGCATGCAGCTCCGGCTTCCCGTGCTGCAATGACCGCTGCCAGACCCTGTTGTCCGGGGCCCTGCACCACCACGGTGCTGCCTAGGGTTGCGCCGCCGTACTCTACTGCCCACTCGTAACCGTTGCCAAAGGGAAGGAAGAAAGCGGCTTCTGATGCGGGAATATGTGTGGGCACCTTGTGCACCACTGCGCCGGGGTGCATGTACATGTACTGGCTGTAGCCGCCCCAGAGAGCAGGCTCTACGGTGAGAGCGGTTGAGCCGTACCACAGGCGTGGCGTGCTTGAGTCGTGACCGAAGGCGCTGGTCTGTGGACAGAAACGGTAGTTGCCGGAGCGGCACATCTCGCAGGAGCCGCAGGGCACATATTCTTCCAGCGCTACGCGGTCACCCTCTACCACGCCCCACTTCTTTGAGGCATTGGCGCCTATCTTGTAAATGAACCCCAGGTTCTCATGACCAAGGATGCGTTGGCCTTCCTTCATGTTGTCGTACCCGTGGACATCGCTACCGCAGACGCCGCATCGCTCTACTCGCAGGATTGCTTCGTCAGGGCCAATCTCCGGCATATCGAATTCCCGGATTTCAAATGTCCTTTTATCTGTTAGGACAGACGCTGCTACTTTCTCTGCCATGATGCTCCCCTTATTTCTTTATTAGACCTTTGCTTCCAATCGATCTTTGGCCGCGTCCAGGTAGGACTCCCCGCGCTTGACCAGCACGGACGCAGACCGAACTGCGTAGGCTTCCGGGTGGGTGGCCGCAAAGGATTCCACACCCTCCTGCAAGTTGCGGGCTTCCTGCATTAACCGGCGGCGATACGCGATGATGGCGGAATCGCTGGCGCCTAGGTGCTCTCCGGCCCGCCATGACAGTGCACCCATGGACTCTTGCGTCCCCATGTCCTGCTCTCCAATGCCCTTGATGCCCGTGAATGTCTTGTACCGCTGCTCTTCACGGTCAATGTTGTAATCATTGTCCTTGTTGCTGAGGGGTCGGTACTTGTTATCCGTCAGTGCGTGGAGGCCTGCACCGCTCCAGTGCTGTTTGACCTCTTCGTCTGTAAAAGGACGGTAGGGGTTCCAGGAGACGCTGAAGTTCCAGCAACTGTAGTCGTCGATAGGTACCCAAGCGTGGCCGCCAATCTGATGGCCCGGCTTAATAGCTCCTGGAATCATGGTGTAGAAGGGCAGAAGCATCTGGGTGATCCGGTAGTAGTAACGGTCATCGTCCGCCTCTCTACGGGCAGAGATGAGCAATCCTGCTTCGGTATCGTCTACGGCAAACCGGGGCGAGGTATCTACCGTGGTGAAGTCTAGTGGTGCTCCGGCTCCACGACGGGCTGGACGCTTGCCAGGGTTGTCCCGCATATACGGTGTGACGCCGCTGTGGAGAAAGGAGATGTGGCTGGAATCAATACCGCCTTCTACGGACTGCACCCAATTGCTCTCTTGGCTCCGCTTGGACATGATGCGATGGCTGTCCGGCAGCGTGGCCCAGTCTAGCTTGGGAAGCTCTGGCATGGTCTCTATAGGACCCATGTAGGCCCAGATAAGGCCGCCATACTCACGGGCAGGGTACGCCTTGATTTTCACCTTGTCTTTGAAGTTGCTCTCCGCTGGCTCACTGGGCATGTCCACGCAATCGCCGTTGGTGTCGAATTTCCAGCCATGATAGACGCAGCGCAGGCCGCACTCTTCGTTCCTGCCGAAGAACATGCTGGCGCGACGGTGCGGGCAGAAGTTATCGATAAGGCCGATATCGCCATTGGTGTCCTTATAGGCAACCAGCTGCTCCCCCAAAAGGGTGGTACGCACAGGTGGGCAGTCCGGCTCCGGCAGTTCCTCTGGCAGGAGGAAGGGCATCCAGAAACGTCGGAGGTACTCGCCCATTGGCGTTCCAGCCCCTACCCGACAAAGAAATTCATTGTCCGTATCGTTCAACATAGCAGTGTTCCTCCTCCAATTTGCGACGCTCTTGAGCGTGAGGCTCACAACGGCGACATACTACACCAAAGCCTTTTAATTGTCATGCGCTTCGCCCCGCCCACACGGACACGCTTTACGTGAGGTCACGCATTCTGCTACGAAGCAGGCGATGGGCGAGGGTCATGGCAATGACGCTGCCCATCAGCAGGAGCACCAGGTTCCAGCTGAACCCAATGAGTGCTACCGCAAGGGCTGCACCAGCCACGGGTCCGTGCTCCGCGTCAAAGACGGCCATGAGGATGAAGGCAAGCCCCACGGCAGATGCGCCTTCCAAGGCAAGTAAGAATGCTGAATCCGTAGTGAAAATGACCGCGAGGGATCCCGCGAGCACGGGGAGGACATATCCACCAATCACATTCCTTGGGGCCCCGAACTGGCTGTGGGGGGTGATGAAGAGGATGAATGCGGTTGAGCCTATAGCCGCCACCACAGCTGCTTTGTCTAGAGCACCCCCAACAGAAAAAATGGCAAGCAAGACAACGCTGGCGATGAGGGACTGTAAAAGGTATTGTCGGAAGTTGCGTCTGAACTTGGGGTCTATGATGTGGAACCTGAGTGGCATGAGGTGACTGCCTTAGGTGTGGGATGGTGGTTCGGTAGCTGTAACCAGTAGCCGAACGGTGTCAGTATAGCGTTTAGGGCGCTGCGTTGCCATTTTAGGGGCCATGTTTTGCAACTTTCATTGCGCCTCTTCCCCCGGGGTGAGTATGCTGTGACTGGAACAGGGTTCTGAGTGTTGAACAGGAGAGACAGTGGCGGCTTTACTTGAAGTCAAAGATCTGCGCACGCATTTTACTACTCGCGATGGGGTGGTGAAGGCCGTGGACAGCGTGAGCTATGACATCCAGGAGGGGGAGACCCTGGGCCTGGTGGGAGAGAGCGGCTGCGGCAAGAGCGTGAGTGCTCTCTCCATATTGCGACTCATCGCAGATCCGCCGGGGCGCATTGTAAGTGGGTCGGTGGAGTTTGAAGGTCGTGACCTCCTACAACTCAGCGGAGCGGAAATGCGGCAGGTGCGGGGGAATCGCATTGCAATGGTGTTCCAGGAACCCATGAGTTCACTGAACCCGGTGCTGACCATTGGCAGGCAGCTTACAGAGGGCTTGGAGCTTCACCTGAAGATGAGCAAGGGCGATGCTCGCTCACGGGCCGCAGAATTGCTACAGATGGTGGGAATCCCTGACGCGGCTCAGCAACTGAACAGCTACCCCCATACGTTTAGCGGCGGGATGCGCCAGCGGGTCATGATTGCCATGGCGATGAGTTGTAACCCCAAGCTCCTTATTGCAGACGAGCCCACTACGGCGTTGGACGTGACCATCCAGGCCCAGATACTGGAGTTGCTGCAAAAGCTGTCGGCCGAGATGGGCACAGCAATCCTCATCATCACCCACAACCTGGGAGTGATTGCGCGCTATGCCAGTAGAGTCAACGTAATGTATGCAGGGAAGATTGTTGAGGGTGGCACGACGCGGGAGATGTACGCTAACCCCCAGCATCCGTACACCAAGGGGTTGTTGAAATCTGTGCCGCGATTGACTCAGAGTCGGACGGAGAAGCTGACGACCATTGAGGGTTCCCCACCTGACCTCATGAACCTGCCATCTGGCTGCGCCTTCCAACCTCGATGCGCCTACGCCGTGGCTCAGTGCAGCGTTGATGCGCCGCCACTGACGGACAGAGGCAATGGGCACGTGGCAGCCTGCTTCGTGCCAGGGTAAGCCCTGCACCCATATTTCTGGCGGTTACCCCAGGAAGCTACTCTACCTATCGGAGTCCAACCACAAACGTACCCCGTCCGTGGTGAACTGAACATCACCACGCTCCAAGGTCAGTAGCACGTTTTCCTCTCCCACGGCCTCTTTAAGCCGTGCCACGACATCGCCGTCAGGGTGGTCGAAGCGGTTGTCCTCCCTCGCGCTAATTACTGCCATAGTAGGCGCAACGGCATCCAAGAACGACTGTGACGTCGATGTGTCGGAACCGTGGTGGGGCACTTTGTACACCGTAGACTGCAGTGGGACACCCCTCGCCAGCATTGCAGCTTCGGCCTCTTGCGCAATGTCGCCCGTCAGCAGGAAAGACACAGTGCCAAACGTCACGCGCAGCACCACGGAGCCGTTGTTGATGATGCTCGGCGTCCATGCAGGGAGGTCGGACGGCGAGTTTAATACCGTGATGATGACGCCGTCCCCGGTTCGTAGCTCTTGGCCTTCGGACATAACAATGAGGTCATCGACATCGCGCTCAGATAGCAGCTTTTCCCATGCCCCGTACTGCGCGGTCGGCGATGCCAGCAGCGGCAGCTTAGCCTTCCCCACCAGGTCTACGTCGTAGCGCTCCAACACCCGGACAAGGCCGTTTAGATGGTTGGCGTGGGGGTGCGTCAGGATGACGGCGTCCAGAGAGCGGTCCCAGAACGGCATTGCATCGCCAATCGCTCGTAGAGCTACGCGTGGGTCTGGCCCGCCATCCACCAGAACCTGCTGTCCGTTGGGAGTGCGGATGAATATCGCGTCGCCCTGACCAACATCCAGGAAGATGACCGTGAGTCTACCGTCCGGCGATGTCATCGCAGCAACAGGAGTCGTTGCTGCTTCGTTCTGGCAATGGCAAAGGCTGCACCCAACGCGGCGACACCTACACTCCACAAAGCCAGCACATCCACGGGAACGTTGATGGCACGACCTAGCAGAAGGCCAGTTACCCACGCGGCGGCAAGGGTTGTCAGCAGCATGGCGTCAGCTACCCAGCGACCACTGTGTTCCGTGGCGGCTCCGGCGATATGGTCACGGAGACCTCACCGTTACCGAACCCCAGCCCCTGGAAAATACGAAGGTCTTTGGCACCCCCCAAGTACTCGACACCGCCCTGGGCATCGATGCGGAAGGGGCGGTCGTGGCCGGGATAGAAGATTGTGGCAGAGGCCAGTATCTTTTGAACGCTCTTGGCGGCCTGTTCCTCGTTCCAGAACACCAATAGAGGTTTGCCCAAAGCAATGCACGACGCTGCTGTCAGGGCGTCTCCCGTCAACGCTATGACTCCCTCTAGCGTCTCTACCGTGACGGAGATGTGCCCTTTAGAGTGGCCAGGAGTCCCAAGCACTCGCACGCCCGATGCAAGCTCCTGCCCTTCCACCACCTCAAGCACCTCATGGCCCTGGAGGATGGACGTGAAGTACCCGGCCGTAGCCCAGTCGTTAGGCGCAGGGTTCTTGGCGTACTCCAACTCGTCCTTGTGGACGGCAACCTGGGCGTTCTTGAAGAGGTCTATATTCTGACAATGGTCCCAGTGGACGTGGGTGAGCACCACCATGTCGATGTCGTCCGGCGATATGCCACGTTCTGCAAGCGTTTGGAGGAGCAACTGCCTGCGACCGTGGTGGCCGGTGTCCACCAGAATGGTCTTTTCACCACGAATCAACCCAACGGTGCAGTAGCCAATACGACCTTGGTCTGTGTGGACGTTGAACCCCGTCAGGATAAGCTCTACTTCAGGCATGACCCCTCCATGTTTGATTCGAATTTGGGAATGGTTACTCTACGACAACCAGGTTCTCGATGCCAGTGATGGTTGCCGACCCAATGCCAGCGATTTCACGCAACTCCGCTAGGCTGTTGAAGCCGCCGTTGCTATCTCTGTCCGCGATGATGTCAGCGGCCCGCACCGTGCCGATGCCGGGCAGTCCTTTAAGTTGCTCCTGGCTGGCGGTGTTCACGTTCAGGAGCGTCGAGGCAGGCTCAGTCGAAATCTCACCCACAGCTAGCACGTAGATATGGCTTTCGTCACGTATCCGCAGCGCCAGGTTCAGTCGTGCAAGGTCGGCATCGCCGGTCACGCCGCCAGCTTTCGGCAGCACGCCGCTCAGCCGTTCGCCATCGTTGAAGGTGTAATGGCCGGGCTTTGTCACCGCACCGGATAGGTATATCTGAGGTATCGTTGGGGTTAGCTCAACG
>CAVOCU010000005.1:0-46527 GCA_963694315.1 Dehalococcoidia bacterium | reverse complement strand
CCGTGGCCTAGGAGGAAGAGCAAGGGTGCGCACACCTAGAGTCTTCTGAGCCTTTTGGCTAACAGTAAGCTCAACCCGGCCAGTGCAAACAACAGGCCGCCATTCACGACGAGGGCAACGGAAACGCCAGCCGCGGCAGCCACAGCGCCTGCCTGCAAGTTCCCAAAGGGGCCGAAGCCCACCGCCAACTGCCATGCCCCGGCGGCCCGTCCACGTTGTTCGTTAGGCACAACCGACTGCATAAGGCCTTGCGACAGGACGTCTGAGATGGCCATGGCGGAGTTCACCAGGGTTATCGCTGCCAACACCATGCCCAGGGAATTCGATTGCCCCAGCCAAACCAGGCTAGCGCCGAACACCAGCAGGCAGGTCAGGAACACCAACCCTTTATGACTCGCTCCTCCAGCTATCGCCAGCACGCCCACCGTGACCACTCCGCCAATAGCTCCTACCGATTGGATGAGACCAAGGCCGTCTGCCCCAAGGCCTAGCACATCACGAGCAATGCTCGGCATCAGTGCCATGGCTGAAAACCCCAAAATCTCTACGGCTCCGCTTAGTAGCACAAGCAACGCCAGCGACCCGTTACTCCTTACCTCTACGGCAAACTCTTTCAGGTTACCAAGGACAGACTCCCTGGCTACCTGCACTGCCCCTCCCTCTGACCTGATGAGCAGCACCACAAGAAACGTCACTACATGCCCAACCGTGACAACGGCATAGGCAGTCGCAGCATCCGTTGCCGCCAGAACTGCTCCTATCCCAGCAGCGCCCAGAATGCCGCCAAGTCTTTGAGCCAATACGGCAATGGCCAGCCCGCTGACCATGTCCTGCGCGCCGACGATGTCATACGTCATGCTCTGCCGCAGCGTCCTGACACCAGTCCACCATGTGCCCAGCACAAAGTTCAAAGCCAGGAGGGGCCAAAGCCCCAGCCAACCAACTTGTAGCAGTGCGGCTGTAGCCAGCGATGTGAGGGCTAGGGCTACAACGGTGAAGAAGAGCAGGTTCCTCCGGTCAAATCGATCAGCTACAGCCCCAAAGGGGATACCCAAAACCAGACTCGGTGCTTGTCGCAGGCCAATAGCCAGACCAACCTTGAACGGTGAATTGGTAAGCTCCAGCACCATCCATCCCAGGATGACCATCTCGCCCAGGAAGGTTATCCCGCCAACCACCGCTGAAGCACTTAAGACGCGAAAATTGGGGTGCGACAACGCACGGACAGCCCCGACTCTATGAGTCCGAGGTTGTCCGTGCGTTGTCGGTTCTGGTTCGTTCAAAAGTTAGGCCTCATCAGTCCAAGCCACTAAGTTGTCTGGCACAAGCGAAAGAACAACGCTCACGCCCTCCTTGAAATGCTCTGCAATGAAGGCCGTCCCACGTTCACGACCCTGATAACGCGACGCGATGGAGATGCCCGTGGCTTCAACGTCGGTTTCACTAACGGACACAGTACCCTCAACCGTGACGTACTTGTATGGCTCGCTGTCCGTGGCGATAGACAATGCAGCACGCCCATCGCCAAGAATGTTCTTGACCTTACGCGTCTCGCGGCTAGTCCATATAAGGAACCGGCCATCACGATACTCGTACCAAATAGGAGCGACATGAGGCGAACCAGCGGGTCGTAGCGTGACCAGATGCCCCACATGGGGTTCATCCAGAAAGGTGTGCACCTGCTCCTGTGTCATCGTTGCCATGAGTTAACCTCCCAGCAATGTAGCTGCGTCACCGCGACCGTCATGATAGCATGGCCTCTCTACCGAATACGCCCAAGGAGAACCCAATGACTACAGGATTACAACCGTACCAACTCTCAGCAGCCCAGGCCGCTGCCGCCATACGTGCAGGTAACCTCTCACCAGTGACGCTGGTAGAGAACCTGCTGAAGCGCATAGACGAGCTGGAGCCCACACTGCTGGCATGGGTCACCGTTGACCGTGAGGGTGCGCTCGCAACGGCTAAAGCATCAGCTATAGAGCTAGAGAGGACAGGCCCACGCGGTCCCCTTCATGGCGTACCAGTAGGACTGAAAGACATCTTCTACACCGCTGGACTCAAGACCACTGCGGGGTCGCCGTTGTACGCTGATTTCATACCGGAGTACGACGCCACATCCGTGGCTCGTTTTCGACAGGCTGGCGCGATAGTCCTTGGCAAGACCGTCACCACGGAGTTCGCGGACGGAGACCCATCACCAACCTTCAACGCATGGAACCTTGAACACACACCAGGCGGCTCCAGCAGCGGCTCCGGCGTTGCCATTGCAACGGGCATGTGCCCCATAGCCACAGGATCCCAGACCGTTGGCTCCACACTTCGACCGGCTGCATACAACGGCATCGTCGGGCTGAAACCCACATACGGACGCATCAGCGCATACGGCCTTGTGCCCGTCAGTTTCTCCACAGACACCGTGGGCATCCTAGTCCGCACGGTGGAGGATGCAGCCCTGACCCTGGACGTCCTGGCAGGCTACGACCCGCAAGATCCCAACGCAGCCAATGTGCCGGTGGGCCAGTACCACGCTGGGGTGGGTCGGAGGGAGAAGCCGCCGCGCATCGGGCTCATCAAGGAGTTCTTCTACGATCGGGCGGAGGACGAGGTGCGTCGCCACACCGACGATGTTGCGCAGAAGCTGGCTGCTACAGGGGCCATCGTTGAGGAAGTAACGCTACCAAAGCAGTTTGCCCAGAGTGTGGATCACATTGCCAACGTGGTGTGGGCAGAGACAGCCGCCTTCCATCAGGAGAACTTCGCCAACCACAGGGAGGCCTACGGGCCAAACATCAGCAGTCGCATGGACCTGGCCTTGGCATCATCACCCATCGGGTACGTGCAAGCACAGCAGGCCAGAGGGCAGCTTCAAAACGCAATGACTTCGCTCTACAACACCTACGATGTACTGTTGAGTCCCTGCACTCCCGGCCCAGCACCCAAAGGCCGTACAACCACCGGGCCCACGTTCTTCCAGGCGCCGTGGACATGGATAGGGTGCCCAACGGTGGGGATACCAAGCGGGTTGGCAGCGAACGGGCTACCCTTGGCGATACAACTAGCAGCGGGGCCGTTTGACGAGGAGCGATTGCTAGGGGTTGCAGCGTGGTGCGAACGAGTGCTGGATGTCCATCTAACGCCGATGAGCCCGCAGGGCTAGGCAGGACGAGTCCTGCACCTAAGTTGAGGGGATTACTTGGCAGGCAGTGACAGGCTGAAATTCAGGCCGCGTTGTATCCAGCCTTCTAAGTCGTCGTCCGCCTCAAGGCTTTCCGGCGAAGTCCCTCTCTCGCGCGTGAGGTTGGGCCAGGGCATCGACGTGGGCGTCAGGGCCGACGCGCACCATAATCTCGTCCTGCAATATGCCCAAGCACATGTTGCCCTGCACCATGAAGCAGAGGCCACCAAGCATCTTCTTCTCAACCACGTCCGATTGGCCTTCCAACAACTCCCGAACGCGATGGGCCAGTCCTTCATCGTAGGCCATGGGATGCTCCTAGTTGGTGCTGAACCGCTGGGATGGGCCTTCACGGCGAACCCGCTGGCGTACGTGCTCCATTGTCATGTCCAGTATCTCCACCTCAGCGATCAATCGTTCCTCCACGGTGTCCATCTCCAACAGGCCCTGCTTTACCATCATGCTGGCGTCCAGACTCTGGGCCACCAGGTAGGAGAGTTCCGCAGCCTCTTCAGGAACCTGCACATCCCGCATCCACTCATTGCTCATACCTGCCAGGAGCTGGGCATACTCTATGTACTTTCCACGTACCTGCTGGGCTATCTGCATGTCGCTTGACTCTTCGGGCGGCAGAAGCTCCACCCTGGCAATGATGTAGGGGCGTTGCTGCACGATGTTCAGGGTGCGGAATCGCTGCTGCCCCTCTGCAACAAGGATGATGCGACCGTCCGGGGAGTCCTCACGCTGAAACACCTGGGCCACCGTGCCAACATCAAAGGACAAGGCAGGCTCACCAACCTCTTTACCTTCCTTGATAAGCACAACGCCAAAGCGGGAATCATCCTGGGTGATGTCCGCCATCATCTGGAGGTAGCGGTTTTCAAATATCTGCAGTGGGAGGTTCATACCCGGAAAGAGCACAGTCCCACCCAGGGGAAAGAGGGGAAGTTCACGTTCAACATTCGCCATAGCACCCTACCTGTAAAGATGGGCCAGAGTATACGCGATACCTTGGAGCTACGCCAGCAGAGAGGAAGTTACGCAGCTTGATTAGGGGGCTTGAAGCGATATCCAACGTTCCACACGGTCTCAATGAAAACGTGATTGGCATCTTCTACCTTGCTCCGAAGTCGCCGCACGTGGACGTCTACGGTGCGCGTGCCACCGAAGTATTCATAGCCCCACACGCGAGAGAGCAACTCCTCCCGAGAGAAGACGCGCCCGGGGTTGGAGGCCAGCAATCGCAGCAACTCATACTCTTTGAAGGTAAGCAGCACCTTGTGGCCGGAGACGGTCACTTCGTACCGCGATTGGTCAATGACTAGGTCATCTCTGTGGATGGTCTCTGACCCTTCGCGGCCTCGCAACCGGCGGAGGAGTTGTTGTACGCGCAACGTGAGCTCGGTAGGGTTCAACGGCTTCAGCGCAAAATCATCGGCACCCCGAGCGATATCATAGGTGTCCAGCTCTCGCTCAGTCACCAGGACAATCACTGGCAGGTGTAAATCTCGGCAAGTCTGGAATGCCTCTTGGCTCTCACTGATCGTAAAGCCCCCAGCGTCCATCAGCACGATATCCGGCGATTGCTCCACCGTCAGTGATGGTAAACCGCTGGGGTCAGACATAGCAGCCGTAGTGAACTCCCCTTTAGGGAAGCATAGCATCAGGGTTTCTGCTGCCCGGCCATCTCGACTCACCATCAGGACTGTTGGCACGAAACACAACTCCAGTATCGTTTCTCGGCATGGCCCCAGTATAGCATGATGGAATTCGCTTCTAGCCATAGGCGAATTCAGAGCCTTGACAACCCCTGAAAGCACGTCCTAGACTGGATATAACATATACATAAAGGGCGACGGTCTGGAGTAGTACGTCCCTAGCGAAGCTACAGAGAGTCGGGTACGGTGGAAACCGACGCTGGCGCAGGGGCTGAATGGACTAGGCAGGGCGATACCCCGCACCCATATGATCTCCGGGTCAGGAGTGCAGGAAGAACATCAAGCCAAACGTCACCGACGGTAGGACACCGTTTCAATGTCCCAGCGGAGAAGACGTTACCTATACCGGGGCGCACTGCTGAAGAGATTTTGTAACTGGCCCATTAATGAGGAGCACAGCTACAAAAACAAGGGTGGCACCGCGGAGTGACCCCGCCCCTTGCATGGGACGGGGTTTTTTATTGCCTGAAAATAGCGACTTGAGGATGGTTATGTACACACCAACGTTGGAACAGGTCAAAGAACTGGCAAAAGAGGGGAACCTGATTCCCGTCTACCAGGAGATTAACGCCGACCTGGAAACCCCAGTCACCGCCTATATGAAGGTGGCCAAGGGCCCCTACTCCTTCCTGCTGGAGAGCATAGAAGGGGGAGAACGGCTGGCGCGCTATAGCTTCATCGGCACGGAGCCGTCCAAGGTGATTCGCACTGGCCCCAACAAACCTGACGGCGCGGTTGACCCTCTGCGACTTGTTGAGAAGGCCCTGAGCAAGTTCAAACCCGTAAGCGTCCCCGGCCTCCCCCGGTTCAACGGCGGACAAGTCGGTTTCCTGGCTTACGATGCTGTCCACTACTTTGAGCCACGGGTGCCTGCCCCGGCCAGCAATCCGCTAAACCTGCCTGAATCAACTTTCATGCTGGCAGACACCCTCCTGGTCTTTGACCATCTGCGGCAGAAGATTCAGGTGGTGAGCCACGTCCACGTGCGAGGCGATATTGAGGCTGCCTACAACAAAGCGACTAAACGCATTGACCGGCTGGTTAAGCGACTTGAACGCCCACTAAAGCGTCCCAAACGGGTGGCAAAGGGGACTGAAGCCGAGACGCAGGATGCATCATCCAAAGTAACGGTGCCCTACACCTCCAACCGCAGCTATGAGGACTACGACGAGATTGTACGGAAGTCGCGAGAGTACATCATCGCAGGGGACATCATCCAGGTGGTGCCGTCACAGCGGTTGGCTCGACCCACAGAAGCTGCACCCCTTGATTTGTATCGTGCGCTAAGGGGAAGCAACCCATCGCCGTACATGTTCTTCCTGGAGCTGGACGATTTCCACATCATCGGCGCATCTCCAGAACTGCTAGTGCGGGTGGAGGACGGCTTGATGCTGAATTTCCCGCTGGCCGGCACGCGACCTCGCGGCAAGACGCCGGAACAGGACGCAGCCCTGGCGGAGGAGCTGCTCAACAACGAGAAGGAGCGCGCCGAACACATCATGCTGGTAGACCTGGGCCGCAACGATGTTGGCCGCGTCTGCATCCCCGGCTCCGTGGAGGTCACAGACCTCATGCGCATTGTCCGGTACTCCCACGTGATGCATTTGGAATCGGAAGTGCATGGGCAACTTCGGCCTGACCGCACTATCTACGACGCTCTGCGCTCCTGCCTCCCGGCGGGCACTCTGTCCGGCGCGCCCAAAGTCCGTGCGATGGAGATTATCTCTGAACTGGAGGGCGAGGCTCGAGGTGCGTACGGCGGGGCCGTTGGCTACTTCAGCTTCTCCGGCAACATGGACACGGCCATCACTATTCGCACCATGATCCTGAAGGACGGGGTGGCCTATATCCAGGCTGGCGGGGGCATTGTGTACGACAGCGAGCCGGAGGCGGAGTACCAGGAGACGTTCCAGAAGGCTGGCGCGCTACTCAATGCCATCAACATAGCTGAACAGCAGGGTTAACCCTGCACCCATATGCCTGACGGTTACCTGAGGGTGAAGTATAAATAAAAGGGGCAGGAAACGTGGTAACTCACATACATAAAAAGAGGTTGGTACAAGACCGCCGGAACGGAAGTCCAGAGGGGGTGAGCATTTGATTCTCCTGATAGACAACTATGACAGCTTTACGTACAACATCTACCAGTACCTGTGCGAGCTTGGTGCGGAGGTGCAGGTGGAGCGCAACGACCAGATAACGCTTGATGCGGTGGAGAAGCTGAATCCAGACCGCATCGTGGTATCGCCGGGGCCATGTACACCCAAAGAGGCAGGCATATGCACAGAGACCATCCTCCGCTTCGGGCCACGGATGCCCGTGCTGGGCGTGTGTTTGGGGCATCAGTGCATCGGCGATGCGTTCGGCAGCACGGTCGGCGGCGCGGGCGAGATTGTCCACGGCAAGGTATCGCCCATCAACCACAACGGCGCGGGAGTGCTGCACGGACTGCCCATGCCCTTCGAGGCAATCCGCTACCACTCACTGGTGGTCTTCAAAGAAGGGTTGCCGGACAGCCTGGAAGTCACGGCGTGGACCGACAGCGGCCTCATCATGGGGCTGCGACACAAGGAATACCCGATAGAGGGCGTTCAGTTCCACCCGGAGTCCATCATGACGGGCGTTGGCAAAGACCTTCTCAAGAATTTTCTGGAGATGTAGTCTAGCGTGGCAAAAGCAGGAGAAGACAATGATTCGTGAAGCTATTGGCACAGTGGTCGAGGGCACGTCTCTGACGATAGAAGAAGCTGCCGGCGTCATGGAAGAGATTATGTCCGGTGATGCGACCCCAGCGCAGATTGGGGCCTTCGTCACGGCGTTGCGACTCAAGGGAGAGACCTCTGAGGAGATTGCCGGGATGGCGCGAGTCATGCGGGCCAACGTCCTAAAAGTTGAGTACCCGGGGCCGTTGGTAGACATTGTCGGCACGGGAGGCGATGGCCTCAACACCTTCAACATCTCCACCGCAGCGGCCCTTGTCCTGGCGGCGTCCGGAGTGAAGGTAGCCAAGCACGGAAACCGTGCAGCGTCCAGCGCGGCAGGCGCGGCGGATGTCCTTGAAGCCTGTGGCGTGAAGATTGAGCTTACGCCGGAAGGCGTTGCGCGGTGCATTGATGAAGCTGGCATGGGGTTCATGTTCGCACCAGCGTTCCACCCTGCTATGCGCCACGCCGGTGGCCCTCGACGGGAGATAGGTATACGCACCGTCTTCAACATCCTTGGCCCGCTGACCAACCCCGCAGGCGCAAGCTCGCTGGTGGTCGGCATCGCAGATCCGGCGTTGGGAGAGCGGATGGCCCAGGCCTTTGCGCAACTCGGCAGCAAGCACGTCATGGTTGTGCACGGCTCCGACGGCGCTGACGAACTCACGATAACCGGGCCGTCGCAGGTATGGGAGATGGTAGGCAGAAAAGTAACTCACTACGAACTCAAGCTGGAAGACGTGGGCCTGGAACCTTGCGCGCCAGAGGCATTGAAGGGCGGCATAGCTGCAGAGAACGCGGAGGTAATGGAGCGCGTGCTGAGTGGAGAGCTTGGCCCACTGCATAGAGCCGTCGCACTGAGTGCCGGAGCAGGCATGTACGTGGCAGGCACGGTAACAACCCTCAAAGAGGGCGTGGAAGCCGCGCGCAAAGTGCTATCGAGCAAAGCAGCCCTGGCAACCCTCAAAAAGCTGGCAGAGGTCAGTCAGGGCTAGCCCTGAACCCAAGTGCGTGACCGTTACCAAATACGAGGCCTATAACAGCAGAGGAAAACATGGCAACAATTCTGGACGATATTGTTGAAGCAAAGAAATCGGTGTTGGCCAAGGCCAAGCTGGACGTGCCGTTGGATGAGCTTCAACGACGCATCATGGGCACTACTGCGCCCGTAAGCCTGGCAGACGCGCTGAAAGGCGACGATATTCGACTCATTGCAGAGGTCAAGAAAGCCTCTCCGTCAGCCGGACTGCTGCGCATGGACTTTGACCCGGCAGCCCTTGCAACAGCCTACGCTGCGAACGGCGCAGCCGCTGTGTCATGCCTGACGGACGAGCATTTCCAGGGAACGTTGGATCATCTATCGGCGGTGAAGGCTGCCCTGACGCCCTACGGCGTACCCGTGCTACGCAAGGATTTCCTCACAGACCCGTACCAGCTCTTTGAGGCGCGGGCCTATGGCGCAGATGCGGTCCTGCTCATCGTAGCAGTGCTGCCTGCGGACGCGCTCAAGGCATTGATTGGCATGGCGGTGGGGTTACAGCTTCAATGTCTGGTGGAAGTCCACGACGAGGCTGAGCTTGCAACGGCCCTAGACGCCGGGGCAAAGATCATCGGCATCAACAACCGTGACCTCCATACCTTCAAGACTGATCTGGCGGTGACGGAAGCCCTGGCACCCAAAGCCCCAGATGGCGTTATTGTGGTGAGCGAGAGCGGCATCAAGGACAGGGCCGACATGGTGCGACTGCATAAGCTAGGCGCGGACGCCGGGCTGGTGGGCGAGGCCATTGTTACGCAGACCGACCCCGGCGCAAGGGTGCGTGAGTTGCTGGGCGTAGCAGGGGCCGCAAACGGAGATGGACGCGCATGACCGTTGTGAAGATCTGCGGAATGCGGGAACTGTCCCACATGGTAGCAGCCACTGAAGCTGGCGCAGACATGCTGGGCATGGTGTTCCTACCTACCGTCCGCCGCTACATAGAGCCTAAGAAGGCTCAAGAGCTAGCACAAGCATTTAGAGAGACCCAGCCAACACTGCCCCTTGTCGGTTTGTTTGCTGAC
The DNA here is from genome assembly GCA_963694315.1 of Dehalococcoidia bacterium. Classification (GTDB taxonomy): domain Bacteria; phylum Chloroflexota; class Dehalococcoidia; order Lucifugimonadales; family UBA1127; genus UBA1127. The sequence goes on along the minus strand of CAVOCU010000005.1, from coordinate 36,868 downwards.
CAGCCCGTTGAAGAGGTCAATCAAGTGGTGGAGCGTGTAGGGCTGGACATGGTCCAGCTGTGCGGCGACGAACCTATAGGGTACTGGGGCAAGGTGACAGTGCCCATTCTCAAGGTAGTCCATGTGGCATCCGTACCTATGGAGCGAACGACAGCCCGCAACATCGTCATAAAGGACGTACACTTCAGGTTGCAGGAGATTGGCGAGGCAGGCCACATTGCGATATTGGATCGTCAGTCGGAGGTGCAGCCCGGCGGCATGGGCGAGACCCTTGACTGGTCAATCGCCCGAGAGATGGCTGACAGAGGGCATCACTTCCTACTAGCAGGCGGACTGACACCAGAGAATATTGGGCAGGCCATAGAAGCCACCCAACCCTACGGTGTGGACGTCTCTAGCGGCGTAGAGACAGACGGAATGAAGGACATCGCCAAAATCCAGGCATTCATCACAGAAGCAAGAAGGAATTTGCTCATATGACCAACATAGAAAGTCTACCCAACGACCAGGGACGCTTTGGTGCCTTTGGCGGTCGGTTCGTGCCGGAGACGCTGATGGCGGCTATAGAAGAACTGCGGGTGGCCTACGAGGAAGCTCGCGACGACCCCGCATTCCAAGCAGAGCTGGCGGGGTTGCTGACAACATACGTCGGCCGACCCACACCGCTGACCTTTGCCGCTAACCTGACCAATCATTTCGGCGGCGCACGGATATACCTCAAGCGCGAAGACTTGGCGCACACCGGGGCACACAAGATTAACCACGCCATCGGGCAAGCATTACTGGCCAAACGCATGGGCAAGAACCGCATCATCGCAGAGACAGGCGCGGGGCAGCACGGCGTTGCAACGGCCACCGTATGTGCACTGCTAGGCATGGAGTGCATCGTCTACATGGGCACGGAAGATATTAGGCGACAGGAGCCCAACGTCTTCCGCATGAAGCTGATGGGAGCCAGGGTAGAGCCGGTCACTAGCGGCTCTCAAACGCTGAAGGACGCTATCAACGAGTGTATGCGAGACTGGGTCACCAATGTCCGCACCACTTTCTACCTATTGGGCTCCGTGGTGGGGCCTCACCCGTACCCGATGATGGTGCGCGACTTCCAGGCGATAGTCGGTAGAGAGGCCAAGGCCCAGATACTGGCTACAGAGGGTAGGTTGCCAGATTACGCTGTAGCCTGCGTGGGCGGTGGCAGCAACGCCATTGGACTGTTCCATGACTTCATCCCAAACGAGGAAGTAGCCCTCATTGGTGTGGAAGCAGGAGGTCGAGGGCTGGAGACCGGCGAACACGCAGCACCGCTATCGGCAGGTCGTCCGGGCGTCCTCCACGGCTCGCACTCGTACCTGCTTCAGGACGATGCAGGCCAGGTGTTGGAGACCCACAGCGTCTCAGCAGGGCTGGACTACCCCGGCGTTGGGCCTGAGCACTCCTACCTGAAGGACATTGGCCGCGCGACGTACGTCTCCGCCACCGATGACGAGGCGCTAGAAGCGTTCTCGCTATTGTCTCGACTAGAAGGCATCATCCCGGCACTGGAATCCTCCCACGCGCTAGCCCACTTGAAGGTGCTGGCACCGAAGGCCGGGCCGGACAAGGTCATCATCGTGAACCTGAGCGGTCGCGGAGATAAGGACTTGCAGGAAGTCATCAAGGTGCTGGGAGAACGGGGCACGGTACTATAGAATTAGCTGGCACCCTGATGAGGCCCGATAAACCGGGATGGGAATATCAATTTACGGCAACACAAGGACAAAAAATGGTCATTGGCAAAGAACGGACAAGTTGGTACAGCGATCACCCCTTGGAGTGCACCTGCGTGGACTGTGAATCTCGCCGGGCGGACAACAGGCGCTTCCAGGACATGACCCACGGTCGCAAGGTGGGCCGCAACGAGTCGTGTCCCTGCGGAAGCGGTAAGAAGTACAAGAAATGTCACGGGGCCTAACCCATGCCTACACCTGCGCTTCGCAAAGTGGATAGCATCATGTACAAGGTCAAAGACCTGAGTATCTCTGAGGCCTTCTATACCGATTTGATGGGAATGACCAAGGTGTGGGAAGACGCCGACCGGGGCATGATGGGATTCTTGCTCAAGGACAGCGATTCCGAGGTAGTACTCCACACACGGGACGATCTCCCGCCGTTCAGCTACAACTACCTGGTGGACAACGTAAAGCAGTTCTGTGACGAACACCGGCGCAAGGACTACAAGATTGCCTTTGGCCCCATCAAGGTGCGCTCCGGCAACTACGCCGTGCTCGTCGATCCCGATGGTAACCGCATCCCCATCATTGACCTCACGGAGTTCGGTGGCGTCCCCCGCTACGACCGATAGCCAGGGCTTGCCTTGGACCCATATGCCTGCGGTTACCAAATACGGTAAGCCTACACCCCCCTGCCTTGTCGAACGGTCTACCTTTGGTACACTAGACCCAATGATTATTGACTCCCACGTGCATGTGTTTCCCCCAGGCTTCCGCGACCGCCGCAAGGAGCTTATACGCCGTGACGCCACCTTCCGGGAACTTTACAGCAACTCCAAGGCTGTCTTAGCCACGGTAGAAGACCTGATGGAGGCTATGGACGCCGCAGAAGTGGACGCCGCCGTGGCTGTGGGCATCGGATGGTCAGATATTGAGCTAGCACGTGAGGCCAACGACCACTTGGCAGAGGCTGTATCGCGTTCCAACGGTCGGTTAATCGGCTTCTGTGCCGTCAACCCTGCGTGGGGCGATGACGCCTTAGCGGAGGTGGAGCGATGCGCGGCAGCAGGGATGATTGGCATTGGTGAGCTGCACCCAGACACCCAGGGATTTAGCATTGAGGATGCGGAGACTATGACTCCGCTCATGGCGCTGGCAAAACGTTTGAACCTACCAATAGTGGCTCACGCATCGGAGCCGGTAGGGCACACCTATCAGGGCAAGGGCACCGTGACGCCTGAACGATTGCTCAGCTTCATCGAAGCCTTCCCGGACCAACCCATCATCGCGGCGCACTGGGGCGGCGGGCTGCCCTTCTATGCCCTCATGCCAGAAGTGAACGCAGCCCTGGCCAACACCTACTTCGATACCGCTGCATCGCCCTTCCTCTACGATGCCAATGTATTCTTGACTGCTACCGGACTGGTGGGTGCCGACAAGATACTCTTTGGCACAGACTACCCGCTTATCAAGCATCCACGACTTTTGGAGCAGGTACGACAATGTGGGCTATCTCTAGAAGACCAAGCACGCATCACCGGCGGCAACATAGCGCGGTTGTTAGGGTTGGGCAGCTAGCAAGACCATGGAAACGTTGCCGGAATACCTTCAACCAGGCCTCGATATCGTGTTGGTGGGGCTCAACCCCTCTATACCATCGGCTCAGACAGGCCACTACTTTGCCAACCCCCGCAACCGCTTCTGGCCAGCGTTCAACGGTGCGGAGATGACCCCAGAGCCGCTCACAGCGGAAACTGATTACCGTGTGATGGAATTTGGCATTGGCATGACGGACATCGTGAAGCGTCCCACCCCAGGCGTTGCCGACCTCAAAACGGGAGACTTCCGTCGCGGCGCATTAGATCTCAAAGAACGGCTCCTGCCCTGTGCCCCGTTAATCGTCTGCTTCCACGGCACCATGGCGGCAACAAGTTACAATAAACATGTTGAGAATGACCGAACGCAGGTGGTGCTTGGCCCCCAACCCTGGAGCATAGGCACATCCAAGGTCTTCGTCGTCCCTAATCCCAGCCCTGCTAACGCATCGTTCCGTCTGGACGATATCATTGATTGGTACCTGAAACTGAAGGAGTTCCGTGACAACCTTAAGTCAGCCTGAAACACAACGACTCTTCATAGCTGTGGAACTCCCACCAGAGGCGGTGTCCGCTCTATCAAAGCTCATCCACGGACTACGCGCATCAAACTTGCAAGGCATGAGCCTTGTTGCAGCCAAGAACATCCACCTGACCCTCAAGTTTCTGGGTAACGTGGACGAAGCCCAGGTGCCTAGCCTGACGGCAGCCCTGGACGACTTAGCTTCCAAGACAACCTCATTCACGTTGCAGCTTGGTAACGTTGGTGGGTTCCCCAATTTGAAACGCGCCCGCGTCCTGCTGGTAGGCTTGGTGGGTCACATGCAACGCCTCACCACGTTGGCCAACCTTGTCGAAGGCGCATGTGAGCCGTTGGGATTCAAGCGAGAGGAACGCCCATTCACTCCACACCTCACCGTGGCACGGATACGCGATTCCGCATCGCACGGAGAGCGCAGGAAGGCCGGCGAAGCCCTTACATCTCTACCCTGGCGCAGTAGCGGCACGCCCGTCCCCATAGACTCCATCCACCTGATTAAGAGCACTCTGACGCCCCAGGGGCCCAACTACGAGACGTTGCACACCGTGGCCCTCCCCTTGTCGTCACAACCTCCATTGCCGTAGAGTGCGGGCATCTTGCACCTACGGATGTCCAGATGGACGTAAACGAATTCACAGATTTCCTGCACCAGCGTATCGACGCGCGAGTCATGAACGCAGCTGACGACATCCGTTCCGGCGCAGCGCCGGTCAGTGGGGGCATTGCCTCCAACATCACAAACATGGAGTACCAGGCCCACTCCCGTGGCCTGGTATTGGCCGTTGTAGACGCCCTTGTTGAGTTGGGGCTGGTTGAGCCAGCATCGTAGCGTTTCCCCATACCCAGCATCCACCTAGGGCTATATTAATATTTGTGACTTTCCCTTGTTTGGCCCTATAGCTTGTGATAATATTCTCATTGGTATGCGAGCGTCAGGGGGCTGCCCCCGGCAGAGACGTTGTCAGCGGCCACCCTACGGAAAACATCCAAACCGTCTGGGTCGTGTGGCTTGAGGAGGTCCTGGTGGAGACGAGTACCTTACCCCGGTGTCAAAGTTGTAATTCAGGCGACTTGGTTCCCCTTTCAGACTTTGGTGGCCAAGGCGCAGCCATTCACTACAAAGCATGGGCGTGCACCAACCCGGAGTGCGGCTTCAACATCAAAATTCGCAACGGCGACATTTACTTGAATGAGCCTATCAGCAACGGCTCTATGCACACACCGCGCGTTCGATAATATTCGATAGCCGGCCGGTTTTAGTCACTGGTTAATTCGACTTCGTACACATCCGTGGTCGAGCTGTTTTTGCGTTGCTTGCCGTCTTTTTGTGATACCTCTTAGTATCAGTGGTAGGTATGATATGCTCAAAGGGAGAGCTTCTAGCACGAAGGGCATGCGGAGGGTAACCCCTGGTGGCAGTCGAGAGTAGTTCAACACAGCAAAAACGGCCAGCCGCCTCCCGCTTAGGCATCGCCTTTCTGGCAGGTGGCGTACTCATGCTGGCGCTGGTGGGTGCATTCTTTGGCTATCAGGCCTACATAGACGTCCGCTACGACGACCTGGTTATTACCGCCCCCCTAACCCTCCCAACAGATCAGGAGTTGTTTGCTCCCTTCAGCACTGCTGTGGCCATCATCGATCAACCATCATCAAGCACCAATGACGCTCCTACCCTCGCCTCGCTGTACCCTGGCACGGAGATTACCCCCCAGTTCTGGGCAAACCCCTTTTGGGCCGAGGATGTGGACGACGCAAGCATAACCGCCGGGTTCCTCCCACTATCAGCGGTTTCACTACCCGCCACAGGGCTGGGGCCAGCAACATTTGTACGCATCCCCATCATTGGCCTGGAGATAGGAACCCTAGAGCTTAGAGCTCTGCCCTTCGGCGATGGGCTCAAATATGAAGCTCCACCCTTTGAACTGGGCATCATCCCCAGCCAACCAAACCCCGGGGAGATTGGCAACACCTGGCTCTTCGGCCATCTAGAGAGCCCAGTCCGCGGCGAAGGCTCCGTCTTCCGTGACCTCCCCAAGGTCTATGACTTCCTACGGCAGGGCCAGCGTGTATACGTGATTGTGGACAGTGCGGACGGCAGTTTCCTCTACCAGGCCACGGAGTTCCGCATCATGCCCAAGGAAGATATCTACTTCTGGAGTTCTGAAGGTCGTACAGCCACGTTGGTGGCTTCATGGCCCCGCTTCAAGTACGACGAGCGGGTAGTGGTCACAACGGTACTGGTGGGAGTGAAGCTCAAGGACTCCGCAGACGTTTCGACCTCCGTTTCTTGACGCACCCGTGCACCCCTGCTACCGTTGTTTAAAAGGCTATGACGGAGACGAGTAGTCGGGGAAGCCACCTCCAGCGAGTCCGATACGGTGAAAGCGGACAGGTAGGCACCTGGTGAATATCCCTCCTGAGCCACACTCCCAGCCAGGGCGTGCCCTGCTAAGAGATGTCGGAAGCCCACCGTTAACGGGGTAGGGACGTGACAGCGTCCTACAGAGTGCTCCCTGAATAGTGGGGGAGAACAAGGGTGGTACCGCGGGTCTTACGAGAACCCGTCCCTTTCCAGGGGCGGGATTTTTTTATGGGCACCAGCACACATAGACCCAGGGTTAAACCCTGGCAGGAGTAACACAAAATGTTTAGTCCAGTGTCGAGCAAGGTGAGCTTCCCGGAGCTTGAAGACCGGAATTTGAAACTCTGGAAAGAGCGTGAGGTCTTCCGTCGCACCTGGGACGAGGCCGAGGGCAAACCACTGTTCATGCTCTACGAGGGCCCACCAACGGCCAACGGCACCCCTGGCATCCATCACGTGCTGGCCCGCGTGTTCAAAGACGTCATCCCTCGGTACAAGACCATGCAGGGCTTCCGACCCTTCCGAAAGGGCGGCTGGGACACCCACGGTCTGCCGGTGGAGCTTGAAGTAGAGAAGCAGTTGGGCATCACCACCAAGCACGAGATTGAGGACTATGGCATAGCCAAGTTCAACGCCCTTTGTAGAGAGAGCGTTATGCGCTACGTAAAGGAGTGGAAAGAGCTAACAGACCGTATCGGCTTCTGGATAGACATGGACAACGCCTACATCACCTTTGACAACGGCTATATCCAGAGCGGCTGGTGGATCATCAAGGAACTATGGGACAGGAACCTGGTGTATCAGGGGTTCAAGGTCACGCCCCACTGCCCACGCTGCGTTACATCCCTCAGCTCCCACGAGGTGTCGCTGGGGTATAAGGACGACACGCTGGACCCATCGGTCTTTGTGCGGTTCCCCCTGACCAATGAGCAAGACGAGGCCTCTGAGGCCGCGGTGAAGATGGGTTGGGACGGCTCAGGCTGGGGTGGGGCTACGCCGTCTGTGCTGGCATGGACGACGACTCCCTGGACGTTGACTGCAAACGTTGCCCTAGCAGTGGCACCCAAAGAGGAGTATGCCCTTGTAGTTTCGCCTGATGGCACTGAACGACTCATCCTGGCCAAGCCTCGCGTTGAAGCAGTTCTGGGCGAGGGCTGGACTGTGCAGACCACCTTCAAGGGAAGCGAGCTTCAGGGACTCCGATACGAGCCGCCTTTCACCAACGCCACAGAACACGAGGGCCAGCCTTACCACCACCGTGTATTGCCCGCCAACTATGTTGGCATGGACGATGGCACCGGCGTTGTGCATACGGCACCAGCCTATGGTGCGGAAGACAATGAGTTGGGTCGTACTTTCAACCTCCCAACCGTCCACACCGTTGACCTGCAAGGCAACGTCACTGTCAATTACCCTGGCGCTGGTAAATTCATCAAAGAGGCCGACGTAGACATCTCAGCCGACCTAACCCAGCGCCGCCTGATGTTTCGGCAGGAGACCATCCTCCACACCTACCCGTTCTGCTGGCGTTGCGGCACACCCCTGTTGTACTACGCCAAGCCCTCCTGGTACATTCGCACCACGGAGTACAAGGATGCAATGGTAGCCGCCAACGCCGACATCAACTGGCACCCGGAGCACATCCAGGAAGGTCGGTTTGGTGAGTGGCTACGCAACAACGTGGACTGGGCCATCTCTCGTGAGCGGTATTGGGGCACACCCCTTCCCATCTGGCGATGCGACACTTGCGGCGACGATGAGTGCTTCGGCGACCTAGACACGCTCCGTGAACGGGCCACAGATAGCACAAAAAAGCCTCTGGACCTGGACGGGTTAGACCTGCACCGCCCCTACATCGACGAGGTGGTGGTCACGTGTAAATGCGGCGGGACAATGCACCGAGTGCCAGAGGTGTTGGACTGCTGGTTCGACTCTGGCGCGATGCCCTACGCTCAGTTCAACGCAACGTCCGCTGACGACCCCATGTTCACCGGCGGTCAGTTCCCCGCTGATTACATCTGTGAGGCCGTAGACCAGACCCGTGGTTGGTTCTACAGCCTCCATGCTCTGGCCGTCCTGTTACAAGGCAAGCCGAGCTACAAGAACGTCATCTGCCTGGGCCTCATCCTGGACGAGCAGGGTGAGAAGATGAGCAAGACCAAGGGCAACATCGTGGAACCGTGGTCGGTAATCAACGCCCACGGAGCGGACGCCCTGCGGTGGTACCTGCTGACAGCGGTCCCTCCCGGCAACGCCCGTCGTTTCTCTCAGGACCTGGTGGAGGAGTCTGTACGGAAGTTCCTGCTGACGCTTTGGAACACCTACAGCTTCTTTGTGACGTACGCGTTGCTGGACGGCTTCGAGCCAAGCTCTGCCGATTCCAGTGAGCCTGTTGCCGAGCTTGACCGTTGGGTCATTTCTGAACTGAACCAACTCATCGTCGATGTGACGGAGGAGATGGAGAACTACAATCCCACAGACGCTGGTCGAAAGATTGAGGCCTTTGTGGGTGAGCTTTCCACCTGGTACGTACGGCGCAGTCGACGGCGCTTCTGGAAGAGCGAGAACGATGGCGACAAGCGCTCTGCCTACCAGACGCTGTATACCTGCCTGGTGACGCTGAGCAAGCTCATGGCTCCCCTTACGCCCTTTGTGGCGGAGGAGATGTACCAGAACCTGGTAGTAGCCTCAGACCCATCGGCACCGGACAGCGTCCACCTGGCAAGCTTCCCCGTTGCTAACACCGCTCGCATTGATACGGGGCTTGCGGACGCCACCCAGCTAGTAATGAAGGTAGTCAGCATGGGCCGCGCAGCACGACAAAAGGTGCAGGCAAAGGTGCGCCAACCCCTGGCAACTGTCCTCATCATGCCCAGGTCATCAGGAGAAGGCGCATTGTTGATGCCACTGGCAGACCAGGTGCGGGACGAGTTGAACGTTAAGACAGTACAGGTCATTGGCGCCGATGGGGCCGCCCAGAACGTGGCTGTACGGCTGAACGGGTCTGTTGTGGGCCCCAAGTATACCGATAGACTGCCTAACCTCAACAAGGCCTTTGCTACTGCCGATAAAGAAGCTGTCATCAAGGCTGTCTTGGGGGGGAAGCCGATTATTGTTGGTGAATTCACCCTGGACGCTGAAGACCTGGATATCTCACCATCTGCAGGCAGTCCATATGCAGGAGTGCTTGAAGGCGGTTACTACGTGGCCATAGATACGCGATTAACGCCTGAGTTGAAGCAGGAGGGGTTGGCGAGAGAGTTGGTGCACAACATCCAGAACATGCGCCGCACCGCCGATTTCGATATCGCGGACCGCATCGTGGTCTGGCACCAGGGCGACGCAACGCTGCAGGTCATACTGGCCTCAGAATCGTTGGGGGAGTACATCCGCAGTGAAACCCTAGCCGTGCAAGTGCAAGACGGCACGCCGGACGCTGACGCCCACGTGGAGACGCTGAAGATGGACGGCATGGAACTGACGGTAGGGATAAAGCGTGCCCAGGGTTGAGCCCTGGGCCTGTGTTCCTGCGGTTACCCAAGGCCTTACTCTCGCAGCAGATGTCCGACCGCTCTTCGGCAAACTCAGACTGAGCAGTCAGCCCCGTTCGCTAGGGAGCAGATGGGCCCTCGCTGTTGACCTCATTGCCCTGCATCGCCTTGAGGTGCAGGGTATTGCCCTGCCGCGACCAGTTAGCCGACAGCAATGTGCTGGACGATAGCAATGACTGCAATGTCTTGTACCGCGATGAACTCAGTTTGGGAACACCCAGTACCCGCGCTGCCTCAGCGGCTGCCCTGGTACCGTTCAGAATTCCCGTTGTTCCATCCACACGCTGAGACCAACGCTCATTGATATCCATGTCCCAAGCAACCCCATTAGCTGAAGAAGGCGTCTCATTCGTGGCTTCTATAGGCTGCGGTGGAAGTATTGTAGGCTGCGGCGTTTCCGGCGTGGCTTCCACAGGTTGCGGTGGAATTATGGTGGGCTGCGGCGGCACTGGCTGAGACGCAAAGGGATAAGGCGGCACCGACTGAGTTGCACCAGGTTGCGGCGCAGTAGGTTGTGGTCGTAATGGTTGCCGTTGAACAGGCCTCGGCGGCCCTGGCGAAACGCGTGGAGCAGGTCGTTCAGGAGCCACGGGGGCAGGAGCCTCTACCGTGTCCTGCGGAACCTCAGTGGCGGCTGGTTTGCGCCCTCTGCCACCAAGCAAGCCGCCAATACCCGGTATCCTGGCAAGCCCTGTGCCCTTCTGCCTGACAAGGGTATCGTTTGAGTTCTTCTCTTTAGTAATCTGCACTGAGGAAGAGGACTCCAGAAACTGTGTGAAGGTCCTAAACCCCAACGCCTTGAAGTCAAAGCTGGGTTCAATGCGAATCATAGTCTGGTGCAGCTTGGAGCCTACAACCCGGCCATCGGCGTCCGCTGACACCTCAATAGCCCGGAGCAAAAGCCCTGCCAAGTCCGGTGTAACCCCTGGGGCCTTAGCGGTTGTCGGACGCACCTTTGAAGGATTTTCCAGGTAGATGTACCTGTCACACGCCCGCACCAGGGTTGTGGAAACAACATCCCTGCGACCCGCGCCTATGACCGTCTTCCCTGCCGAGCGCAATTTGCTCACTAGCGTTACAAAATCGCTATCGGCAGACACAATTACAAAGGTGTCCACCGGAGACCGATACAGCAAATCCACGGCATCAATAGCTAGGCTGATGTCACTGGAGTTTTTTGCGACCTTGGCAGCATGGAAGTGGTGAACCGCTTCTATGCCCAGTTCCAAGACCTGATCCCGCTGCTTCCCCGCTGCAGACCAATCTGCGTAAGCCCGCTTAACTATGACGCGGCCAAGGTCAGAGAGTTGGTCAAACAATCCTTGAATGGAGTTCAATCCAACGTTCTCATAATCAATCAGGACCGCAATCTGTGCCTCACTCATATGTTCCTTCTACCTCTTCTGTGCCTTATCAGTGCAGGCCACTGGTTAGTGACCTGTTTCATCGAAGGGGGTATCTTTCAATATCCCTTTTTCCAACATGGATGCTACCAGGTTTGCCGCTGCTCGATAGACGGCTCCCACCGTAGAATCATCCTCTCCTAAGTACTCGCCGTCCATACGAAGGACACACTTACGCGACTGCTGCTCTCCGTATTTAAGCTCAACCTCAAGGGGCCCAAAACGTGAAATGGCCTCAAGCAACCGCTCCACATCAATGACCGATACCCATAGAAGCCCCTCGCAACGCCCACACACAACCCGCTCATCGCCTGCGTTCTGAGGAGTCTCCCGGCCAAGTCCCTGACACCTGGGACACCAATCCCGCAGGTTCTGAAGCCAACGGGCCACAAAATCTGCCAGGGTTGGAATATCAGCTATCTGTGCGTCTGCGTATGCCATAGCCTTCTATCCACTGTGCCTGAGGTCTTGAGCCTATTGTACTCCAACAGGCCCAAGGGCCATCAAGTGACTAAATCCTGCTGAAACCACTGCCCGGGCGCTTGGGGTCTACTCCCATGCCAGTGCCATTGGTTATCCACCCAAACTCCTGGAGTATCTGCTGACTGTAGGTGACCCTGCCATTGACCTTGGCGGCAGGCTCTGTGGCCAGTAGCAGAACAGCCTGACCCATCACTTCCGGCGGCTCACCGTTCTCATCGCCAAGGTACCGTGCGCCACCGTGGAAGACCGCGCCGGACGTGGGAACAATCAACGACGGCGCCACAGCCGTGACCGCAATGCCATCGTCGGCAACCTCCTGGGCAAACCCTTGGGTGAACCGCTCCAACGCAGCCTTTGCAGCACCGTAGCCGCTTGTGCCGGGCGTACCAGCCTTGGTCAAGTATGGCCCACAGCCAGGCCCAACAACCCCTGAGGAGGAGATGTTCACGATAGCCCCATGCTTGCGAGGCACCATGTCCTCAAGCACAAGCTGGCTGAGCATGAAAGGTGCATGAACGATGATTCTGAACGATTGCTCCCAACTCTCCAGCGGCATCTCTTGGACTGGGAGGAATACCGCTAATGCAGCATTATTCACCAAGACGTCTATAGGGCCATACAAATTCCGTGCTTCTTTGACCAGTCGTTCACACTCAGCAAACGTAGAAATATCGGCAGCCAGGGCCGTTGCCTCTCCACCCGCCTCACGAATCTGCGACACGGTCTCATCCAAAGAGCCTGGGAACGGCGTCCCAGCCTCGCCGGGCCTACCCTGATCCTTCATGTAGTTGGCCATATCGTGAGCACCCGGATGGAGAGTTCTGGCCACACAGACCACGTTGCCACCCTCTGCGGCCAGTGCTTTAGCTATCTCTGTGCCAATACCCCGGCTTGCTCCCGTGACGATGACTGTCTGTCCGTCTAATTTGCCCACGGTAATCCTCCCCATGCTTTTGTGTTCTTGGTCGTGGCCCCGCTGATGCGGATTGTACAAGGCATAGCGACCCTACGCGCAGGGGGTCTGCGGTGTCAAGGGAATACAGCAAGAAGTCATGGACGCAGAGGGGGTTGGTTGAGAAAGAAGTATGTGAAGCCACATGGGGCTAACCGGAGGGGTTCCACCAGTCACAAGGAAGAAGCGAAGCGACGGCGGGACGGGATTGGCTATTCTATACAACCCTCAGCCTTGACCTTGCCGGAGGAGTCACGCACAACCATCTGAACGGTGTCTTGCACCAGAGTACTTTCTGGCCCGACCCTGGGTTGACCGTCTGCGGTCAGTGACGCTTTATCTACGCATTCCTGGACGCTTGAACCACCAAATATCGGGACATCATCGCCCTGGATCATGGTGAACGCCAAGTACGCGCCCACAACCACAGCCTCTAAGCCCTTTTCCAACTCCTGTATGGATGCGTACCCTTCATATTTGGAAGCAATCTTGCCGTCACTGCCGATGATGAATGAGAACGACTCGTTACGGTAGTCTTCCAACTTGGTGAAGCCCCAGGTGTCTATGATTGGCGCAAACTGGGCCCGTGATAGGTCCCCCTGAATCTCAGCGGGGTTTTCATACACCTCTACATGGATGAAGTTCACCCTGCCCTTGTACTGATTCTTAAGCTCCTCCACCGTCTCCACCTGCGGCCCACACGTGGGGCTGGTGCACAGCGCTGGACTGGCAAAGACTACCAGAAACGGACGCTTGGTCTCAAGGGCTTCTGCAATAGTCAGTTGGTACAAGTCTGGGTCTGGCGTAGAACGGGTGGTCAACATTGTCAGCTCGGCCACGTCACGGCTGGTCTTGTTCACTGCAGTAGGTGGCTTGGTGCCCAGCCCCGGAGTCACACTGGTCTCCTCGACTCGCAAGGGAATTTGTGCTGAGCTGGTAGAACCGTCTTCTTCCTGCACGTCCACATCCAACCGCCAGTCCCCCAGCTTATCAAAGGAGAGTTCTGTCACGTAGCTCCCCCGAGACCCAAAGGGCCATAGGAAGAACTCCGCAGTCGCAGTCTCCTGTGCAGTCTCCTGTGCAGCCTCCGTTGAACCCAGGTATACGGACGCCACCGTTGCTGTGGGCACCGTGACCAGGGCCTTTGGGCTAGTCAGCAAGAAAGAGATGCGATTGGTGCCAATGCTCAGGTCCTTGGTGGCAAGGATGCCGTTCAGCGCCAGAACCTGCTCGCTGCCGATGGCTGTTGCGACGGGCTGAGTGGCGACAACCTGCGTGGCTCCATCACCACGGCTGCACGCCGCCGCCACCAGGCCAACGGCCATTGCCAGGCCAAAAAAGAATCGTTTACCGATACTGTTCATACCTACCCTGTTCTATCAAAACTCGCTTCTATGGTTACTGCCTACGGGCCTACGCCATAGGCGCCAAAGGTGAACGCGAACACAGTGAACTGGTCAGAATTAGAGCTCAGCTTCATCTCGTGACCGCCGTACTCAGGTGAATCAATAACTCCATACATCCTGTCCATATCTACCGTGATGAACGTTGCGCCTTCCTCGTCCTCTTCAATGTCAGCGCCTCTATCACCCAGAGGGATTGCCGCATCGTCCACGGTGACGTACACCTTGTACGCCTCACCTCCACCGCCTAGGACTGCGTTCACGCTGGTACTGAAGTACTTGAACCCCACATAGTCTTTGAGGTCATCTGTCACCCGTGCATGCCTTGCGCCATCCGGGCCGTTGTACCACATGCCCTGCAAGTAGAGGAAGTTGTTCAGATGCTCCTGCGTATCCTCCAGGAGGATAGGCGTGTTTGGAGGACTTCCGTAAAACTCTGTCTGAATAATAAATGGCACTTGCGAGTTGAAGTTGAAGTTCATGCCAGCAAATAGCTCACGTGTCTGCCTGGTAGAAAACTCGCCCGTACCTGCTTGTTCGTGTCTTGTAGGGCCCGGATCCGGGTTGGCCGTTATACCCTCAATAGGTGACCCTGCATCCACCAACCACTTGCGTATCTCAACTTCGGTCTCATCGTATGAACCTTCTCCGAAGTGCCTGTACTGAATGACTCCGTTTTTATCTATCAGATACTTTGCTGGCCAAAAGTGATTGGCAAATGCTCGCCATGTCTCAAAGTTGTTGTCCTGCAATACCGGCCACGTAATTCCAAACTTCTCCACCGCGGCTTCAACGTTCTCACGCACATGCTCAAACTCAAACTCGGGAGAGTGCACCCCAACAACCACCAATCCCTCATCGCCATACTTCTCATGCCATTCTCTGAGGTACGGGAAGGTTCGGATGCAATTGACACAAGTGTACGTCCAAAAGTCTATGAGCACTACTTTGCCCCGTAGGCTTTCCAAGGTGAAGGGTTCGGTATTGATCCAGCCTGCTACAGTCTGAATCTCCTGGGAAACCGCCCCCACTTCTCCCAAACCTGGCCCTTCTTCAACTGGTTCATCAGCCACTACTGGATCGGTATCCGTAGAGGTGTCAGCAGGAATCACTCCCAATGGCCCTACCGCTGGCACAGGGGTCGGAGGGGTCGGCGCAACTACGGTGTCGCCACCACAGGCAGCTACCAGCGCAACAAAGACACTCATCAAGAGCGCTGTCACCACAAAATATCGGGAAGAACGACTCTGGTTTGTCATCGTATCCTTTCGGTAAAGCAGCAAAGGCTGCACAGTGTATTACGCTCATTCTGTCGATTAGGATTTGCCGACATTAAACCTTACCACGCCAGATATGCGCACCCCGTGATTCAATAGGCCTTGAGGCCTGAACGCAGGCACCCTTTCATCTGTGGGGTAATGAAGGATCTGGATGCTCGCCAGCGAATTAGGGGGTGCGTCAATGTTTTTTGGAATAGTGTTGATAGCAATCGGAATCGGTGCGTTGTTTGACCTACGCATCTGGCCCATCGTCTTCATAGCCATCGGCGTTTCAATGCTCGGTCGTGTGGTGTTCGGCTCCAAACGCAGAAGCATTTGGTCCAACTGGAGTTGCTGGGGTGGCCCATCGTTCCGGGAACGGGATAAAGACAAGGGTCAGGCCACAGACTAAGCGTCTTCCTGCTGGTACGCCTGATCCAGAAGGTCTACGACATGGCAGACGTGTACATCAAGGCCCACTTCACGCGCTCCAAGCTCTAGCTGCATCATGCAGCCGGGGTTGGCAGTCGCAATAACCTGAGCACCTGTAGCCACCGCATCTTCCATCTTGTGGGTACGGAGTTGGTCGGACATCTCCCGTTGTGTCAGCTGATAGGCTCCGCCTGCACCGCAGCACCGATCCGAGTGCTCCATCTCCACCAGCTCCAACCCTGGAATGGCTCCCAGCAACACCCTGGGCGGAAGCGTCAATCGTTGTGCGTGGGCCAGGTGGCACGAGTCTTGATAGGTGACCTGTACGTTCAGTGGCGTCTTTGGCGATTCAACAGGCAACGCCGCCAGAAACTCTGTGATGTCCTGAACCATGCCGCTGAAGCGTTCTGCTTTTTCTTTATACGCTGCATCGTCACGCAGCAGATGGTGGTACTCCTTCATGGATGCGCCGCACCCGGCGGAAGAGGTGACGATAGCGTCCACACCCGCTCTCAGAAACACATCAATGTTCCGTCTAGCCATGTCCCGCGCCGCATCGCGCTCACCGCCGTGGGTGTTCAACGCCCCGCAGCAACCCTGGTCGGCGGGAACCACAACCTCGCAGCCGTTGCGCGTCAACACCCGTACAGTAGCCTCCATTGTGGGGCCGTGTACCAACGGCATGACGCAGCCAGAGAGGAGCGCCACACGATGCTTCCTGACACCCTGGGCCAGATACACCTGACCCACAGCATTAAAGAATGGATTGGAGAGGTCTGGCAATGATGCCTCAGCCTTAGCAGCAAACGGTAATAATTGTAATATTCGACTGGCTTGCACCAACCGCCGCATACCTGTTCGTTGGTAGAGCTGCAACACTCTCACAAGCAACCGCAACCTAGCTACGTGGGGCAGAAGCTGCTTGTACGCAACCCAAGACACCAGCCGACCAACCACAGAGCCTGGTCGATGTCGCTTGACCTGCGCCTGGGTCTGCTCCATGAGTCGTCCGTACGGAACACCGGATGGGCAGGCAGCTTCACACGCTCGACATTGCAAACACATATCCCAGTGGTCTATAACGCCTTGTTCGAGTCCTATCCGGCCCTCAAACACCGCCTTCATCAAGGCGATGCGTCCTCTGGGAGATTCCGTTTCCAGCCCGGTCTCCACGTATGTTGGACATGCGCTGAGGCAGAACCCGCAGTGGACGCAGCTATAGAGGTCTGCCTCCTGGGGGCCGTCCGGCCCCTGGAACGCGGAAACGCCGACCTTCCAGTTTCCTTCAACCGCCACTACAGCCCTCCAACGTATCTGCCAGGGTTCAAGATGCCCTGGGGGTCGTACTCATTCTTCAGTTGGCGCATTACCGCAAAGCCGTCAGGCGTCGGCCCCCACGCATCAACTCCCTCATGTGCCGAGCGCGATTCCACAACAACGGTGGCCCCAAGGGCGCCCGAAGACTCCCGCACTCTAGCAACATAGGCAGAGACATTCGCCGGTACCGTTTCACTTACCCAAGAAGCCTTCAACACGCCCCGTGTCACGCTCAAGCTCACTGCCGCCTCAGACTCGTTCTCCACCAGCGCAGCAAGCTCGGCTCCCTGTGATGGAGTTCCGAGCAACCGCAACGAAAGCTCAGGCGACCCAGACTCCCAGCCAAGGTTAGTCACGTTCCCCCAGAGGGTCGCGCTAGCAACATCGTCCAACGACTCCACGGTCGCCACGCCGACTTCACGGCAGGTAGCAGCGCACGCATCGATTGAACGGGCCACCGCCGATGGGCGCCCGCCAACCCGCAGCAGCAGTATGTGCTCTCCGTTACCGTTAACCGACTGCCCCACGCGACTCCATGCAGCACCGTTCAGCACCTCAGCCGCCAACAATGGAAAGCCTTGGGCTACGACCTTGTTGCATGCGATGACCGCAGCGTTTAACGATAAGAACGTCGCTACTACCGTTGCTGCAGCGCGAGGGATGGGTGTCACCTTGAAGGTTGCCTCAGCAATGACCGCCAGCGTACCCATTGCACCGATGTACAGCCTGTCCATGGCGTAGCCGGTAACATTCTTCACCACAATGCCGCCGTTCTTGACCACAGAGCCATTTGCCAGCACAGCGCGCATGCCAATCACCAGGTCTCGGGGCAACCCAAAGGCGGTGCTCAATGGCCCACCAAGCCCCGTCGCCAACACGCCACCAACTGTCGCGAGGGCTGGCATCGGCGGATCCAGCGGCACATATTGTCCAGACTGGCGAAGCACGTCTTGGAGGGCCTGCACGGTGCAACCCGCTTCCACTGTGACAGTGAGGTCTGCGGGCCGATGCTCCACCACATCGCTCAGCCCCCGCATATCTAGCGCAAGGTGATAGCTACTTGGTAGGTTCCCCAGCCCCATACGCGTTGCACCACCCCAGGGGACTACAGAAGCCCCATGCCGCGAGGCAGTCGCCAGAACGATTGCTACACCCTCGATATTCTCCGGGCGCACACCTACCAGAGGTTGTGCGTCTCCAATGGCGTAAGTTGAGAGGTCTGTGTCCAGGAGTAAGCCTGCATCAGCCAGCTCATCCCGAAGCCTCGCCGCATCAACACGTGTCTCGCCCTTCACACTAGACAAAGGCGTCTAACCCAAGTCGAGAAATGGCCGAATGCTGTAACAACTCCACACAAGACGCCCCAGAAGGGAATATCTTGCCAGGGTTGAACGTCTCGCCGCTGCCAAAGCCGGGATTGAGTCGCGCCATCGCATCCAGATCAGCCTCGGCAAAGCACAAGTCCATGTACTCCTGCTTCTCTAGGCCAACGCCGTGCTCGCCAGACAACGCTCCACCAAGCTCGATGCAAGCCCGCAATATCGCGCCACCGGCTTCCTTCGAGCGGCGAAGCTCGTCCTCAATCCGCTCATCAAAGAGAATGCAGGGGTGCAGGTTGCCGTCGCCCGCATGGAACACGTTGGCGATTGGTAGCCCGTACTCCAGCGATATCTCACGTATCCTACGCAGCGCATCCATCACACGGGAGCGAGGCACCACACCATCCAGCAGGTAGTAGCTGGGGGCAAGTCGACCAAGCGCACCCAGGGCTGTCTTGCGTCCCGCCCAAAGCCGCTCACGTTCAGCGGGGTCGTCAGCTACCCTGACTTCGGAAGCGCCACTTGCGCGACATATCTCCTGCACCTCGGCAGCTTCCTCGACCACCGATTCCCGCAGGCCTTCCACTTCTACCAGCAACACAGCACCGGCATCGGCCGGATAGCCAGCGTGGATTGCCGGTTCCACCGCCTGGATGGTCAGTTTATCCATCATCTCGATGGCCGCAGGGACGATACCGTTCCCGATGATGGCCGATACCGCCGCACTAGCGTCGTCCTCGTCGGCAAAGATGGCCAACATAGTGGTTACCATCTCAGGGAGTGGTTGCAACCGCACCACCACTTTTGTGGTCACCGCCAGAGTGCCCTCGGAACCGATGAGCACACCCCGGAGATCGTAGCCGGTAGACTCGTGTTGTCGCCCACCAACCCACACCACAGAGCCGTCTGCCAGCACCGTTTCCATCCCCAGCACGTGGTTGGTGGTGACACCGTAAGCCAGACAGTGAGGCCCACCAGCGTTCTCCGCCACGTTTCCGCCTATGGTGCATGCCTTCTGGCTGGAGGGGTCCGGGACGTAGCGCAGGCCGTAGGGCTCTGCCGCTTTAGAGATATCAATGTTCACCACACCCGGCTCCACTATCGCTATCCGTTCAACGGGGTCAATTTTCAGAATGTGGTTCATGCGAGTCAGGGGCATGAGTATTCCGCCACGCACGGGGATAGCACCACCACTGAGGCCGGTTCCAGCGCCCCGTGGCACCACGGAGACTCCGTATTTACGAGCGATGCGAACGACGCTTGATACCTGTTCCGTATTGGCAGGGACAGCAACAATCTGCGGCGCGGCACGCTCCACAGAGCCATCGTACTCGTAGACCAGCAGCTCTTCCGGCCGTTCCATCACGTAACGGCGGCCTAGAGCCTGTCGTAGTTCACCAAGGAGGGATTCCATCAACCTGCCTTTTTCATACATGCGGACAATGTGAGGAATTTGGAAACAGGATAGCAGAGGACGGTAGTAACGGGAAGAAAGAGGGAGAGTGTCTTGGTGGGCCGGGTAAGATTCGAACTTACGACCTCAGCTTTATCAGAGCTGCGCTCTAACCAACTGAGCTACCGGCCCACGGAAGGCGACACAAGAGACGAACTCATTGATGCCGTACTCGGAAGTATAGTTGCGCTCTATTTAGCGTGTCAACGCGAGGGCACGACCATCGCACCATTGCCCGGCTAGCTGAAATGCCTTGACACTCATATCTGGCTTTGCTAGGATGCGGCATCGCGGTACAATGCCTTTTGCAAGGTGTTAGAAGTGACTGTAACGCTGTAAATAGAGCGTTTCAGGAAGTATTCGGTTTAAGCCGTAATTTGTACTTGGGGACGATAGGCCCCGTGTCTGCATCAGCAAGCGTGACGGGCTCCATCTCCGCGCCAGGTTTCTTGGCCAAGTACCAGGCGCCTCTTCAAGCTGCGTTACGCGCCAGCCTCACCTCTAGCGCTCCACCCCTTGGCACCATGCTGCGCTACCACATGGGCTGGGAAACCCCGGAAGGCATCGCTACCCAATCGGGCTCCGGCAAAGGCCTACGTCCCGCCCTCTGCCTCTTTACCTGTGAAGCCGTTGGCGGGTCACCCAGCAAGGCAATGGCCGCAGCCGTGGCACTGGAACTCATACACAACTTCTCCCTCATCCATGACGATATCCAGGATTTGGATATGGAGCGTCACGGTCGCCCAACGGTATGGGCCGTATGGGGCAAGTCCAAAGCCCTTGTAGCAGGGAACTCCATGCGTGCCTACGCAGACGCCACGCTTTACCAGTTGGAAGCTACTGGGACTACACCGGAGAAAACCCTTGAGGTGTTGCGAGTTCTGACAGAATGCTGCCTAGAACTCATTGAGGGTCAGTACATGGATTTGAACTTTGAGGCCAGGATGGACGTAACCCCAGAGGAGTACTTAGACATGGTCTCCCGCAAGACCGGTGCCCTTATCGAGGCTGCGATGCACTTGGGAGCAGTCCTCGGCGGCGCGGAGGCATCACAAGTCGCTGCCCTAGCACGATGCGGCAGGCTACTTGGTCTGGCGTTCCAGGCGCGTGACGACGTTTTGGGCATCTGGGGCGACACGGAAGTATTGGGCAAAGCCACCGGGGCTGATATTCGACGCAAGAAGAAGTCGCTGCCAGTGTTGTACAGCCTCACCAAGGCGAACAAAACCCAACGGAAACGACTTGAACGGCTCTACAACACACCGGAAGAGCTTGGAGACGCCGCCGTTGAAGAGGTGATGGGCATTCTTGATGTCCTGGACGCTCATGGCTACGCGCAGTCCGTTGCCGAGGAGATGCAGGCGAAGGCCACTGCCACGGCAAAGGAAGCCGAGCTTGGTCCCGAGGCCGCAGCATCACTGAACGATCTAGCGAACTTCATGGTTCACCGAAACCACTAGCACAGGAGGAAAAGGGATGACGATGGTCACAAAATCGCCAGCAGAACGCGAGTTGATGGCAACCGCTGAGCAGGCTTTGCCAGTGTACCGCCCAGAGGGCACCGTCCACACAAAACGACCGACAGAACTCGCCTGGAAGACCTTCTCCTACCTCTTCAAGCAGAAGTTCATCCACCGTAGGAAGCGGTTCCCGCTGGTGACAATGTTAGAGCCGCTGGAAGCGTGCAACCTCGCCTGTGAAGGATGTGGTCGTATCCGTGAGTATGCTCCAGTAATAACCCAGACTCTCACCCTTGAGCAGTGCCTTAAGGCGGTGGAGGACTCCGGCGCACCCATCGTGTCCATCGCCGGCGGAGAGCCGACCATGTACAAGGAACTCCCCGCGCTGATTGCAGAGCTGGTTCGGCGCAAGATTTTCGTTTACTGCTGCACTAACGGAATCCTGTTGGAACGCATGATGAAGCAGGTGCCCCCGTCCAAGTACCTCAGTTGGGTCATCCATCTAGACGGGATGGAAGAGCAGCATGACACCGCAGTCGTCAGAACTGGCGTGTGGAAGACCGCCATGGCCGCGGCCAAAAAGGCTCTAGAGGACGGGTACCGGGTCTGCTCCAACACCACCCTTTTCCAGGGCTCCAACGTGGAAGACCTGCATGAGCTGTTCACCCTGGTGACAGACATGGGCTTTGAAGGCGTGATGGTCTCATCCGGTTACGATTTCGTCGATGGGCCAACGCAGGAAATGTTCCTGTCTCGTGAAGAGTCCATCAAGGTGTTCAAGCGCGTCCTCAACGACGAGGCAATCAACCGCATCCGCTTCTACAACAACCCGCTCTACCTGGGCTTCCTCCGGGGAGAACGGGACTACCAATGCACTGCCTGGTCCAACCCCACCTACACCGTGCAGGGTTGGCGTGAGCCGTGCTATCCACTAGCCGACAAGCACACTGAGAACGTTGAAGATCTGTTCACAGATGCCTTGTGGGAGAAGTACGGTGTTGGCGTAAACGATAAGTGCGCCAATTGCATGATGCACTGCGGGTTTGAATCAGCAACCATATACAGCGCCATCAGCAGCCCAGTTGGCGCAGCGTCTCTGATAAAGGGCCTGATTACCAAGCGCAGCGGTGTGGGTGCCCCCTAACAAGGCACAGCCCGGCACTCTAGTGCTAGACGGTCACCCAAGGAAGTTGTGGAGTAAAACGAGTGGCAGAAACAAACGGCAAAAAGAGGGGTCAAGGGATAACCCTAGCCTTTATCTTCGCTTTACCTGAGGAAGCGCGCGGCATCCTCAAGGCCGGCAAATGGCAGAGGGTATCGTCATCAGCGTCACTTGCAACCTATTTGGGCCATGTGGGTGGGGTAGCAGCTGTTCTTGCGGCGAGTGGTATGGGGAAAGCAAAGGCAGAAGCTACAACACGAGAGGTCATAGACCAGCATCACCCTAATGCCCTCATCTCCCTTGGTTTCGCGGGTGGACTAGCGGGACAATTAGCGGCCGGAGACATTGTGGTAGCCGAATCCCTAATGTTCGCCGATAACACCCAGGGCCAGACCCTACATGTGACCGAGTCTCTAGCTTCCAACACGGAATTGGTGTTAGCCGCCCAGCAGGTGCTGACCAACCGGGGGATTAACCACCAGTTGGGTTCTTGTTTAGTAACATCGCAAGTAGCATCGCACTCAGAGGGAAAGGCAGCTTTGCGTAAGGCCACCGGAGCCCTAATCGTTGACATGGAGAGCTACTGGATTGGCCAAGTATGCGGTGAACATGCCGTGCCGTTCTTGGCAGTTCGGGCAATCATTGACACACTTGAGCACCAGTTGCCGGACTACGTTACAAAATTCGCCTTTGCCGCAGCAAACAAGAGTCGATGGCGGCAGGCATTACCTGCCTTGCTCCGACCGTGGTGGATACCTGGTTTGGTGCGGCTAGGAGCGGCGTCGGCACGGGCCCAGAAGGGGCTGGCCTCTTTTGCAGTGTCGTTTTGGGAATCGTATGCCCAAGAACCCGTTGCGCCAAAGTAGCCAGGGTATATGAAAGCTCTCGTCACCGGCGCAACAGGCTTTGTCGGCGGAAACGTCATCCGGGCGCTCGTCGCAGAGGGAATACCAGTCCGCGCGCTGGTCAGAGAGACCAACAACACTGGTACATTACAAGGATTACCAATAGAACAAGCTCAGGGAGACCTGGAAGATCTGGAAAGTCTGAAGTCAGCTCTCCAGGGTTGCACCGTTCTTTTCCACATCGCAGCGCTTAATACCTTCTGGAGCAGCAACCCGACACAGTTCTATCGAGTCAACGTTGAAGGCACCAGGAACATCCTGGCAGCGGCGGAAGCAGCGGGCGTAGAGAGGGTCGTCTACACCAGCACCTGGGCGATTGTGGGTCGACCGCCTGAGGGTGGATTGGCCACTGAGGGCACCCCTCCAACTGCGGAGGACTTGAAGGGCCACTATCGGCAGACCAAGTATCTTGCAGAGCAGGAAGTGGACGCGACAGTGGCACGGGGGCAGGACGTGGTGGTGGTGAGCCCAACGGTTCCCGTAGGGCCTTGGGACGTGAAACCCACGCCTACCGGCCATATCGTCCTCGACTTCCTCCAAGGCAGGATGCCCGCCTACATAGAGGCACACCTGAACCTGATAGACGTTGCAGACGTGGCTCAGGGCCACATTGGAGCCTGGAAGCATGGTCGCGCGGGGGAGCGATACATTTTGGGCAACCAGAATATGACGCTGCTCCAGGTACTTGATGAGTTAGAGAAGATTACGGGGAAAAAACGCCCTCGGATTAAGGTTCCGGTGGGTGTCGCGTTGGCAGCGGCAAGATTGGACAATTTCCTAGAGGGAACGCTGCTCAAGAGAGAACCGAGGATACCGCTAGAGGGTGTTTTACACGCAAAACACCGAAGGACGGTAGACTGCTCCAAAGCGATAACGGAATTAGGGCTCCCGCAGAGCTCCGTGCCGGAAGCACTCAGGACATCGGTAGCCTGGTTCCAGGAACATGGTTACGTTTAGGAAACAACAGGTGTAATGGTAGACGTACAGAAGCCGCACATTTCCAAGGAACTGCCAAACGCAGTTACTGTAGCCGTGCGTCGGACTCAGGACTACTTTGAACGCACCCAAACATCGGAAGGCTACTGGTGGGGAGAGCTTGAGTCCAACCCCACTATGGAGGCCGAATACCTGCTGCTCACCCATTTCCTCGGCATCGGAGACGCTGAAACATGGCGTAAGCTGGCCAACCATCTGTTCAAGACCCAACGTGAGGACGGCACATGGGGGCAATACTACGGCTCGCCCGGAGACCTCAGCACCTCCGTAGAGTGCTACTTCGCCCTCAAACTTGCAGGCATCTCAAGGGAAGACCCTCGAATGGTAAAGGCCAAGGAGTTCATCCTCTCCAAAGGTGGTGTTCCCCAGGCCAGAGTCTTCACCAAGATATGGCTGGCCCTCTTTGGCCAATGGAGTTGGAAAGCGGTGCCTACCCTCCCACCGGAGATGGTGCTAATTCCCTCTTGGATTCCCATGAACCTCTACGATTTTTCAAGCTGGGCCAGGGGCACCATGCTGCCATTAAGCATTGTGTTCACCCAAAAGCCGATCTGCCCCGTCCCAGATAGCGCCGCCATCCCTGAACTCATCCCTGACGGGAAATCGAATTCCTCTTCAATGCCGCGCTTCAAAAGCCTGTTCGGCATATCAGGAGCATTGTCGGGGGCTTTTTGGTGGGGTGACCGTGCGCTGCGGTGGTACAACGTTCTTCCCTGGCACCCCATGCGGCGTATAGCCATCAAACGGGCTGTAGCATGGATTGTTGAACACCAGGAAGACGACGGTTCATGGGGAGGCATCCAACCCCCGTGGGTCTACTCGCTCATCGCCCTCAAGATTCTGGGCTATGGCGTAGACCACCCCGTGATGCAGAAGGGCGTTGCCGGCTTCAAGGGTTTCACTATTGAAGAGAACGATACTCTACGCGTGCAGGCTTGCGTCTCCCCTGCTTGGGATACCTGCCTGGCGATGATTGCGCTGGAAGATTCAGGGTTACCATCAGACAGCCCCATATTAAAACGCGCAGGCAATTGGCTTATGAACGAGCAGGTCACGGTCAGCGGCGATTGGCAGGTAAAAGCCAAGGATACGGCCCCCGGCGGTTGGGCCTTCGAGTTCGCAAACAACGCCTATCCCGACATCGACGATACCGCCGAGGTGCTTATTGCGCTGAATCGCGTCAAACTGGACGACCAGCAACGGCAGGAGGATTCAATCAAGCGCGGGGCGGAGTGGATGCTAGGTGTCCAGAGCAAGAACGGCGGTTGGGCCGCGTTCGACAAGGACAACACTCGACAGGCCATCACTAAAATTCCCTTTGCGGACTTCGGAGAGATGATAGACCCTCCCAGCGCAGACGTAACAGCCCACGTGGTTGAAGCCCTGGCCAGACTAGGCTACACAGAGAACATGAAGCCCCTTGCCCGCGCAATAAAATACCTTTGGGACGAGCAGGAGCCAGACGGTTCATGGTTTGGGCGATGGGGCGTCAATTACATCTATGGTATCGGAGCAGTCCTACCCGCCCTTGAAGCGTTGAATAAGGACATGAGCAACGAGTTGGTGCGCCGCGCGGTAGATTGGTTGTTCAGCCATCAGAACGAGGACGGCGGTTGGGGTGAAAGCTGCGCCAGTTATGGTGATCCCTCACTGGCAGGTCAGGGTCCCAGCACTGCCTCTCAGACCGGTTGGGCATTGATGGCATTGATGGCAGCAGGGGAATGGCCCCATAATAGAGTACATCGTGGGCTGACTTACCTGGTGGACACCCAGAAGGAAGACGGCACCTGGTACGAGCCCTGGTTCACCGGAACCGGATTCCCAGGCTATGGCGGAGGCCAGCGGCTAAAGAAAACACCGCGGCCTGGAGACCCGAAGTTCCAGGGAGCCGAGCTCCCAGCAGGGTTCATGATTAACTATCATCTTTACAGGAACTACTGGCCCTTGATGGCGCTGGGTCGCTTCAAGCGGTACGCAGAAGAGGGCGTGACCAAGAGCACTGAAAATTAGTTAATGAATCTGCCCTTCTAGTTACACAATGGAAGGATAGATAGGTATTTGAACGGTATGAGGAGACTTGACCATGAATCGGCAACAAGTAGCACTAGAGGGAATGACTCCTTCAACAAACACGATTGAAGGCACCATGAAAGTCTCCACTTTCACAGTGTCCCTGAAATCAACAAAAGCCCCTGAGTTTATAAACATCACGGAACGGGTCCTAGCTGCCGTTGCAGAGGCTGGCGTCACTATGGGCATTGCCGTTGTCTACTCTCGCCACACTACTGCGGCTATCAAGATTAACGAGTTGGAGCCGTTGCTCCTTGAGGACTTGGAGCACCTGCTGGAACACATCGCTCCCAAAGATGGAAACTACCGCCATAACGATTTCGCCGTCCGCACGGTCAACATGACAGAAGACGAGTCCCCCAACGGCCACTCTCACTGTCAGCATTTGACCCTTGGCACCAGTGAGTCCATCCCCATTGTGGATGGGCAACTCCAGCTTGGTACCTACCAACGGGTCTTCTTCATTGAGCTGGATGGGCCACGCCCAAGAGAAGCCCTTATACAAGTAATGGGAGTTTAAGAGGCTACCCGTGCCAGCACCGTCCACCAGCACACGCATCCCCAGCGCCCTGGAGCCGGCCTACCAGGAATGCATTAGGCTGGCCCGTTCCCACTATGAGAACTTCACTGTTGCGGCACGGTTTCTCTCAAAGGAAGTTCTCCCCCACCTATCGGCCATCTATGCCTACTGTCGGGGGGTGGACGACCTGGGGGACGAGGCCACTGGCGATCGACTGGCACTGTTGGAAGCCTGGGCCGCAGACCTGGAGTTGTGCTACTCCGGAACGCCAGAAGCACCTCACTTACAGGCTTTGCAGCACACCATCCGCACCTTTGACATCCCTCCAAAGCCCTTCCGCAAGCTGATCGAAGCCAACCGCACGGACCAACTTCATCAGCGGCCCGAAACCTTTGCTGATTTGCTCCACTACTGCGAGCACTCTGCCAACCCTGTGGGCCACCTGTACCTCTACGTCTCTGGATACCATGATGAGGAACGGCTACGGCTTTCTGACTTCACTTGCACGGCCCTCCAACTAGCCAACTTCTGGCAAGACGTGCATCGCGATCACGCTATGGGTCGCATCTACCTTCCACAGGAAGACATGACCCGCTTTGGATACACAGAGGACGACCTAGCGGCTGGAACATGCAACGATGCCTTTCGCGCGCTGATGGCCTTCCAGGTGGAGAGGACACAGCAGTTCTTTGAGCAGGGGCTTCCTCTAGTCAACATGGTGGAGGGGAAGGCCCGGCTTCACATCAAGTTATTTAGTCTGGGGGGACTTCGAGTGCTGGACGCCGTACGCGGGCAAGGGTACGATGTCCTCTCAAAGCGTCCTACCGTGAGCAAGCCTCGGAAGGCATGGTTGTTGCTCAAGACCTACTTGGTCATGAAACTCACACGGCGCATATAACAAGCATTATTTACAGCCTTGAATAGAGACGCGGAGAAGCCATTGTGGCAAACCCAATACCAACTGCAGCTTATGAACACTGCCAGCGTGTAACCAAGGCGGAAGCCAAGAACTTCTACTACGCTTTTGTCACATTACCCAAGCCACGGCGACTCGCCATCTACGCAGCCTACGCGTTCTGTCGACTCTGCGATGACATCGCTGACGAGGAGTTGCCCGTGGAAGAGAAGCTACGGCAGCTACATGAGGTAGAGAACGCGCTGGAGCAGTCCAAGAACGGTCGCCCGGAAGGCTATGTGTACGAGGCGTTAGCCCACGCAGTAGCAGAGTACGCCATTCCCTGGGAAGACCTGATTGAGGTAATCCGCGGCGTGGAGATGGATCTGACGATTTCGCGCTACGAGACCTTTGACGACCTCCGCTCTTACTGCTATCGCGTGGCCTCTGTGGTTGGCCTCATTTGTATCCAGGTATGCGGCTACAGCGACCCCAAAGCACGCGAGTATGCCATTGACTTGGGGCTGGCAATGCAGCTCACCAATATTCTTAGGGACATCAAGGAAGACTCGGAGATTGGCAGGGTCTACCTCCCTCAGGAGGAGCTTGCTCGCTTTGGATACTCGGAAGAGCAGCTCATAGCCGGGGAAATCGACGAGAATTTCACCAAGTTCATGGAATTTCAGGTTGCCCGTGCCCGCGACTATTTTGAAAAGGGCAAGCGGCTTCTGAAACTGTTACCAATGCGTACCCGAGCCTGCCCTTCTGTGCTCGGCGGCATCTACAGCCACGTCCTTGACCACATTGAGGGCAACGGCTATGACGTCTACGAGCGACGGATATTCCTTCCATCTCGTGAAAAGCTATTCCTGACGGTGCGACTATGGTGTCAAAGCTACGTTCCCCTGGAGCGCGTGGCCACTGCGTGGTAATCGGCGGGGGCCTTTCTGGCCTCTCTGCCGCCTGCTCGCTAGTGGATCAAGGCGTTTCGGTAACCCTGCTGGAGAAGAGACCCTTCTTGGGCGGTCGTGCTTATTCCTTCACGGACACAGAGACCGGACAGGACGTTGATAACGGTCAACACGTCTATCTGGGCTGCTGCAACGCTTACACCGGGTTCTTGAAGCAGCTAGGCGTCTTTGAGCGCACCACGCTGCAACAGCGACTCCGCATACCTGTGGTAGACAGCGCGGGCAAGGTTGGAATCTTCTCTGGCGCGCCGCTGTTACCCGCTCCCCTCCACCTGTTGCCCTCATTCCTCAGGTTCCCTCACCTTGGCCTACGTGACAAAATCCGGGCGGCCTCTGCCATGTTGAGCATCATGCGCGCGGATCGTGAGAAGCATCGTGATGCGTTAGAAGCGCAGACCTTTGGGGCGTGGCTGGATCATCACGGGCAATCGGAGCGGTCACGCGCTGTCCTCTGGGATTTGATTACATTGCCTGTCCTGAACGATTCCGTGAACGATGTCAGTGCCTACATGGGTATCATGGCCTTTCAGGATGGCTTACTAAGGGGTAGAAACAGCGCGAACATCGGGTACTCCCACGTCGGCCTCACAGAGCTCATCAGCGATGCTGCAAAGGACTACATCACCCAGCGCGGTGGGCAGGTGCTCTCCAACCGCACAGCTACAGGCATCATCGTAGAAAACGGCCATGCCACAGGTGTCGATACCGGCGTTGAGATTATCCCAACAGAGGCGGTGGTCTCTGCCGTGCCCTGGGACGCACTGCCAAAGTTACTTCCAGCGGAACTAGCAGCAGACCCGTTCTTTACCCAATCCAATGGGCTAGAGTGGGCACCAATCGTCGGTATTCACGTCTGGTATGACCGACCTGTCATGGAAGAAGAGTTCCTGGCGACTCTGGACAGTCCCGTTCAATGGGTGTTCAACAAGAGCCGCATCCAGGGATTACCCGGCCCCGGCCAGTATCTATGCGTATCCATCAGCGGCGCATGGGAGCATGCTCCTATGACCAAAGATGCCCTTCGAGCTATCTTTCTGCCGGAGCTTGAGCGACTTTTTCCAAAAGCTGCTTCTGCTACCGTGCAACAATTCATCGTCGTCAAGCAGCTTGCAGCCACCTTTCGATGTACACCTGGGGCACAGGTTCACCGCTTGCCACAGCGAACCCCGGTGGACAACTTTGTACTGGCAGGCGACTGGACACAGACGGGCTGGCCCGCCACCATGGAATCCGCAGTGCGCAGCGGGTTTCTAGCTACCGCAGAAGTAATACGTGCGCTGGACGCAGGGCGACCTGAACCCGCATCGTCTTGACACCCCTGTCCGTGCATGACAATCTGCCCTTGCCCATTTCACGTTGCGAAAGGCGGCTTCATGGCTCTGGTTAGGCATTTCACGTCAACGGGTTTCGTCGTTCAGGACGGCGCTACGCTCCTACACTGGCACGCCAAAGTCAAAGCATGGCTTCCCCCTGGCGGTCACGTTATGGAGAACGAGGATCCCGTGCAGGCGGTGTTGCGTGAGGTTGAGGAGGAGACGGGGGTTCAGGCCGAGATTGTGCCCACCAGTGTCCTCGATATCACGTTGACGTATCCCACCCAGGTGGAGCCACCCCTCACCATCATGGTGGAGGACATCGACGACCCAGTAGTCGGGTTCCATCAGCACATTGACTTCATCTACGTGTGTCGGCCGCTTCACCCTGTGACCACCATACCCGATGGTTGGCGGTGGGTCACGCAGGAGGAGCTTGAAGCAGACATTCCGCTAGAACGTGATGGCGGCACCCCGGAACGTCCGCCAGAGGATGTGCGACTCCTGGGAGCGCGCGCATTTCAGATAACCCAGGTCCAGGCTAGGTAGGCCGGAGGCCGTTGAATGAAAGCCCTTATCCTTGCGCCCTTCGCCAACGCGTCACTTGAACAGCTTCGTAAGCGCATCACCGTCATTTACGAACCGTGGACAGAGACCAAACGAATTTGGGATCCGGCGGAGTTGGCAGTGAGACTGTCTGATGAGGCTATTGAAGCGGTGGTGATAGAGGTGGACTTCCTCTTTGACGAGGTCTTTGAAGGCCCATCGCCCCTGCGGTTCATTGGTCTCTGCCGTAACGCCACAAACCAGGTTGATATCGAAGCTGCAAAAGCCAGAGGCGTTGTTGTAGCCAACACACCTGGTCGCAACGCCAACGCAGTAGCGGAGATGACCGTAGGACTTGCCTTTGCCCTGGCACGCCGCATCCCGGAAGCCCACAGCTATGTCATCAGTGGCGGGTGGGAAGACCCTCTAACGCCCTATACCGATTTGCGAGGCACGGAGCTTTCAGGAAAGACCTTAGGGGTTGTGGGGCTTGGTGCCATCGGCAAGCGCGTAGCTCGGTTGGGTCACGCCTTGGGGATGCGAGTGCTAGGCTACGACCCCTACGCAACAACACCCCAATACGTGGCAATGTCATCCCTTGATGAGCTTCTTTCAAATAGTAATTTTGTAACTTTGCATGTGCCAGAGACCCCGGAGACTATCGGTATGCTCAACCGCGAACGACTCGCCCTGATGCAGTCTACTAGTTACCTCATCAACACGGCCTCCGCGGCGCTGGTTGATGAGGCCGCACTAGTAGACGCGCTCAAAGCAGGGGGCATCGCCGGGGCTGCTTTGGACGTGTACGAGACCCACCCCGTGGTGCCCAACAGCTCGTTGCTGAAGCTCAACAACGTGGTGCTGACGCCACACATCGGCGGCGCAACGGCTGAGACGGTGGAACGGTACTCGCAGATGATTACCCGCGACCTTCTGCGCTTCGCAAGGACGCAGCCATGACCCAACAGCAAAAAAACCTACTCGCCATCGACATCGGCACCAGCACGCTGAAGGTTGTGCTGACCGACCTGACAGGTCGCATTCTAGCGTCGTCTATCGAACCAACGTCATACATCACGCCAGATGATGCTTCAGAACTCAGTCGTGAGTTTTTGCCAGACGACCTATGGGCATCTCTAATAAACCTGATAGGACAAACATTACAATCTATCGGCATTACAGGAACCGCTGTGGCGGCGATTGGTATCACGTCCCAACGACAGGGCGTCGGGTTCATGGACAGGGCTGGGAAAGCGCTGTACCTCGGCCCTAATCTTGACCTCCGCGCGGTCTTTGAAGGCGCAGGGATGGACGAGGACTTCAGCGATGCCGTCTACGCCACTACCGGGCATCTTCCGTCCTTTTTCTTTGCTCCAGCCAAGCTGCGGTGGTTCCAGGCCAACCGTCCAGACGCGTATGACCGCATAGCAACGGTGCTTACTCTTGGCGATTGGGTTGCGTATCGCCTCACCGGGGAGCTTGCAGCCCAGGAGACCTTAGCCTCAGAAGCGGGCTTGCTCACCATCGTATCCGGGGGCTGGGCCACGGAGTTATTAGATCAACTAGGGTTACGTACAGACTGGTTCCCTGCCCTAACCAAGCCCGGTATTTCCGTTGGCGGTGTGACCAAAGCAGTGGCAGAAGACCTTGGTCTGAACCCTGGTACCCCCGTGGTGGTAGCTGGCCCAGACACCCAGTGCGGCCTGCTGGCGATGGGCGTTGTGGAGCCTGGAGCAGTGGGCGTGGTTGCAGGTTGGAGCGTAACGGCCCAGGCCGTCACTGCTACACCACAACCAGATATGGCAAAGCGGACATGGGTGGGTCGACACGTGGCGTCAAGACGCTGGATTACCGAAGCCAACGCCGGGGATGGCGGCAACGCCTATCGCTGGCTTCGCGACCTCGTTTTCGGAACCGCTGACGATGCCTACCAGGCCATGGAAGGGATGGCGGGAAACGTACCCCCAGGGGGAGACGGCGTGCTGGCGCTACTCGGCCCCGCTCCGCTCGACCTATCGCGGCCTGGCTTGCGAGCGGGAGGCATCCTTTTCCCCGTGCCCACCACCTTCAGCGGCTTTGGGCAAGGCCATTTAGCCCGTGGAGCGTTGGAGAACATTGCTTTTGCGGTACGCGGCGCATGTGAGTTGCTAGAAGAAGTGACGGGAATTACTCCCAGCAGCATTGCCCTGGGCGGAGGCATGACCCGCACCGTGCTGTTCAACCAGATATTCGCCGATGTGATTGGTCGCCCTATCCACATTGCTTCTACGCCAGACGCCAGCGCCGTTGGAGCTGCCATCGTCGCGGGGGCATCGCTGTCAGGCGACATCGACTTTGCCAAATTAGCTTCAACAGCCCGCGAGGGGCTGCGCACTATCGAGCCAAAGCCAGTGGTCACCGCAGAGTATGAAGAGCACTACGCCCGCTGGCTAGAAGCCCAGGAACGGTTGAAGGGTATTTTGTAGTCGCTTAAATTTTGCGTCATTTGAACACCCCACAGGTACCCACCAGGGGTGTAGGTGCAGGCCAAGCCCTGCCAGACTACAATAGGGCTGCAATCAGACACGGGAGCAATGAATGGCGTCGGAGTTTTGGAAAGCCGAGCGAACAGCGGTGCTGGAAACGGCCCAGGAGCTAGCACGACTTGGCCTAGTCTCTGGGGCAAGCGGCAACGTAAGCCTCCTCATTCCCGGCGAGACACCTCTCGTCGCCATTACACCCAGTCGCCGTTCCTATCGCTCCATGACGGCTGAGGACATCCCTGTCATCGATTTTGAAGCTGATCCCATCTACGGCGACCTTCCACCATCGTCAGAAACCATGCTTCACCTTGCCGTCTATGCCGCTCGCCGAGACGTGCGCTCCGTGGTGCACACCCACTCCGTCTACGCCAGCGTCTGCGCCGTAGCAGGCATGGAGATACCCCCCGTCATCGACGAGGTAGTGGTGCTTGTGGGAGGATCTATCCGCGTTGCGCCGTACCAACCTCCCGGCAGCGAAGAACTTGCCCAAAGTGCATGCGAGGCATTGAAAAACCGCAGCGCAGCGTTGCTCAGTAATCACGGACTGGTAGCGGTAGGCCATGATCTGGGCGCCGCTATGGACGTAGCTGCGCTGGTGGAGCGAGCGGCCCAGATATACATCATGGCCAAGCTCCTGGGAGCTGAACGACAACTGCCCCCGGAGGTTGTTACCGTGGAAGAGGGGCTGTACCAGATGCATCGCACCATGGAAGAGAACGCATAGCATGACCTTAGTCCACTCAAGGAGGGTTCAGTGATTACCGTTCCAGGGTTTCTCCTACGCAGGCTCTACGTGAAAGGCAGTTTGCGCGCCACGGAAAAGGGCTTGGCCTTTGAGATTAAGAACTCCCTTGGCTCCGGCTACGCCAGGGGGATGCTTCCCCTAACGCTGGATGGTGAGGAAATTCCTATGGAGGACTCCCACTTCACCGTGGACGACCGTGCCGTGTCATTCTCTGAGGTCACCAAGGACGTACCCTTCACCCTTGCCTTGAACCGCGCCACCACTATCACCGCAACCGGAACCCCGCTAACGCCAGGAGTCCATAAGGTCGGCATGGCCTTTGACGTACAGGGGCTGGGGACACTTCGATTCGATTTCGCCGATGTCGTCCCTGGTGGCTAACGGCCTCAGAGTCGCAGTCACAGGCGCAGCAGGCTCCATCGGCGCAAGGCTTGTGGGACGACTGGCAGCTTCCAACGATGTAGACGCAGTAATCGCCCTCGATGCTCGGTTCATAGACCCGACACACCCTAAGGTGACCGCCTACCAACGTGACATCTCCCAGCCAGTAGAGGACGTCTTCAAAGAGCACGGGGTGAGTTCCGTTGTTCATCTGGCCTTTCAGCTAAAACCTGGGCGCAACAGAGAAGCTGTGCGTCGTACCAACGTGGGCGGAACTGCGCAAGTCCTCCAAAGCTGCCAGGCTGCCGACGTTGACCACATACTCTATCTCAGCAGCACCACCGTATACGGAGCTCGCCCCAACAACAGCGCCCCATTCACTGAAGAGTCTCCAATGCAGCCAGTACGTGGGTTCCAGTACGCAGAGGACAAAGTCGCTACGGAACCACTGCTTCAAGCATACGGTTTGGACAATCCCAACACCCACAATACCGTGCTGCGTGGGTGCGTGGTCATGGGTCCCAACTCCGATAACTTCATCACCAAGGCGTTCTCCAAGCCCCTGTTGGTGAGCGTCCTAGGCACCGACCCGCAGATGCAGTTCATCCATGAAGACGACCTGCAAGATGTCCTGGAGCTTTGTTTGAAAGCGCAGCTTTCCGGGGTGTACAACATAGCGGGAGCTGGAACCGTCCCGTATAGTGACATAGCACGAGTGGCAGGTCGGAGATCATTGCCGGTGCCCGCCGCCCTCCTGTACCCGCTGACGCAGGCCACATGGGTCCTCAGGCTTCAGGGTGACTCGCCATCCTGTGGCCTCGATATGATTCGATGGCCCTGGGTAGCAAACATTGAGAAGCTGCGACGCGAAACAGGGTTCACTCCCAGGTACACGTCCCGGCAGGCTTTGGATGCATCGACGCTGGCAAAGCTGTCAGCCAGTCATACCTAACGAGTCAGCACGGAGAGCATAGGCATATGAACACAACTCACCCACAACGCGTCCAGCGGATGTTCGATCGCATAGCCAAGCGGTACGATGCCTTCAACACCGTTGCCTCTTTTGGGCGCGATGAGGCATGGCGGCGTCTGGCCGTCCGCATGGCTGCGCCGGAGCACGTTGAACGAGGGCTGGATGCAGCGTCCGGCACGGGAAAGCTGGCAGCGGCACTAGCTAGCCAGGCTACCCACGTCACGGCACTGGACTTCTCTGCCGCCATGCTCCAACAATCAAAATTCATTCTGGAACACCAGCACCTAGAAGACAGGGTTCACCCTCTCCAAGGCGATGTGCTAGCCCTTCCATTTTCTGATGGCACTTTCGATTGCGCCACCATCGGCTTTGGCCTACGCAACCTTGATGACATCCCTTTGGGACTCGCGGAGTTCAAGCGGGTGCTGAAGCCGGACGGGCGGTTGGTGGTGCTGGACATCGTGAAGCCCAAGAACATCGTCAGCAAAGCTGTCTATACAATAGGCTTTCGTTGGATGCTACCGTTGGTAGGCTGGGCTCTTTCGGGGAGTCGAACAGCGTATCAGTACCTACCAGCCTCCGTGGAGCGATACCTGAGCCCAAGGGAGCTTATAGCTGCCATGTCAGAAGCGGGGTTCAGCGAGGTGAGCTATCGGAACCTTATGTTGGGGAGCATCGCGCTCCACACAGCCAGGGCTTAGCCCTGGACCCATATTTCGCAGCCGCGAGGGGACTAAAGCTTTTCTTATGTCGCTGCGGCAAGAGGACTAAAGCTCCAGACACGTGGGGAGTCTAGAGGGGTTCCCCTCTTGCAAGGGGCTCCGGGGGATGCCCCCCGGCCTGCTGGCGTATGCCGGGGGTGCAATTTATTACAACATTACTATTGAGTTAATAGCTAGAGAACAATTTGCCCCACGGCGTCTTCAACGCCTCACGGATGCGCTTCTTACCCTTCATGTTGCGCCAGTAGCCGTTGTGGTACACGTTGGATGCCAGGTAGGCCAGAGGCACCAGTGGAGAGCGAAGCCATAGCTTCTCCAAGAACTTGAGCGGCCCCCAGTAGATAAGCTTCTGGCCTCTGCTGGCAAAGGTGTTCTGCACCGTCTGGAACCCAAAGTTCACTTCGGAAATGTCCTCGCCAACAATCTCTATCTCATCAGGGTCGCCGCAGCCCAACCCGCGCTCGTGGGCCATCCTGATGAACTTGATGTCCATTGGGTTCAAGCCCATCATCTTCGCGGCCACAGCATCAATGGCCACCTGGTCGGCAGAAGCCAGCAGCACGCCGGGAATATGCCATCGCATCGCCCTTGGGCCTGGGCCGTCTCCCGCAAAGGTGCCATCCATTACCGCAAAGAGCCCTGGATGTATCTCCTGCTGGATGGTCAGCAAGTCCACCAGCGTCTCGTGAATGACAGAGTGGGTCCAGTGGCGCTTACGGTTCAGCAGCCCACCAAAGGCGTTCTTCATTGCTCCGGTCATGGTAGTGAACACGTGGGTCTTCATGGTTGGGAGCTGGATGATGCTCTTCCCCTCAAAGCTCTCAGGGATGGTGATGCCTTCCGGGAAAATCTTGTCGAGTACCAGCATCTCGCCCTTAGGCTTATAGATCACCCACTTGTTGGGCTCC
>CAVOCU010000004.1:0-47010 GCA_963694315.1 Dehalococcoidia bacterium | reverse complement strand
ATGATATTGTCGTAGTACCGCTCCTTGGTGTACCCGTAGATTCGCTCGTTCATACGTTTCAGGGTTTCTGGAGAGAGGTCGGCAAGCAACGGCTTCAGGTCCTCCACACCATCATAGGCAAAGAGCATATGTACAGTGAGGGCACTGTTGCCGCCACGGTATTGCTTGGGGGCTTTCTCCAGCACAATAACGTCTGCGCCACCCTGTCGCGCCGCAACCGCTGCGGAGAGGCCAGCGTTACCCGCGCCCACTACAACTACTTGAGTTCGTATATCTTGATCCATGATTTTTGTCCTTTGTGTAATTCTCGGTATTCGCCACAGCATCGTGTACAGGGCATCACGTGACAGACAATGCAGGTTCCCGGCACGAGGGGGAGTATAGGCTTCAGCATATTCGCAGGCAAGGGCTATGCCTTTGTCACAACGATAGTAAACGTGTAAAGTACACAAGCGTGATTCGATAATAGCTCCATCACCTGGGAATATTTGTTTTATTACACCTATGAGGAAGTGGAAGGAAACCCGCCCTTTGAGGAACCATGGCCCAACAGCCTGAGGCTGAAAAAACTCAACCATTAGGCACCAAAGTTTCGCCTCTCGCCTCCCTGGGGTTCCGCGACTACCGCCTTTTATTTATTGGCGGCTTCTTCTCCGGCACCGCCAACCAGATGCGTCAAGCGTTCAACCTCTATCTGGTCTATGACATCTCTGATTCCATTTTGCTTGTTGGCTTCACCGGCCTCTTCCAGGTCATCCCAGCCCTCACCCTTGGGCTGTTTGCAGGGGCTCTGGCAGACGTCTTTGACCGGCGCAAACTCCTGCTCATTGTGAACTCCCTCAGCATGATCCCTGCCTTCGCGCTGGGGGCACTGCTGCTTACTGGTAGCCTTGAGGTTTGGCACATCTTTGTATTCACCACCCTCACATCGCTGATTAACATAGCTCAGGGGCCTGCTCGCAACTCCCTTGTACCCAAGCTGGTGCCTAGAACCCACCTGATGAACGCCGTCACCTTGAACGGTAGTCTGCAACAAGCCACATTCTTTATTGGCCCACTCATGGGCGGTATTCTGGTTGATTATTTAGGCGCAGGAGTCACCTACATCATCAACGCATTCCTGCTTCTGCCGTCCATGTTGGTCCTGCTATTCATCCGCACCTCCGGAAAGCCTGAGGGGGAGGCACGGCGGGTCTCTATTGGCATGGTGCTGGACGGCATGAAGTTCATCTGGGCAACGCGTATCCTGCTGGGTTTGTATTTAACGGACTTCGGTTTGTCTTCTGTGGGCTTTTTCCGGCCAATGCTCACCATCATGGCCAAAGACGTGTTTGACGTAGGGCCATTAGGGTTGGGAATACTCTACGCATCACCAGCCATTGGAGCGGTTCTTGGGTTCATCACTATGCTTTGGATAGGAGAAGTCCAACGCAAGGGCGCCCTTTTCCTGGTGGCCATTTTCTTGTACGCCCTGGGATTGGCTTTCTTGGGTCTATCTACCCTGTTCTGGATGGGGATGATTGCAGGAGCAGTGCTGGGGTATACGGACTCCATTAGTTTGGTTCTCCGCCAAACCTTGACGCAACTCCTGGCGCCTGATGAATATCGAGGTAGGGCCACTGCGTTCACGCGACTCTTCGCCCAGACTGGGAACGCCATTGGCGCAACGGAAGCGGGAGTTGCAGCATCAATCATGGGCCCTGGCGGCGCGCTTATCTTAGGAGGGGCGATTGGTGTAGTCATTGTTCTCTCCGTTGGCTTCGGCTGGCGAGGCCTTTGGCGATATCGTTCAACTGACTCTTAACCGCGCACAATAGGGTTTGTTTCACTTTGGCCTAACGTGTACAGTATGTAGCTACGGGTAACCGCATAGTCCTGCCCAGCGCACGCCCAGATACACAACCACCTTGGTATAGGCGCGCCCTGCGTAATCCCCCCAATAATGAGGAGCCATGTCAGAACAACCAGATGTCCAGCGTCCTGCCGATAGCGGTAGAGTCAAGCCGTGGGCATCGTTAGCGCATAGGGATTTTCGGTACATGTGGGCCGGTTCCCTTAGCGCATCCATCGCGCGGCAGATGCGCCAGGTCATCAACCTCTATTTCATCTATGAGCTGACGGGTTCTGCCTACATGCTCGGCTTAGTGGGGTTGTTTCAGGTCATTCCGACGATGGCGTTCGGCCTCTTTGGTGGTGTCATTGCTGACGTCTTTGACCGCCGCAAGTTGCTTTTGCTAGCCCAGGTAGGCGGGCTGATCCCTGCGGTAGGACTTGCGGTGCTTGTCCACACAGACACCATTGCTGTATGGCATATCTTTGCTTTCACCAGCATGAGTGCGGCCATGAATATCCTGGAAGGGCCATCCCGGACTGCTTACCTCCCCAGGCTTGTGCCGGAACACCATCTGATGAACGCGGTAACCCTGAACTCCAGCGTGTTTGAACTCTCTGTGTTGGTCGGCCCCATCCTTGGTGGCGTGCTCCTCGACTTTATAAACATTGGCAACGTCTATGTGGTTAACGCCTTTTTGTTCCTTCCCACTCTCTTCTTTTTCTCAATGATAAAGGCTTCCGGAAAACCGCTGGGAGAGCGACGCTTCGTCTCTTTCCATGCCATATTTGAAGGGATGCAATTCATCTGGTTCCAACGCATCCTGCTGGGGATGTTCCTAGTGGACTTCGGTCTGGTCATCGTAGGGTTCTATCGCCCCATCCTCACCATCCTGGCAAGCGACGTCTTTCACGTGGGAGGGACAGGGCTCGGTATACTCTTCGCTGCCCCAGCAATAGGCTCCTTTATGGGGTTTGTCACCCTGCTGTGGATGGGGGATATCAAACGTAAAGGGGCTCTGTTCATCTTCTCCGTCTTTGGCTACTCGTTTGGCCTGATATTCTTAGGGCTTGCCCACTGGTACTGGCTAGCCCTCATTGCAGCGTGGACGTTAGGGTATACAGACTCCCTAAGCGTGGTGATACGCCAGACCCTCACGCAACTCCTAGCGCCTGACGAGATTCGGGGACGCGCGGCAAGCTTCTCAAACCTCTTTGCCAACGCAGGCAACGCGTTAGGTTCAATGGAAGCGGGTTTTGTGGCTCAGGCCATCGGAGCGGGTGGAACCCTGGTTCTTGGCGGAATTATAGCCACAGGGCTTGTTACCGCAGTAGGATTAAGCTGGCGTGGCCTTTGGCGGTACACGTCGCCAGAACGGTAAGAAAATTTGTCTCAGGAGAAACACTATGACTGAACACTCAATCGCAATAATCCGTGGTGACGGCATAGGCGTTGACGTTGTGGAAGAGGGATTGAAGACCCTCAATGCCATCGCACGAAAATTCGATATCACGTTTAAGTTCACGGAGTTCCCCTGGGGCACAGATTATTACTTCAAGAACGGCGTGATGATGCCGTCCGATGGCTTGGACATCCTATCCAAGTTTGATGCCATCTACTTCGGCGCGGTGGGTCATCCTGAGGTGCAGGACCACATCACGTTGAACGGACTGCTGCTTCCCATGCGTCGCGGCTTTGACCAATATGTCTGCGAGCGACCCTGCGTCCTGTTTCCAGGCGTCACATCGCCCTTACGCGACAAGAAGGTCGGCGATATAGACATGGTGGTTATTCGCGAGAACACGGAGGGCGAGTACGCCAACGTGGGCGGCTTTCTGTACGAGGGGTTCCCGGAGGAGATTGGCGTTCAGACGGGAGTCTTTACGCGCCACGGATGTGAGCGGGTCATTACCTACGCCTTTGAACTCGCCAAGAAACGCAACAAGAAGAATCACGTCACATCTGTGACCAAGTCCAATGCCCAGGGCTACGGCATGGTGGTCTGGGACAGGGCTTTTGAGCGAGTGGCTGAGCGTTACCCTGATATCAGCACGAATTCACTGTTGGTGGACGCTGCGTGCATGGAGTTCATCCGAAAGCCAGAGGTCTTTGATGTAGTGGTGGGCAGCAATTTGTTCGGTGACATCCTAACGGACATAGGGGCAATCATCACCGGAAGCATGGGGCTGGCCATGAGCGGCAACATTGACCCGGAACGACGCTTCCCCTCTATGTTTGAGCCAGTACACGGCAGCGCACCGGACATTGCAGGCAAGGGTATCGCCAACCCGCTGGCGGCTATCCTCTCTGCAGGCATGATGATGCGGCATCTGGGAGAAGTAGAAGCAGAAGCAGCGATTGAAGCAGCGGTACTCAGCGTTGTAGAAGAGAACGAAACTCTGACGCCTGACCTTGGAGGCTCGTCCAGTACGGCTGCCGTAGGCGATGCAGTGGTCACCGCGCTAGGGCGGTAGCAACGCCTTTGTTCCTGACGTTCATCCGACAAGGGCTGAGATGCGCGTCATCTTTTCCCTAAGAAGGGTTTAGGCTGGCAGTAGCGGGGTTAGACATGCAGGGCACTTTCCCAGCAAAAGAGTCATCGACTCCCGGGTGGCTTCACCCCGGCTGTGGTTGTCCTCACGCTGTAAACGCCAGTCCGCGCCGTGAGGAGAAGCGTCTTGTAGTCAGGGCCTCCAAAGGCGCAGTTGGCAGGTATCTCCGGCAGTATGATGGTACCCAGGTGTTCACCTGTCGGACTGAACACCCAGCAGCCACCGGGGCCTGTAGCGTACACACGACCCTCAACGTCCACTTTCATACCGTCAGGAACGCCCTCCTGCCCTTCAAGCTTCAAACCTGCAAAGACCCTGCCGTTAATAGCAGACCCATCAAGTTGCAGATCAAAGGCGCGGATGTGCATGTCCGGGCGTGAGTTAGCCACATACAGCGTCCGCTCGTCAGGGGAGAGCGCCAGGCCGTTGGGGAACTCAAAATCGGTGATGATGGGGCTCATCGTGCCATCGGGCGCAATGCGGTAAAC
The DNA here is from genome assembly GCA_963694315.1 of Dehalococcoidia bacterium. Taxonomy (GTDB): domain Bacteria; phylum Chloroflexota; class Dehalococcoidia; order Lucifugimonadales; family UBA1127; genus UBA1127. The sequence goes on along the minus strand of CAVOCU010000004.1, from coordinate 42,139 downwards.
GCCGTTGATAGACTGCTCCTTTTCCGGGGGCTCCATCCGAGGGCCAGGGTCAGTGAAGTAGATACTACCGTCAGAGGCGCAAATCACATCGTTCGGGCGGTTCAGTCGCTTGCCGTCCCAGCGGTCAAACATCGTTGTGAAAGAGCCATCGTCCTCCCAGCGGTTGAGCTGCCGACTTCCCATCTCGCACATCAGCAGTCGCCCTTGCAGGTCAAACGTCAGGCCATTCGCCTGATTGCTGTCCTCCCGAACGACTTCAGGTTGACCGCCTGGTACCAACTTATAGATGCGGTTGGTACGGATATCAACAAATTTCCAATATCCAGCAGAATACCAGAGGGGCCCTTCCGTAAACTCAAACCCGGAGGCCAGTTGTTCCGACTCTGCTGATTCAATGATGCCCGCTAATCTCTCGTCCATAACATCCTCCTCCAGCTCCGTGATATTGCCCCCAAGGGACACGAAGTCGCTTCCGCATTCAGGCCGGCTTCCAGCAAGAGCGGCTAAGCCGCTTGTTAGGCCATCAATCCCTCTGTGGTCTTTGTCAACAACTCAAGCTGTCCGATGTCCAGGCTGGACGGCTCCAGAATCAGCGTGACCTCAGGGGTATCCGCTTCGCCAAACTCACGTAGAGCAGCTTTCACCGCCGCAGGTTCGCCATAGATGGCCGACTTATCAACATCGAAATTGGGGCCGTAATACTCTCCCCAATGGGCCTTGGCCAAGTCAAACGCTTTTTGTTTGCTCTGGTCTACGCTGACGTTGATGAGCTTGCTATACCCAAGGCTGTCAGGGTCACGGCCCTTCTCTTTAGCAAATCCCTTTATGCTCTCCACCCCTGAAACAAAGGTCCCTGCCGGTGCACCACCGGAACCAACCCAGCCATCGGCAATCTCCGACAGTCGACGGAGCATAGGCTCGCTACCACCACCGAACCACAAGGGCACTCCCGTTTTCTGCGCCGACTGCTGTAAGGGCTTAGGGCTCATGGTGCCGTGCTCAACTTGGTGGTACTGGCCATCGTAGGAGGCGTCCTCGCCAGCCCACAGCGCCCGCATGATAGCCACGTTCTCCCGCAGATGCGCCACCCGCTTGTCCATTGCCACACCCAGGCTCTTGTACTCCGCCTCTGTGCCGCCGATGGAGATGCCCAGCGTCAAACGGCCGCCAGAGAGGTAGTCAATTGACGAGGCGGTTTTAGCCAGAATCACCGGATTGCGATAGGCCGTCAGCATCACCGCTGTTCCCAAGCGAATTCGACTGGTCTGCGCGGCGGCCCACGTGAGCAAGACCAGCGGGTCTACAACGTCCACTCGGTAGTAGACGTGATCGCCCACCCATATCGAGTGGTAGCCCATGTTCTCAGCTTCCAGGATGAACCGACGGACAGCTTCAACGTCTGTGGGGTGAACAGAGGGGATGCGGAGTCCAACGTTAACGGTAGTCGCCATAGTAATCTCCGTAATGAATATTGGGATATCCCGCCAGATCAGTCCTGATTATTCGCCAGCAGAAGGTTCAGTGTCTGGAGGCAACACTTCTGGCGCTGGCCCGCCGTTCTTTTGAATTGCATCCCAAAGCTGGGTGACAAACTCTTCCATATTCCGTGGCCGGATGATGACCCCCGATTTACCTGCCCTGCGTATAAACACTCCGGCGCTCAACGGTATCTTGACGATACCGGCATCGCGAATTATATCGAGGGGTATCTCAAGGATGCGTGGCCGACCGTAATGGATGACCAGCTTATTTGCGAAAACGTAGTATTTCTGGGCGGTGGTGAACCAGTACAGCCCTCCAATGCCGATGCCAAGAATCAACAGAACCGGCTGTAATCCTATGGCACCGAGGACAACAACAGCCGCCGCAATTGCAACGTTGATGCGCTGGAAGAATGACCGAGAGTGCTGGGCGCTGTAGATTGGTTGTTCATTTTGCATGGCGTGAGTTTATCACACGCTCCAATAGTTATGGGTGAAGGGCGTCGAAGGGCAGGGGCTGAACACTCTTGTCTCTCAAGTCTGTTTACTGCGTGCATTCTATTATGGGGCCAGGGCTCTCCTTGGCTAGTTGTACGAAGTATTTCATGGAGTCTGGGTTAGCCAGGGATGCGGGCGTGACTACCACGTTCGGCGATTCCCCAAGCAGGATGCGCTTCACCGGCACTTCTACCTTCTTGCCGTTCAGCGTTCGAGGCACTTCAGGCACAGCATAGACTTCGTCGGGGACGTGTCGCGGCGACAGCGCACTACGTAATCGAGCCTTCAGCTTGGCGGTCAGGGTATCGTCGAGTTGCACTCCCTCTACCAGCACAAGGAAAAGTAGCAGCTTCCCCTCTGTGCCAAGGCTGCTAGTATCAATGACTAGGCTGTCCGTCACCTCTGGCAGCTCATCCACAATACTGTAGAACTCGCTGGTGCCCATGCGGACGCCGCCCCGGTTCAACGTGGAGTCTGAGCGACCGTAGATGATGCAGCTTCCCCGCTCCGTCACCTTCAACCAATCGCCGTGACGCCACACGCCGGGGTAGACATTGAAGTAGCTCTCGCTGTAGCGACTGCCATCGGTATCACCCCAGAGGTAGAGGGGCATTGAGGGCATTGGCTCCGTGACCACCAGTTCGCCAACCTGCCCCGTGACCGGGTGACCAGACTCGTCGAACGACTGCATTGCCGTGCCAAGCCCTCGACACTGGAGCTCGCCAGCATGGACAGGCAGAATAGGGCACGAAAATGCCAGCGATGTACAAATGTCCGTGCCTCCGCTTGTGGAGCCCAACAAAACGTCGCTTTTAATGTGCTGGTACACCCAAGCGAAGCCCTCTGGCGGCAAGGGTGAAGCCGTGGAGCCGATGCCTCGCAACGCAGATAGATCAAAATCACGTCCAGGCTCAACACCAGCTTTCATACACGCTGCGATAAAGGGCGCGCTGGTTCCGAAGTAGGTGATGCCGGTCTCCTGCGTCAGACGCCACATTGCGTCCATGTCCGGGTAGGCCGGGCTGCCATCGTACAGCACGATGGTCATGCCATGCAGCAGGCCGCCCATCAGAAAATTCCACATCATCCAGCCAGTGGTTGTAAACCAGAAGAACCGGTCATCAGCGGTCAGGTCAAGGTGCAGCGATATGGCCTTGAGGTGCTCTATCAGGATGCCGCCCTGGCTTTGGACAATGGCTTTTGGCACACCAGTGGTGCCAGAGGAGTAGAGCACCCACAGGGGGTGATTGAAGGGCACTGGCTCAAAGACCAGCGGGCTGTCATCTCCAAGCAGGTCATCCCACGCAACGGCGTCCTTTAGACCCCCTAAAGGCGCTTTTGCTTCATCGGTGAGGTAAGAAACCAAAACGGTCGCCTTCAACGTCGGCAGGCTGGCCTGTATCTCCGCTGATGCTTCCATGCGCTCAAAGGCTTTGCCGTTGTAGTGATAGCCGTCCACGGTGATAAGCACCGTCGGTTCAATCTGCTGGAAGCGATCCACCACGTTGCGCGCTCCGAAGTCCGGCGAGCACGACGACCACACGGCACCGATGCTTGCTGTGGCCAGGAACGCTACGACTGCCTCCGGGATGTTGGGTAGATACGCACCAACACAATCGCCCTTGCCTACCCCCAACCGACGCAGCCCGGCAGCAACGGAGGCCACCTGTCGATGGAGTTCGGCGTAGGTCAGGGTACGGGCGCCATCGCCCTCGTTGCGGAAGATGATGGCAGGATGGTCGTCACGGCGCGCCAATGCGCGTTCAGCGTAGTTCAGTTCAGCGCCGGGGAACCACTGCGCCCCCGGCATACGCCGGTCCCCAAGCACCTTGGTGTAGGGCTTAGTAGCCTTGACGGCAAAGAACTCCCAGACGCTGGCCCAGAACCCTTCCAGGTCTGACGCCGACCAATCCCACAACGCATCGTACGACGTGAAGTCGAGGCCCTTTTTGTCCTTGATCCAAGCCATGTAACGCGTGATGTTGGCGTTGACCTTCTGCTGTTCAGAGGGTTCCCAGAGGAGGGTTCCTTCAATCACTTTGTCCATGAAACCACTCCGTCAATAATCAATCACTCTCTTTGATAACCGTCAGGTTCCATGGGTCCAGGGCACGCCCTGGTAGGCCCAGGACTGCGTCCTGGTTAGTAGTGGATTGCCTTGCCGACGCCGCCGCCAGCCGCAATGGTATCGCCTGTAATGGCAACCGCTTTCGGTGACGCCAGGAACGCAACGACGTTGGCAATATCGTGGGCGTCTACGGCCTTGTGGATGGTGTTACCCGCCAATCGCTCCTCGGCATCGAGTGTCGTGCGCTCCGTACGAGTGCCGCCTGGGTGAACAACAGTTACGTTGATGCCGTGCTCACCAAGTTCGTCTGCCAGGTTCTTGGACAAAGCAGCAACTGAAACGTTGCGCATACTGCCAATGATGTTGCCACTCTGTCGCGCTGCCATACCGCTTATGTTGATGATGCGGCCCCAGCCCTTCGCGATCATGTACGGTGAGGCTGCCTGCGCAGTACGCAGATACCCCATGACCTTGACGTTCATGTCGGCCCAGAACGCGTCAACGGTCATCTCCGGCAGCTTGGGCGGTGCTGAGAAACCACCAGCCGTGGCTGCGCCGTTCACCAGGATGTCCACGCCACCAAGGGCCGCAGCAGCAGCCTTCACCATGGCTTTGACGGACTCATCATCGCCAGTGTTCACCGTGATGGGCACAATCTTGCGACCCGTTGCTGTAGCAATCTCCTTGGCTGTGGCCTCAAGTCGATCCATTTCACGGGCGACGATGGCTACGTCCACACCCTCTTCTGCCAGCACGAGGGCAATCTGCTTACCGATGCCCCGGCTACCGCCGGTGACAATCGCTGTTTTTCCTGTCAGTTCCAAGTCCATTTTTGTGCTCCTGCGGTTTTGTTTCTTTGTCTATTCTGTCCCAACGGTAATCGTCAGGCACTCGAGTTCAGGGCCTCGTCCTGCCTATGCCCTGGCTATCTTCTCCACGCGCTGCACGTTCTCAATACCTACCGAGAACTCCCCCGACTCAACGCCTTTGATGACCGTCACAGCAGCATTGCTGTAGGGTGTTGCCAGCCCCAGTTCTTTGCCGCGTCTAGACACGTGGCCGTTGAGGTAATCAATCTCCGTCTTGCGACCCTTCATGATGTCCTGGTACAACGATGGGTACCCTGCAACAGCTGGGGGCGGCCCAGAGAACGTGGCTTCAAGTTCAACGTTGCCTTCCCATGCAGCCTGCTCAATATCGTCCAACGTGAAGCCCTTCATTGGCGATGGGATGGTGTGGCCCAATGATCGCCCAACGCGAAGTGCCTCTGCGCCAAACTTCAACATCATTCTCCGGGACTCCGGGTTGGCCCGAACTTCATGGCTGGTAAGGCCCGTCATGCCTGCCGAGGGGTTAGCCATGCAGTTGATGGCCATCTTTGACCATCGCTCACCCCAGAGGTTATCGGTCACAGTGGTGTCGCCTGCGTGGTTCCATAGCTGCTGAACCTCTCGCACACGCTCCGTATCTCGACCGTCCAACTCGCCGACGGTGAAGGACACGTTGCCTTTGAGTGCCTGGCTCATGGAACCCGTTTGTCGCGCATGACCTGCTTCCATCAACCAGGCAGAAATCGTGCTGACGCAGCCGATGAGTCGGTCGGCTCCCACCAACGGCGCAATCTGCTCCTCGTTGATGCTGTTCTGAGGGCTGACGAAGTAACCGTTGTCCGTCAGGAACGGCTTCATCAACTCAATGGCCCAGGGAGTATCGTACGATTTCATTGCCACAATAATGAGGTCAAACTTTTCCTTGAAGGATGCCAGTTCATCCACGTGCCGAGCGTCCACCTGCACAAGGTGTTCACCTTGAACACCATCGAGTATCAGGCCATCCTTCTGCATCTTCTCAACGTGCTCTCGCCACGGGTCGAAGAGCACTACGTCCTCGCCACCACGGGTCAAGTGACCGCCAAGGGTGGCACCAATTGCTCCTGCGCCAATTACACCAATCTTCATAACATCCTCTTTTTAACTCTTACTTAAACCGGATTTTAGGCCTGGGGCAACGTGTGCGGCTCCAAAGCCGTTGCAATGTCTGCGTCAGAGGAACTGGCCGGAATCACCATGCGTGACGGAAGCACACCATATGCCTTGGCGTTCTGCGCTATGGCTGGTTCTGTACCCTCCATCAAATCACGGGCAGCCTTCAGGATGCTCTGGCGCACCCGGATGATGGCCTGGTCTGCGCTGACCAAATGCTCATCCGTCCTGGGCGAAACCGGGCCCCACTGATCCTCAATAAGCGCCAAGTCCTGAATGGGGAACGATTTGATTCCGGTGTAGCTGAAGTTCTTCTGCATCACCCTATCAATCAGGTAGTCGTTACTCTTGTTTGCCTGGGGAATGAACGTGCCAGGAATCACATGAGGAAACAGGAATCCGCCGTACTTGTCCTCGTTCAATTCCATGTCAGAAAGCGGGTCGTTCAAGTCATAGCGGATGCGGTAGTGGGCCGTGTACTCGTCGTCGATGGGTACGCGGATGTTCATCTGCAACACCTTGGGACTGGCCCCTGGCGTGGTGAACGCGGGAAGCATCCAGTGGCTGATACCCAGGTACATGTCTCCGTCCGGCTGGTTACGGATTGCGCCCATCAACAGGCCGTAGTCCGTGTCCTTCAGGACGTACCTTGGCCTGGGGTCAATGCTGGTGCTCTCACGGATTTTGAGGTGTTGGTTGTTCTGGTTCCCATCCAAGGTGCTGTGGAGATAGAACGCATGGCTGACGTCCAGGTCACCCTCCATGGACTGGAAGTAGTTGCAATTAACTATGAGTTTCTGCATGAAGATATGGCTCTGCGGCAACTCCGTCCACTGGAAGGCTGGGAAAGGAGGTTGGTGCTCCTTGGGCCCCATGTACACCCAGATAATCCCGCCCTTATCTATGGCCGGATACGCCGCGATGTTCACTTTATCTTTGTAGGTTCCCCCCTCTGGACTGTTGGGGAGGTCTACACATGTACCATCTATATCAAACTTCCACCCGTGGTAGACGCAGCGCAGTCCGCACTCCTCGTTGCGGCCGAAGAACAGTGGCGCGCCGCGATGGGGGCAGTAGGCATCAAGAATGCCAGGATTGCCATTGCTGTCCCGAAAGGCCACTAGGTTCTCACCCAGCAGCTTCACTCGAACCGGGGTGCTGTCAGCGCCCGGAATTTCTTCCGATACCATGGCAGGCATCCAGAATCGCCGAAATAGCTCTCCCATCGGCGTTCCAGCATCCACCTGTGTAAGCATGGTATTTTCTTCTTGCGTAAGCATAAAATCCCCTCCTCTGGTTTGAGTGTGGTCGATGGGTATTGTCGCACGTGCGGGAAAGGTGTCAAGCAAAGAAAAAGAGCCTCGGCTAACCGGGGCTCTTTTCACCAAGCATATTCAGTGCAAACCTATTGTTTCGGGACTCCAAATGGACTTAGGACATCTTCCACAACAACGTCACCCGGCAGGGTCATGCGGTCAGGGAGGACTCGGTACGCCTTCGGGTTGGTCGCTGATTCTGGCTCTGTGCCCTCCATCAGATCCCTAGCAGCCTTCAACATAATCTGACGTACACGAATGACAGCGGTATCTGCGCTGACCAGGTGTTCTCCCGTCCTGGGAGACACTGGCCCCCATTGATCCTCAATGAGCGCAAGATCCTGAATCTGGAAGGCTTTAATACCGGTGAAAGAGTAGTTCTTCTGCGCTACCCGATCTACCAGGTAGTCATTGCTCTTGTTCGCCACGGTAATGTGGGTTCCGGGGATGAGTTCTGGGAAAAGGAACCCTCCGTACTTGTCCTCGTTTAATTCCTGGGCTGAGAGCGGCTCATTCAAATCGTACCGCAGTCGATACTGGAAGCAGTTCTCATCGTCAATGGGAACGCGGATGTTCATCTGCAACACCGTTGGGCTGGCGCCTGGGGTGGTGTAGCTTGGCAACATCCAGTGGGCCACGCTGACAAACTGGCTTCCGTCTGACTGTTTCCTAATCGCACCCATCAACAATCCATAATCCGTGTCTTCCAAAGCATATCTTGGAGTGGGGTCAAAGTACGTGGGGCCGTCTTCCCTGATTCGTGCAGAAATATTGGCAGTCTGGTCATCCAACGTCCTGTGGAGGAAATACGCGTGACTTGCGTCCAGGTCACCCTCCATGGACTGGAAGTAGTTGCAGTTCAAGGTGGTCTTCTGCATGAAAATATGGCTTAGGGGCAAATCCAGCCACTGGAACTGGTGGAAGGGAGGCTGGTTCTCCTTGGGGCCCATGTACACCCAGATAATCCCGCCCTTATCTACGGCCGGGTACGCTGCGATGCTCACCTTGTCTTTGTAGGTTTCGCCCTCTGGGCTGTTGGGGAGGTCTACACACTTCCCATCCACGTCAAACTTCCATCCGTGGTAGACGCAGCGCAATCCGCACTCCTCGTTGCGACCGAAGAACAGTGGTGCGCCGCGATGGGGGCAGTAGGCATCGATAACGCCAGGGTTGCCATTGCTGTCCCGAAAGGCCACCAGGTTCTCGCCCAGTATCTTCACCCGAGCCGGGGTGCTGTCAGCGCCCGGAATCTCCTCTGAAAGCATGGCAGGCATCCAGTATCGACGAAATAGCTCGCCCATCGGTGTGCCTGGGCCCACTTGCGTGAGCATGGTGTTTTCTTCTTGCGTAAGCATTAATCCCCCCTGGGTGTGTTTTACGGTAGTCTACAGTAGATGGTGTCCTGCCGCCCTGAACCTGTCAAGGCGGCTAGTAGCTAACAACGCTACTTATTCGCTTCCACGGCCTCCACTACTTCAAAAGAAAGCAGCGCTGACCCGGTGGCCACTGGCTGGGAGCCCGCGCCGGCGTGACCGTGGGTGAACTCCTGGCTGTTCAGCCATGTCTGGAAATGCTCTTCCGTCTCCCATCGGGTATAGACGAAATAACGAGTTTCACCCGATACGGGCCGTAGCAACTCAAACCCCTGGAATCCTGGCATGCCTTCTACAACCTTGGCCCGCGCTGCGAAGCGCTCTTCCAGCTGCTCGCCCATGCCCTCTGGTACTTCAATAGCGTTAATCTTAACGACGCTCATGGTCCCTCCCTGGTTGTTTAATTGTTCTTCATCCAGTGTACACGACGGGCCAAGCCATTTATGGGCTGACTAAGAAGGCGTAGCCACTTGATGTGACAGGGTGATTTCTTTGTGGGTCTTGGACGATTCCAGGATGGCTAAACACACCTCAACTGTCGCCTTGCCCCAGCGTCCATCATGAACCAGGGGGGCATTATGACGGACGGCATTGTACAACTCATCCATCAAGTCTCCGCGACCCGGCAAGCCCCTTCCAGGATTGATGGGCATCTCACGCACGCCTTCTTGTGTATACACAGCAATGCCGTCCCTCGTTGGCCGCATATCGCCATTCTCACAGCTCACAACTATCACGCCGAACCGTGGCTGGTGCTGCTCCGGTGTAACCCCACTACGCTCTCCAAGTCCACGATAGGAATACGCAGACATCCTGAGGGCAGTCTCTTCGTCCTGGCCCTTCACTTCTTGGAGTGAACGCCGCGCATTGCCGTGTCGGTCAGATGGTCTGATTTGGCCGCCTTCACCAACCCAGCCGTTTAACTCATCGGAATCAAAGTGGTCATAGCCGCTGTACACCAACGACGCTGCGGTGCCATCTTCAAACTCCAGGAAAGTGAGATGGCTGCCCTCTGTGGGGCGTGAATCATCCCAGATTCCCGTGGCAGACCTAACGCTCTTCACTTTGCCACCACCCAACAGCCGGACAGTGTCCACCTGATGAGGCACTTGGTTGAACAGAATGCCACCGCCTAGGGAGGTGTCCAACTCCTCCGGTCGTCGAGGGCGATACAGGAAGTTGGTGTAGTTCCAGGTGTTAATCATCCCCAACTTCCCCAGCTCTCCTCTGGCAATGACCTCGCGCATCGTGCGGATGGCAGGGTCATAGCTGTGGGTGTGCCCAATGATGAGCTTCACCCCTGTACGGTCAACCGCTTCAATCATTGCATCGCAGTCCTCCAACGTCAGCGCCATCGGCTTCTCAACAATGATGTGCTTGCCATACTCCGCAGCCATGATGACGTGCTCTTTGTGGAACTGGTGAGGTGTTGCGATGTACACAAAATCAATGTTGGGGCTTTTGCAGAGCTCTTCTGCGTCCTCATAGACCTCTGCCTCAAAGTCTCTGGCAAAGGCTTCCCGAGGCTCAGGAAAGCGGTCTGCGGCGGCAGTAATGCTCACATCCGGGTGCTCCGCCAGGTTCTTGACCATGCCGGATCCGGCCATACCTAGGCCTATGAAGCCCACGCGTAGTCTGTCTTCTCCGTTTGCCATATCTTCCTCCTACTTGTGCTATGAAGTTGGAGCCGGTGCGGATGGTGGCGCAGTAGGCTGCTCCAATGCCTTGACGGGTCTGACAAAGTACAGGAACCCGCTGCATATCCACCAACTCAGAGCCATCACCATGATACCCACGCCAAACCCTCCAAAGAGGTCTGCCATGCCCGCCACCAGAAAGGGACCGCTACCACCAGAGATGGTGACCAACGGGCGGACTCTACCTGTAATCGCCCCCAGGTTCCCTCGACCGAAGTAGGATGCCCACACCGCTTGATTCAACCCGACCCATCCTCCGATGCCAAACCCTGCGATGGCCCCAGCAAACAACGATGAGTCTCCAGGCATCAGCTGAAGCAATGGCACCGTGAGCCCCGTGTAGATTGCTATGATCATCAGTGTGTGCCGTATATGCGTTTTATCCGCCAACCATCCCCAGAAGAAGCGTCCGGTAAAGCTGGTGAACCCGTAGGCTGCAAATCCCCAGCCCGCTACCTGCAACGAGAAACCCCTATCAACAAAGGTCGGCACAAGGTTGGTCGGGAAGGCAGTGGGAGAAAAACTACCAAAGAAAGCGGCCCCAACCAATAACCAGAGTGTCGTTGTACGGAAGGCTTCTTTCGCCGTCAGGCTCTTATCCGCTGGCCTCCCCACGCGGGCTGTTGAGCCGACTGCTTCCTTGTCTTCCTTATCGCCATCTGTCAGGAGACCAACGTCCTCAGGGCGAGTTTTCAAAAAGAGGGAGGGAATGACGGCCAAGATCAGAGTGAGAACTCCAAGAGTAACGAAAGTCGCCCGCCATTCAAATACCTCAACAAAGGGCGGAACTATCAACGGAAGGACGAGGGCTGCAAATCCAGTCCCCATAGAGGCAAGAACCGTAGCTCTATAGCGTTTTCGAACGAACCATTTAGGCACGATTGCAGACTGGAGCAACGCGCCGGGCCCAGCGCCCAATATGCCGCTTAGCACGCCATAAATCAGCCAGAACTGCCATTGGCTGTCTACCACCGCCACCAGCATCAAGCCCACACCTGAAACCAGGCCGCTACCGATAGCCAGGATAGGAGCGCCCCTAGGGCTATCAAGGTATTTCCCCATGAAAAACCCACCTACGGCCGCGCCAAGGGTGCGAAGGGTAATCCCTGCGAAAATAGCAGACTGGCTCCACCCCAGGTCATTCTGCATAGGCACGGAGAGAATCGCGGTAGACCACATGGCTCCCGCTGTAGTGAACGCCCGCATGAACACAATAGCAACAATCACCCAGCCATAGAATATGGGAAATCGCGCCTGCCAGGTGGTCGTTGGCTTACGGTCGTCGTTTGGTGATGTCATAGAGATGTGGGCACACTGACCATACAGGTATTACTCCAGTCAAAGATGTCAATCCTAGTATACGTGTGCGGGGTAGAACGACAAGTGTAAAGAGGATTTCATAGGTGGATTAGGTTTAAACGTATGGGAATGGACTTTCAGTGGTAGAATTGCTCCGGTGTTTACTATAGGAGAGCGACGTACCAAAGAAGCAGATGTTTCAGTGGTATGCCTTTCGCTACCGGACTGGGCACCCAGGTGGGTAGCCCGACTAGGAGGTAGCCTGATGCGATGGTTTCGATTTGGTTTACTAGCTACAATGTCGATTTTCCTGCTAGCTGCCTGCGGCGCAGACGGCCTGCCAGGGGAACCTGGCAACACGCCTACAAATGCAGAACTCAATAGCCTGGTTAACCAGGCTATAACTGATAGGGTGGATGAAGTCCAAGGACCTGAAGGATCCCAGGGCCCACGAGGGCTGACAGGTGCTACAGGCCTGAATGGAGCCACAGGCTCACAAGGGTCGCAGGGGCCCATCGGGATTACAGGCCAACAAGGATCAAAGGGAGGCGTAGGGCCCCAGGGATTCCAGGGAGAACAGGGCATTCAGGGGTCGCAAGGTCTTTCAGGCACCATCGCCACGCTGGACTCTCCCGTAACTCTGTCTGGTTTGGACTTTGACCTATCCACAAGCCAAAACAACTGGGTGAGCATTCTATCCAAGACCATCACCATTACCAAGCCATCCAAAGTGCTCCTCCTCGCCAGCGCCACTGCCTCTATGTATTGCGCAATCAACAGTCAATGTGACTATTTTTTCTGGATTGCAGTGAACACAAGCCTGGTGGACCCGGGTGATTCGAGAGAAGTTCAGGTAACCAAATTGGAGAAACAGATGACCCTGCCTCTTGCGCTCAACCGCGTCATTGCACTGGATACAGGGGAGTACACCGTACATGTGATGGGCTACAACGAGACGCCAATAGGCCCCCTGATTAGGAACGTAGAACTTACGACGATGGTGATAGAAGACTAGATCACCGCCTTCATATTAGTACGTCATAGCCATCTTCAAAGGCTCAACGAAGGTGGCTATTTTTATGCAAAAAACGGTGACCCTTTCATCATGAAGGATTAGCCCTTTCGGGTTATTTCCTTTCATCCCCGATGTCACTCCCTCAGATGATGTTCCGCAGGCCCGGAAAGAAGAAGATAGCCCTGAGATGCAGAAGGTGGTTGCCATGGTAGCCGCACCAAAATGGTCTGCAAGGAGAATTGCTGTGCCAAAACCAGCGAACAAGAGAGGTCGTGCTCCAATGGTCCTTATGGAAAAAACCGTCTTAACGGTCTCTGAAGCAGCTTCAATGCTTAATGCCCACCCCAACTCCGTCCGTCGCTGGGCGGACATGGGCCTACTCTCCAGCTTCCGGATAGGCTTACGCGGTGATCGCAGGTTCCGCGTAGAGGACATCGCGTTTTTGGTCGATTCTTGGAATCGATCCAAGATGCCGGAATAGGTTCGGGGCTCGCCAGTGTTCCGCTAGCCCCCACTTCCCTCACGCCCCACTACAACAGCGTATTCCCATGCCCTCATGCCTAGGCTTTTCCTCACTGTGTCACCTACGTCACCCTTGCCAGATCGAACGCACATGATGCAAACTCTGTTTGCTGTTGGCCATGTGTTTGGGACTGACCTCCGGGCCAGCGGGGCCGGACATAGTAGGATTCAGTCCTCTCGCACACAGGCGACATATCGAAAGGAGTTAAGGGATGACCACTACCAAAGCAGACCTGAAACACAAGAGCCGTATTGTTACTGACGGGGTTGATAGGGCTCCCGCGCGTGCTATGTTGCGGGCGGTTGGACTGAGCGATGAAGATATGAATAAGCCATTTGTGGCGATTGCCAACCTCGCCAGCGATGTGACGCCCTGCAACATGCATCTGGACAGGGTAGCGCAAGCGGTGAAGGTGGGCGTTCGGCAGGCCAACAGCGTCCCGTTCCTCTTTGGCACCATCACCATCAGCGATGGCATCTCCATGGGCACTGAGGGTATGAAAGCCTCTCTGGTCAGCCGAGAGGTTATTGCTGATTCCATTGAGACGGTCTGCTTTGGAGAGAGCATGGATGCTCTCATCACCGTGGCGGCATGTGATAAAAACATGCCCGGTTCATTGATGGCCATGGCTCGCCTAAACATCCCCTCCATCTTTGTATACGGCGGCGCAATCCTTCCCGGTAACTACATGGGGAAGGACATTAACATTCAGGACATGTTTGAGGCTGTGGGCGCCCATGCCCAAGGCAACCTCAGTGAGCAGGAACTCTTGGCAATGGAGCGTATCGCCTGTCCGGGAGAGGGCGCTTGTGCCGGTATGTTCACCGCAAACACCATGTCATCTGCCATTGAAGCAATGGGCATGTCACTCCCAGGAGCCGCCTCTGTTCCCGCCGTGGACCCCAAGAGCGAGGACATAGCACACCAGGCTGCCGCTGCCCTTTATCAACTTCTGGAACGAGGCATCAAACCCCGGGACATCATGACAAAGGAAGCCTTTGAGAACGCCATCACCGTTGTTCTGGCAATGGGCGGCTCCACAAACGCAGTCCTCCACCTGCTGGCCATCGCTCGAGAGGCGAAGGTCGACTTGAAGATTGACGATTTTGACCGACTGAGCCGAGTCACGCCGTACCTGACGGATCTCCGACCTGCTGGTCGATTTGTGATGTCTGACCTGGACAAAGTCGGCGGCGTGCCGGTAGTCATGAGAGAGTTGTTGAACGCTGGCCTGCTTCACCCCAATGTCATGACTGTCACTGGAAAGACCTTGCAGGAGAACCTGGACGCAATTGATACCCCTGCCGCCGATGGCCAGGTAGTGCATACCACATCCAATCCTCGCACACCCACAGGCGGTCTGGTCATTATCCGTGGCAACCTCACGCCAGAGGGTGCTGTTATGAAGGTTTCCGGCACCAAGCACCAAACCCACGAAGGCCCAGCAAAGGTGTTTGATGGTGAGCGTGCAACCTTTGAGGCCGTGACCCGTGGTGAGATTAATAAAGGCGATGTAGTAGTCATCCGCTATGAAGGCCCCAAGGGCGGCCCAGGTATGCAGGAAATGCTGGCAGTCACCGGCGCAATCATGGGCCAGGGCCTTGGCGACGATGTGTTGCTGCTGACCGATGGTCGGTTCTCCGGCGCAACCCACGGCCCCATGATTGGTCACGTATCACCCGAAGCCGCTGTTGGTGGCCCCATTGCGCTGGTGCAGGACGGTGACATCATTGTGCTAGACGTGGAGAAGCGAGACCTGAGCATGAAGGTCTCTGACGACGAGTTCGCCCGACGAAAGGCTGCCTGGCGACCACGCCCAATCCCTTACGAGACTGGAGTTATGGCCAAGTATGCCAAGCTGGTTGGTACGGCATCAGAAGGAGCCGTCACCTCCTAGCCCTTCCCATTAAGCCTAATTAAAGAAGGAGCCCCGGTCTAGACCGGGGCTCCTTCTTTATTACCTAACATCTACGCTGACAGTCCGGGCAGCGTGGCCCTAATTACCCTATGCGGCTTCTAATTCAGACAGTATCTTGGGGCCACCTTCCAGCGTACGTTGCACCGGGCACCTATCGGCAATCTCGTGAAGCCTTTCAAGCTGCTCAACGTCCAGGTCACCTGCAACAACCACACGCTTGTGGATAATGTCCACCATCACATTGTCAGCTTCCTCGCACTCCTCGCAATCCCTGGCGTGAACTCGACCGTGACTCAATTCCACAGTAATGGATTCAATCGGCCAACCTTTCCTATCGGCATACAGCCGAAGGGTCATGGCAGTTCAAGTACCAAGTGCAGCCAGCAGCAGTCCATACGGATCCGGCCCAGCACCATCCCCCGTGGGTGGAGGCTCATCGGCAATCAACGTGCCGTTCTCCATCACCACAGAGTGTTGAAGTTTTTTCAGTGACTGCACCGTTACCGTTGACATAGCGACTCCTTAAATAGGTCAGGGCTGCCGGGGTGATTAATCTATCTCCACCAGCACGTTTGGTCCCTCAACGCGCACAGCGTATTTCGGCAGACACTCAACAGCCAGCCCCTTCACAACGTCTCCGGTGGTTATGTCAAATATACTGCCGTGGTGCGGGCATTTAACCTGATTCCCCTGCATGCTTCCCTTGTGCTCCAGAATAGGGCGGACGGAATGGGGACAGATGTTACTCACCGCAAAGTAATTGCCATCAACATTGCCAATCAACATTGGAATATCACCAATATCAACTTTGACTATCTCTCCAGGCTTAAGGTATGCCGCCTTAAGCGCCATTTTGAACTCAGACATTGTTCCCCCCTGCTTACTTACCAGGCTGGCTAAAATCCTGCAGCGCCATTACTTCAAGGACGCCAGAAATTCGCGGTATCACGGTCGTAGAGCGTGCGACCTATGTGCGACACTGAGTCCAGCATAGCGGTCAGCGTCCTGCGATGCGAACTTGGGCTGCATAGCCGCCTCCCAGCACCGTACTGACCAGGGCATCAGAGCACGCATACCTGTGAGTGTCAACCTGCGCCATCGCTCATGACTCCGCCGCATCAGCGTGATAATCTATGTCAGCAATTTAGTACAAATGAGGAGGCGGACATGGCTATCTGGTTAAACGTGTTCATAGAGGCGAACGAAGGCATGGGGAACGAGCTAGCAGCAAGTTATGCCAAGCGCTGCCCTGACATCCGCAAGGAGGCAGGCTGCAACCAATTCGAATTTTATCAGAGCATAGAGCGCCCTGACTTCTTCATCCTCCACGAAGAGTGGGCAGACGAGGCAGCCCTGGACGCCCATCGCGTTCTGTCCCAGCAACAGGGCGTGGACAACTCCCACCTTCGCAAGGGCACCCACCACAGGGAGTACGTCAGCATCAGCTAACAAGTCCGTAGCCATTGTCCAGTGAGGATGTGATAGATGAGTCGCATACGCGAATGACGGGTCTTTGGTGCAGGCGCGATTATCCTGCTAGCCGTTTTCTACGGCGCAGTGTCTGTGTTTCTTGCCAACGGCGTCACCAAAGCAGACCGAAAGGCATTTGAACACACACCGCAGGAATACAGCCTCCCGCTCGAGGACGTTGCATTCTCCACAAGAGGCGGCGAGATAACGCTGGAAGGCTGGTACAGCACCCATCCTGAAGCTGCGACCACAATCATCTTTGTACACGGCCTGGGGAGCAACCGCGCCGGAAACGAAGCGGTTGCCCTTGCATCCCAACTATGGCAGCAGGGGTTCAGCACGCTCCTGTTCGACCTACGTGGTCATGGGACATCCGACGATGGCAAAGTTTCCGGCGGCTACTTTGAGCAGAACGATCTGCTGGGTGCATACGATTTCCTGATGACCAAAGGCGTCGCTTCAGAAGATATTGGAGTCATAGGGTTTTCCATGGGTGCAGCAACATCAGTGATTGGGGTTTCCCAAGAGCCGGAGATTCGTGCGCTGGTTGCGGATAGCCCATTTGCCAACGCCTCTGACCTCATTGCCCAGGAGGTATCCCGCAAGACGCCGGTGCTCAAGTGGATTGTCCCGTTATTCATACCAGGGACTGAGCTGGCGGCGAACCTACTTCATGACATCAAGTTAGGAGAACTTGACCCTGAGTCTGCTGTTGGTGACATTGACTACCCTATTCTGCTGATTCATGGCACGGAAGACACCCGAATCCCCGTAGACCAGGGGATTCGGGTTCATGGAGCCGCCCACCCGGATAGCGGCCGTTGGCTGGTTCCGGGTGTGGACCACGTAGACGCGTTCCTGACCTATCCCGACGAGTACACAGAGCGTGTTGTCGCCTACTTCCGTGGGCGGCTTGAAGTTCCCTGATAACGTCACTTGCTCCATGAATGCGCGGGTAACCGCCAGGGGAATTGGGTCCAGGGCACGCCCTGGTGATACACTATTATGTAACAACAGTTCAGAAGTTCAGATTGGAAGGCCCTCATGGCGAAAGTAGGTCGGCGTGGAAGAGGTTTTTATCCTCGGCGCAGCCCGGACGCCTCTAGGAAAGCTCTCAGGCTCGCTAAGTTCGGTCCCAGCACCGACGTTGGGAGCGATAGCGATAAGGGGAGCACTGGAGCGAGCGGGACTAAGCCCAGAGCAGGTGGACTACACCCTAATGGGCAACGTGCTCCAGGCGGGCGTGGGCCAGGCCCCGGCCAGGCAGGCGGCGATAGGCGCGGGGATTCCCGTGACCGCGTCAGCAATGACCGTGAACAAAGTGTGCGCCAGCGGCCTGACAGCCTCAGTGCTGGGCGCAGGGATGATTCAACTGGGAGACGCCCAGATAGTAGTGACCGGGGGCATGGAGAACATGAGCCTCGCTCCGCATCTGCTCAAGGGCAGCCGCAACGGCGTTCGCCTGGGCAACTGGGAGATGGCAGACAGCATGGTACAGGACGGCCTGTGGTGCAGCCTGGCGGGACAGGATATGGCAGCGGCGGCGGAAGCTATCGCCCTCCGGCACGGAGTGACGAGGGAGCAGCAGGACGCGTTCGCTCTCCAGAGCCACCAACGGGCGGTGGCGGCAGGGATGGAAGGTTCGTTTCGGAACGAGATCATCCCCGTCACGGTGGCCACACGCCGCAGTTCGATCGTCGTAGAGACGGACGAGGGCCCACGGGCAGAATCGTCGCTAGAGGCCCTCGGCAACCTAACGCCAGCCTTCTCCCAGGGGAAATCCGTGACAGCGGGGAACGCCTCACAGATCAGCGACGGAGCGGCAGCGGTGGTGTTGGCCGGGAGGTCTACGGTGGAACGCCTCGGGCTAAAGCCAATAGCAAGAATAAGCGGGTACTCTCACGCGGGAGTGGATCCGGCGTGGCTTTTCGAGGGACCGGTAGCGGCAACCCGCGCTCTAGAAGCGAAAACCGGCCTCAAACTGGCGGATTTCGATCTAGTGGAGACCAACGAGGCCTTCGCAGCACAGGCCCTGGCGAACGGAGTGGCCCTGGGGTACGACTGGAACAAGGTGAACATACACGGGGGAGCAGTGGCCCTGGGACACCCTCTGGGGGCGAGCGGAGCCAGAATCCTGGTAACCCTGCTCCACGCCCTGATTCAAAAGGGAGGCCAGCGCGGCCTGGCAACGATCTGCCACGGTGGGGGGGGCGGCGTAGCCCTAAGCATTGAACTTGTCTAGTCCCGCGCAGCGGGGACGCCCAGCCTAGTAAGCATTAGGGGTGAGGGTTTATTCATGGGAAAAGTCAGGGTCATATTGGCCGACGACTACATTTCCTACAGGTGGTCAGTCCTTGCAGAACTCAGCGGCAATCCGTCAATTGAGATTGTAGAGGAAGCTTCTGACGGAGAAGAGGCCGTTCGTAAGGCACTTGAGCACTCGCCTGACGTTGTTTTACTTGATCTCCATATGCCTAAATTTGATGGCCATGAAGCTACCCGGCAGATCCTTTCTGAGATGCCCAACATCAAGATAATCATCAACACCATTTCCGACAATGAGTCAGACCTCGCATTGGCCCTCAAGGCTGGAGCCCGCGGTTACTTGGTCAAAGAGGGGGGACTTGAGCAAATAGCCGATGCAATCAGCTATGTTCACCAAGGGGGGATTCTTATTTCACCTAGCTTTGCACCCAGACTTGGGGATGACTTCATATCTAACCCGGAGCAGGAATCGGGCAGTGAAGTGCAGAGTTGAGAGGCAATGACCGATGATGACGTAAAAGTATCCACGCTCATTGCCGATATCATTCTGCCTCCACCTGTAGAACCATCAGAAATGTTGAAGCTGCTTGGTTGGCTGAGTGGTGAGCTTCAAGCCACCGTTGAAAAAGTGATGCCATCATTGACCGGCGATACGTCCATCAGGGTGATGTTTTCTGAGCCCATTCTCTTCTGCAGTAAATTGGCGTGTGCACCTACTTCGCGGGCCGTTACAATCGAGGAGGTGTTACTCAACGGTACAAAGATAGAGCGAAATCCAGCCCGTTCCGTGGGAGTGCGCCTGTCGCCATTTGTCTAACAATCATCCGGTGACTGGCCCCACGGTGACACATCACGACCTCAGGCTGTGCAGCATAATGGAATGGCCCAGAGTTTCCTTTGCCCTTCACCCAAGCACCTGCTTAAGGGCTCCATCAAGTAGCGGGTGCTGAAAGCGATATCCCGCCCCTAACGCCTTCTTCGGTTCTGCACGCCTGCCATGAATCATCAAATCAGACTGCTGACCCATCGCTAGCCTCAAGAACAGAGTAGGCACGTGGAGCCATGACGGCCGGTTCATTGCACGTCCAATTGCAGACCCAGCGTCTTTCTCCCTCAATACGCCGGGGGCGACGACGTTCATCCCCCCGTGCACATCGTCGTTCTCTATTGCAAACCGATACAGCCCCAGAGCATCGTCTAGGTGAACCCAACAGAACCACTGGGTTCCGGGGCGGAAGTGCCCTCCGGCAAAGAACCGAAACGGCAGCATACGTAGTTGGAGAGGTCTAGCGCCACGCCCCATTACCGTTGCCATACGCATGGTCACCACCCGCACCCCTAGGGCTTCCGCCTTGTTGGCCGTGACTTCCCACTGCGCACAAACGTCTGCCAGAAATGAATCCCCCACTGGACTCTCCTCAGTCAGCACTTCATCGCCAGAACTGCCGTAGTAATCAATCCCGGAGGTGCTGACAAACACCGATGGACGTTCATCTGCGTTCAACTGGCTCATTGCAGTAACCAGTGAAGTAGTGGTATCAACACGACTGTTCAGCAACACCCGTTTGCGCCCTCTCGTCCACCTTCTTGACCCTATGTTCGCTCCCGCAAGGTTGACCACTGCATCTGCACCTTTCAGGCACTGCACCACTGCATCATCTCCGTACTCGCCCACCCCAACAACCTCCACACCCTGCGGCAAGCGTTTTGCTCCACGCCCCGGACTCCGCGTAACGACGGTGACCTCATATCCTGCCCCTTGAAGCGACCCCGCCAGCCACGGCCCTATGTACCCTGTTGCGCCCACCAATACTACTTTCATGTGCTCTTCCGCCTTCCCATCTGCCAAAGGAACATCCCAAACGGCACCCACCCAATAAGGTCATTGAACAAGATAAGAGGGAACGTCTTCGCGAGGAGTTCGTCCTGTTGCAAGGCAATTACCTCCTCGGTCTCGATCCACGCCATATCGAACTCCTCGGCACTTAATATTGCCGGGCAGCGTCGCCATTGTAGAACCGAGGGTACGAGTGCCAACGCCTAGGGGTAGTTGTTGTGTTTCTTCCATAGTGCCGCATCGTGGTCACCTGCCGGGACTACAGCGCAAGGGTCTCCACCTGCCGAATACCCTCTAAGAACATTGTAGTGATCAACTTGTTCTGGAGTCAGAATATCAATCATGGATAAGTGCGTTTTCAGATGGACCACTCTCAACTGACCGTATAGGCCCGCGCTCAGAGCTATACTTGTCTTTCAGAAATTCTTCGGTCATGGTAATGCTAGAGAACGCGGTATCAATGGTCTCTTCAGCCTCTACGATAGTCTGGCCAAGTCCAATCGCTTCTGCCTTCATAGCGTTGTAAAGTGATTCGATTTGTGCCAATTGCTCACCCGCCACCTGGAACTCTCCCGCCGAAACCGCGTCCAAAACATGGCGCGGCCCTGGATATCCGTTAAGTTTCGCAGGCTTGGCCATTCCACCAAAGGGAGTTCCCGCGCCGTTAAGCAGACCGTCGATGTCATCCTGAGACAAGGCCTTAATCTTTCGGGTCTCTTGTCCCTGGTATGGAGACTGAATGGAGCCCGATGGTTCAGCTGATGGCGAAGAAATTGGTTGGGCTGCTGTCACAGGTATGGTAGCTTGAAGTTCATTATTACTAACAGCAGTCTCGTTCTCTGATGAGCAGGCCGCCACCATAATGATGACCAAGACTAGAAACAAAATTGCAAACCTCTATGGATATTTTTTACTCAAGGTTGCTCCTACAAAGTTACTTTGGATTCCCCGGAGCAAATCCATTCCTTTGAACATGGGGGCTTGGGGATGCACAGAAATTTTAAGCAAGCCTGCCAAGCTCGTCAACCGCCTTCGTCCACTAGCACCAATCCCTCCTCACCTGCTACTCTGCTTCCTGAGCATGAATTGATTCGATTCCCAACGACCCTTGCAAGAACCGATTCGTTTCCTCAAAAAAAAATTTCTCCTATGAAACGAATCACATTAAAGGAACACACATGAACGTCGCTGAGAGAATGTTCCTGCTGGGCACAGAGTCCGCCTTTGAGGTGCTGGCCAAGGCCAAAGCGCTGGAGGCCCAGGGCAAGGACATCATCCACCTGGAGATTGGCGAGCCTGACTTTGAAACACCCCAGCACATCAAGGACGCAGCTGTGCAGGCACTACAAGACGGCTTCACCCACTACGTCCCAACCCCCGGCATTCCGGAGGTGCGGCAGGCCGTAGCGCGCAACGTGGGGGAGCGTCGTGGCATGGACGTAGACTGGCAGCGCGTCATCATTACCCCCGGCGCAAAGCCCATCATGTTCTTCACGTTACTTGCCCTTGCTGAACCCGGAGCAGAAGTCATCTACCCGGACCCTGGCTTCCCCATTTACGAGTCTATGGTCAAGTTCTGCGGCGCAAAGGCCGTCCCCATGCCCCTGCGAGGCGAGCTTAACTACCACCCTGACCTCGACGAGTTCGCCACGCTAGTGAACAAGAACACGCGCCTCGTCATCCTGAACTCGCCCCACAACCCCTGCGGCTCAGTGCTGTCACGGGAGGAGATAGAGCGCATCGCGGCCATCGTGCGGGAGCAGTCGGACGCCTACATCCTCACCGATGAGGTCTACAAGGACCTCCTCTACACGGGAGAGCACGTCAGCATTGCAACCATGCCCGGCATGGCAGATCGCACCATCATTCTGGACGGGTTGTCCAAGAGCTACGCCATGACTGGCTGGCGGTTGGGTTACGGCGTCTTCCCAGAGCCGTTGGTGGAGCATATTACCAAGCTGGCAGTGAACAGCGTCTCCTGCGCCAACGCCTTCTCTCAGATGGCAATGATTGCCGCGCTGGAAGGGCCGCAGGACAGCGTCAGCGCCATGCGAGAGGAGTTTATGAAGCGACGCGATGTGGTGGTGGAAGGGCTTCGCAGCATCCCTGGCATCACATGCCCCATGCCAGAGGGAGCGTTCTACGCCTTCCCCAGCATCAAAGGCACAGGACTTACCAGCATGGAGTTTGAGACCAAGGCGTTACAAGAAGCGGGGGTGGCAGCGCTTTCCGGCAGCGCCTTTGGGGGCTTTGGCGATGGGTACGTGCGGTTGTCCTACGCCAACTCTGTGGAGAACCTGCAGAAGGCCATTGAGCGACTTCGAGGGATGGTCGCAGGGCTGTAAGACCCTACGAGGGTGCAGTAGCTTCCGTCACCTTGGGCCTGCCTGCGATCCGGAAGTGGTAGTACAACGCGTTCACCATCCCGATTGCCAGCACCACGGTTCCCGCAATAGCTACGTTATGGTAGCTATCAGCCACACGGCTTATCTGAAGCGCGCCACCGGCAGCATAGCTGGAGTTCATCAGGATGCCTCCCAACGTACCGCCCGTGGATGACGCCATCATCACCAGTCCGATAAAGAGAGCCGATGCTGTGCCTAGGTGCCCCGGGGGAACGGCATTCATCTGTGCGCTGCCCGCCGCTGTCTGATAGATACCTGCCCCCATGCCCATGATCGCCAATGCCGATGATATGTGCACCAAGCCAGAATGCTCGTTCACCAACAACAGCATCACCACGCCGACCACCTGACACAGCATCCCTGTCACCATGACCGGGGAAACGCCTGTGCGACCAGACAGCCTGCCGCCAATGAGACCTCCAACGATCATGAACGCCGGGGAAATGGCGAACAACGCTCCGGAGGCCGTGGAATTAAGCCCCAGTGAGCGCACCAGGAAGAAGGGGAGCACCAATATTGCAGCGGAGTTGCCCATCACCTGGAACACCAGTCCCATACTCGTCACAACCACTGCGGCACTCCGGAAGATGGTAAGTTCCAGCACTGGCTTTATGGCTTGGCCCTCTCGCCACACAAACCCTGCCATCAGCACGACGCCCACTGCCGATAGGGCAATGATGCCGATTGATGCTGCACCCCAAGCAGACGTCCGGTTCAATGCCACCAGAAGAGCCCCCAAGCCCACAAAGACCAACATCGCCCCCGGAAGGTCGAAATTCACCAGAGGCTGCCGCTCCTCACGTCGTAGAAGGATGAACGACAGCACTACGATGGCGAGGGACAGGGGCGCGACGGTGACGTAGATAGATCTCCATCCGAACACATCGATGAGTTGCCCGCCGATCAACGGCCCTGACGCCGAGCCAAGGCCTACTGCAGCGATGATGATGCCCAGCGCCATGCCTCGTCGCTCAGGTGGAAAGACCTCCATAGCAATTGCGTTACGTGTGGATAAGAAGAGTGCGCACCCTACCCCCTGCACTATCCGGGAAGCGATGAGCGTTGGAAGATCTGGAGAGAAGAACGAACCCACAAGCCCCACCAGGAAGACGCCGACCCCGATTGTGAACAATCGCCGGCGACCAAAGGACGTTGAGAGCGCGCTGACGGGGAGCGCTAGGCCCAGAATCATAAATTGGAGCGCAACGGATACCCATACGACACCTGCGGGAGGTGTATTGAACTCCTCAGCGATGTACGGAAGTGAAATAGCGTTCATGGAGCCGTCTAACGTGAACATCAACGCACTCAACGAAGTCAGCGCCAGAGGCAACCAGAGTGCGGCACCAGTCAATGGAAAGGTGTTTTGTGGAGTTGACCCGGATTGAGGAGAAGTCATAGGCAACGAGTGTACACGGTTTGGAACCATGCTCCTATGACTTTCCCGGAAATAGCACCAAATCAGCCTGGTGAGCGTAGTACTTAGTGTTACCAATTAGGCACTAGCATGCAGAGCATATAATAAAGGAGAGGTCTGGAGGATTTTTCATGGCCGCAACCGCCTACAACGATTCAGACAAGAGCCAATGGGTTCGCACACTCTTAGTCCCCTTTATCATTGGAGCGCTGGCAGTGAGTGCCGCCATAATCGGCGCGCTGCTCACCGGGTCAGGAGCCGATGCCACGGGCGGCGTCAACGGTTTTGTGGAAGGGTTGTCAGGAAGCTCCGGCTCCCGCTTGGGAGGCCTTGGACTTCTAGGGTTCACCTTTGGAGCAGGGATGGTGTCCACCGTAAACCCTTGCGGCTTCGCCATGCTCCCTGCGTATCTGGGCATGTACCTGGGCGCGACAGACTCTGAAAAAGCTCGTGCAAACGCAACTGTCAGATTCAAGCAGGCGTTTCTTGTAGGTACCCTGGTCACATTGGGGGTAATGCTCCTGTTTGGAACAGTGGGCATCATCCTGGCAGCGGGGCTAACCACTGTCCGTTCAGTAATTCCCTGGCTGGGCCTGGGAATCGGCATCATCCTGACCTTTGGGGGCGCATGGGTGCTGCAAGGCGGCAAGCTCAACATCGGTGCATTCAGTCGCGCGGCCTCACACATGGGCGACGCCAGAGAAGTAAACGCTAAGAGCTATTTCCTCTTTGGATTGAGCTACGGTACAGCATCCCTGAGTTGCACGCTGCCAATCTTCATTGCAGTAGTCGGGTTCGGCACCACTGCCAGCTTTCTCACCGCCACAGAGCAGTTCCTCATCTACGGCATGGGCATGGGCTCCGTCATCCTAGCACTGACGTTGAGCATGGCGCTCTTCAAAGGCGCAATGGTCGGCGCGTTACGCAAGCTGTTGCCGTACATACAGCCCATCAGCGCTGCGGTGATGATCCTTGCGGGTTCCTACATTGTGTTCTACTGGCTCACGTTAGGCCGCGACCTCCTCTAGCAAGGGCGATACACAGTCGATTCAAAGGGGTGGGCAATTTTCCCACCCCTTTGCTTATTTAAACACCTATTGAGGCATGCCCCGTCAGCCTGTACAATGCAGCCCAATTAAACGGTGATTCATATGAATTCCCAGAGGAGCACTATGCAGTTAAAGGATAAAATCGTCATCGTCACCGGGGCCGCTACCCACATCGGACAGGCCTACGCAGTACGCCTCGCAAAAGAGGGAGCCAAAGTCGTTGCCTGCGACATCCTTGACTGCGGCACCACCGCAGAGATGGTGATAGAGGCTGGCGGAGAAGTATTGCCCCTCATCACGGATGTGACCAAGGAAGAAGACACCATTGAAATGGCCCGAAAGACCGTGGAACGATTCGGGCGCATTGACTGTATTGTGAACAACGCCGGCATCTTCGATGGACTGACGGCCAGGCCCATGATGGACGTGGACATGGCAGAGTGGGACAAAGTCTATGAGGTGAACGTCAAAGGGATGTTCTTGTGCTGTCGCGCGGTGTTCCCGTACATGAAAGAGCAGGGCGGCGGGAAAATCATCAACGTCGGCTCAGGCATTTGGCTCCAGGGTATGCCGGGCGTTCCTCACTACGTGTCATCAAAGGCCGCTGTCATGGGACTGACCCGCACACTGGCAAAAGAACTGGGTCAGTTCAACATCAACGTGAACACCCTGGCTCCAGGCGGAACCGACAGCGGCGCAAAGATTGGACGGGGCGATGACGCCCCTATAGCTCCTAGCAGAGCAGGACGCTCCATCCCTCGAATCGAGACTCCAGAGGATCTGACAGGCACCATGGTGTTCCTGGCATCTGAGGACAGCAACTTCATCACGGGACAGATGATTACCATCAACGGGGGAGACGCTCTGTACTAACCCGTAGTGGGAATGTAACAGCCAGCACTTATAGAAAAGGAGGGGTCAATGGTTATTGATAGGAAGGTTCAGGTCATCGACGCGGACGCCCATGTAGTGGAGACAGAACGCACGTGGGAGTTCATGGATCCCACAGATGCCCAGTTCAAGCCAACCCTACTATTCTCTCGGGATGACCCTCCCAAACGATACTGGCAGGTGGATGGGAAGATTCGTGGCCTACAACCTCAGAGCCTTTCAGAGATGGAACTTGCGGAGCGGTCACGAAAATCGGGGAAAAATATCGTGACCCCACAGTCCGCCAGGGAGATGGATGACGTTGCACTTCGGTTGAAAGACATGGACCGACTGGGCATTGACATCCAGATTCTCCACAACACGCTCTGGATTGAGCAAGTTACTGACCGACCAGACGTAGAGAGAGCCATGAACAGAAGTTGGAACCGCTGGCTTGCTGATATCTGGAAGCAGGGAGAGGGCCGCCTTCGGTGGTCTTGTGTGCCCCCATGGATGAGCATGGACGCCGCCATTGAGGAGATTCGGTTCGCAAAAGAGAACGGCGCGGTATCAGTTACCATGCGGCCCATCGAGGGGAACCGTACCATCGTTGACCCGTATTTCTACCCGATTTATGAAGAAGCAGAACGCCTGGGCTTAGCCATTATTGTGCACATTGCCAACGGCAACTCAGGAATCATTGATGTCTTGCGGTCACCATACGACCCTGGTACAGCCTTCGGCATCTTCCGCATTCCCACGGTGGCCTCATGCCACGCGTTGATTACAAGCGATATCCCCCAGCGGTTCCCTAACCTGCGGTGGGGATTCATTGAAGCCTCAGCCGGATGGGTGCCATGGGTTATCACTGAGGCTCGCAACCGTTATCTAGGATCTGGCAGGAAGTTCCCGGACAACGTCCTTAAGGAATACAACATCTACGTTACCTGCCAGACAGATGATGATATTCCCTACATCCTTCAATGCGCTGGGGATGACAATATTATTATCGGCACTGACTACGGTCACTTTGACCCGTCCAGCGAGATAGACGCAATCTCTGTGTTCAAGGGGATGGATGGCATTAGTGACACAGCCATGACAAAGATATTACTGGACAACCCCAAGGCACTGTACGGCCTATAGTATTTGAACAAGTACTAGTCCCGCTCAATCAAGCGATAAGAACGAAGGAAAAGGAGTGAGGCAATGCTTACCAAAGAGGACAATGCACTTCTAACGCAGACCGGCCCTGGCACACCAATGGGGGACCTTTTCCGTCGGTTCTGGCTCCCTGCCCTCATACCAAACGAACTGACTTCGGACGGCGTACCTGTCCGACTGCGAATCATGAGCGAGGACTTGATTGCCTTCCGTGACACAGATGGCAAAGTTGGCATCATTGATGCGCTC
The DNA here is from genome assembly GCA_963694315.1 of Dehalococcoidia bacterium. Taxonomy (GTDB): domain Bacteria; phylum Chloroflexota; class Dehalococcoidia; order Lucifugimonadales; family UBA1127; genus UBA1127. The sequence goes on along the minus strand of CAVOCU010000004.1, from coordinate 14,243 downwards.
TGCCCCCACAAACTCGCTCCCCTGTTCTTCGGTCGCAACGAGGAGTCCGGGTTGCGGTGCGTCTACCATGGTTGGAAATTTGACGTTGATGGCAACTGTGTAGAGATGGCCAATGAACCGCCAGAGCACAGGTTTCAAGATAAAGTGAAGATTAAAGCTTACCCAGCTCAGGAGTGGGGTGGGCTTATCTGGGTCTACATGGGCCCGGAAGAGTTGATCCCTGAACTCCCTCAGTTTGAGTGGGCCAGGGTGCCAGAGACCCATCGCCACCTAGCCAGATGGCTCCAGGAGACCAACTACGCCCAGGGGATGGAAGGAGAGATAGACACGTCCCACATTTCCTTCCTCCACGGCGGCCTCACCCCGTCTCAGAGAGAGCACCCAGAAAAGAGACCTGCTCTATTGGGCGCAACCCGAAACTTCGTTCTTGTAGACGGTGCACCCAAGCTGACGCTGAACCGCACTGACTATGGATTTGTCTACGGCGCTCGCAGGGACACCGGCGGCGGCGACTACTACTGGCGGGTCACGCAATGGCTCCTTCCTATGTACAGTCTTATTGCCGGCGCGCAGTGGCCCCGAGGCGGCCGTGCTTGGGTTCCTATTGACGATGAAAACACCACCGTCTTCGGCTACAACTACAATCCAGAAGCGCCTCTCACTGAGGAACAGATTAAGACGATTGAGTCCGGCCGTGCCTTCCCGCCCAGGGTTGAACGGGGGACACGTCAGCTAAAAGACGGATACGTGATTGACCACAACCTAGGAGTAGCCAACAAGGGCAACGACTACCTGATAGACAGAGATATGCAGCGAAACGAAAACTACACAGGCATATGGGGAATCAACGAACAAGACCGAGGGCTTCAAGAGGGTATGGGTAGAACGGTAAATCGTTCCAGGGAACATTTGGGCACCGCAGACCAGGCCACGATTACCGCCCGCCGGTTGCTCATCAAAATGGCTCAAGAATTACAGGAAGGCATAGAGCCTGCCATCGTGACACAGGGAGACTTGTACCGCGTCCGTTCAATGGACATCGTCAGTCAGGAAGGAGACTTCCAGCAATTCATGGAGGTCTTTACGGACGAAGCCAAGGCTCAGGCATAGCAAGCACAAAACAAAGTCAGAGGTAAGACATGCTTACAAAAGAGGACAATCAACTCCTAACGCAGACCGGCCCAGGGACAGCAATGGGCACGCTATTCCGTCGGTTCTGGATGCCTGTCTTGCTGGCTGAGGAACTGCCCAACCCAGATTGTGACCCTGTGAGGGTTCGAATTCTCAGCGAAGACTTGGTTGCCTTCAAAGATACCAACGGGGACGTGGGTGTCATAGATAACTTCTGCCCACACCGACGCGCCAGCATGTTCTTTGGTCGTAACGAGGAATGCGGCTTGCGCTGCGTCTACCACGGTTGGAAATTCGATACCAACGGCGATTGCGTGGACATGCCCTCAGAGCCAGCAGAGAGCAACTTCAAAGACAAAGTGAAGATCAAAGCCTATCCAGCGCGGGAGTACGGAAGCTGCATTTGGGTGTACATGGGGCCAGAAGAGTTACAGCCAGAACTACCAGCATTCGAGTGGGCACGGGTACCCGATGCCAACCGTGTTGTCACCCGATTCCTCCAGCACTCCAACTTTATGCAGGCCACAGAAGGCGAGCTTGATTCCAGCCACGTCTCCTTCTTGCACAGTGCTTTTGACCTCAGCGTGGACTACCACCGGGACATGCGCACAGGAGACCAGAAGGACAATCGGAATTCCGTGCTCTCATACAAATTTGGAGCCCCGCAACTGACAGTAAAAGAAACAGACTACGGCTTCACCTACGGCTCACGTCGCGGCCCTGAAGACGGCTCCTACTACTGGCGGATCACCCAGTGGATGCTCCCCATGTTCAGCCTTATTCCAGGCCCGGCATGGCCACGAGGCGGACGTGGTTGGGTACCTGTTGACGATGAACACATCATCACGTTCCAGTACAGCTACAATGCAGAACGTCCTCTCACAGAGGCAGAACGAGCCAGGGCCATCGACACGATGGAGTTGGAGCATGTGAAGTACATCCTGTCTGATGGCAAGATTATAGACACGTACCGCAGTGTGCGAGCGCCGGAGAACGACTACCTTATTGATAGGGAGATGCAACGCACGCAGAACTACACCGGCATCCCGTTCGGTCGGCACCAGGACTTTGCAATGACCGATAGCATGGGCGCGATTTCCGATAGGACTCAAGAGCATCTTGGCACCAGTGACACCGCTATTATCGCAGCGCGAAGAATCATCCTGAAGGTGGCACGGGACCTGCAAGAAGGCGTTGAACCCTACGCGGCATCGCACCCAGAAGTATTCCATATCCGCGCGCTGGACACCGTTTCCGCAGAAGGGGATTTCCTCAAACTATTGGCCTCAGACGGTGAAAAGACGCTGGCAGAAGTGTAGGATGCAGCCCAGCAGAATCTGCTGGGGCAACATTTTGGAGGAGGAATGGTATGGCAGAGGTAGTAATTGGCCTAGGGTCATCCCATAGTCCGCAACTCAGTATGCTCCCTGAAGCATGGGAATCACGTGCAGGGGCTAACGACCAGAGAAATCCTGAGTTAATCGGCACAGACGGCATTGTATCCGGTTACGAAGACCTGCTGGCAAGGACAGACGTAAAGCGCATAGCAAGAGAGATAGACCCAAAGGTGCAGCAGCAACGCCACGAGGCGAACCAAAGGGGCATCGCCAAAGTCGCTGAGGCACTCAAAAAGGCCAAGCCTGACATCTTGGTGATGTTTGGTGACGACCAACAAGAGTACCTGACTGACGACAACATGCCCGGTTTCTGTATCTATTGGGGCGACGAGGTCAAGGTTCTTGGCCAGGGCGAAAAGTATACCGCAGCCACCGGGTTCCAGCCGCTCATCGGCTACCCGCCAGAGGACAAGATTGTCCCCACGCAATCTGCACTGGGAAGGCACCTGATTGAGTATTTGGCGGAATCTGAATACGACATTGGTAGCTCCAAGTTCCTTGACCCAAACCGGGGGGGGCGTTCCAGGGGCGGGATAGGCCATGCCTTTGGCTACGTTTACCACAGAATCATGGATGGAATGAACATCCCCACCGTGCCAATCATGGTCAACACCTACTACCCACCCAACCAGCCAACGCCAAAGCGGTGCTATGACATAGGTCGCACGATACGAAGCGCCATTGAAGCTTGGCCAACCAAAGCCCGTGTCGCAGTGCTGGCTTCCGGCGGACTCAGCCACTTTGTAGTGGACGAAGAGCTGGATCAGATGACTATCAAAGGATTAAAAGAAAAGGACATTGTCCAGCTATCGCAGTTGCCAAGGGAGCGGATGAACTCCGGAAACTCGGAAGCAAGGAACTGGATATCCTTGGGCGGTGCTGCAGAGCACTTGGACATGGAATTATTTGACTACGTGCCTTGCTATCGTTCCCCCGCGGGGACTGGCTGCGCCATGGCCTTTGCTCAATGGACATAAAGGCCAATTAAGAGTGTCTACAGCACGGCCAGCAAAAGCTGCAAAAAATCGCGCAAACCGGGGGGCCACTACTCCTATAAAGGGGCAGAAGAGCCTCTCGAAACGATTACAGTCTCCCACCAAACGAGTGACCAGTCAGGTTGCGCCTAAGGGAATGTCTTTCAAGAAGAAGATCTTCTTGATGATCTCCCTCTCATTGTTGGCAGTCACAGCCACTATTGTGTTCCGTGACACTATCGCTGGGCTGGGGAGTTGGGGCTACCTTGGCGCGTTCATCATCAGCCTCATCAGTTCATCTACCATCCTGCTTCCAGCGCCCGGGGGCGCGGCCGTGGTGCTCATGGGCAGGGACTTTAACCCTTATCTGCTGGGCGCTGCCTCAGGCATCGGTTTTTCGTTAGGGTCTCTGACCGCGTACGCCGTGGGGATGCAGGCAACCAACACCTTTGCCACAAACCGCTTCCTCCGATGGTCCGGCAACGCAATGGTGCGCTTTGGGCCCCCCATTATCTTCCTGTTCAACCTCATCCCCGTGCTTCCCATGGACTTTGTAGGCTTAACGGCAGGAGCCACCAGATACCCACTTCTGAAGTACCTCTGGGTTGCAACCATGGCGAACACAGCAAAGATGATTGCGTTGGTTCTCTTGGCCTCCACTTCATGGGCGCTAGTGGAAGATTGGATTGAAACCTGGGGTGGTCAGTAAGAATGGAAACCTTAGGTAGCTGTAACGTTGACGAATCTAATTTCCAAACGATACTATTGCAGTAGCCTCCACGCATTCACTGGTTAAGCTATAACCGCATCGAGACCATCAATCACGCATCTAAGTATGCAAGCAGGGGAGTGGACAGACTTTGACGAACAAGAAAGACCTTACGCCAGAAGAGGCGTTGGCAAGGGCAAAGAACTTCTCTGAGCGCTATACAGCCAAAGGACCTTATAAATTTTTTCCTGAGCCTGAAGTGGTTTTAGAGGTTCAAAAAGGGCTGGCCCAAAACGAGATTACGAACGGGTATCGGTTCTGCCCTTGAATGCCCCTGGGAGGCGATCCCGTTGAGGATCGTAAGAAAATTTGCCCGTGCGACAGACACCATGAGGACATCGCCCGCGACGGGTTCTGTATATGAATGTTTTTTGTAAGCGAAGAGTTTCTTCGCAAGTATGAGGCCGGAGAGGCCTTTTCTCAGACGATAGACGAAGCGTTGCCAGAAGGTTCAGAACTCTTTGGAGGGGAATATCTCTCCAAGGCTGACTATCACGAGTCTCAGAAAGGTGGAAAAGAGAATGACAAGTCCTGAAATCACGGTCTATACCTCCCTTGGCTGAGGTCCGTGCCAGATGGTGAAAGTGTATCTTTCACGCAAAGGAATTACCTACAAGGAAAAGAACGTCTCCCTTGACGCGGTAGCCCGCCAAGAGGTTTTGGACATGGGACATAGAACCACGCCGGTGACAACCATTGGCAGTCACAAAGTCGTTGGGTACAGCCCACCAAAGCTAGACGAAGCGCTGGCAGCAGAGGGACTGGCCTAGCCCTTCTAGTCCCCCACATCAAGGCACTATGAGAAAGACTTTCTTTATGAAGGTCTTTCTCATTTTATCCCAACACAGACGACACGCCTTTTGAAATCCGTTAAACTTACCCCGCTCGTTCAAGTCAACTTCTCTGATACGGAGCACGAACAAGATGGCACAAACAGCCCCTTCTATGATACGGCGGTGCACCGCTGAGTTCATTGGCACCTTTGGCCTAGTATTTGCAGGCGCGGGCGCCATTATGGTGGACTTCACCTCTGGCGGCGAAGTCACCAACCTCGGTATAGGACTCGTCTTTGGCCTAATGGTCGCCGCTATGATCTACGCAATAGGGCACATTTCCGGCGCTCACATCAACCCTGCCGTCACGCTGGGTTTCGCCCTGGCCCGGCACTTCCCTTGGAAATGGGTGCCTCACTACTGGACCTCTCAGCTTGCTGGAGCTGCCGCCGCATGTCTGGTCTTACGCTGTCTCTTTGGAGACGTGGCAGACATGGGTGCAACCCTACCCTCAGGAAGCGTCTGGGATTCCTTATTGTTTGAGGGCATCCTCACGTTTTTCCTGATGTTCGTCATCATGGCGGTAGCAACCGATACCCGCGCCATTGGAAGCAGTGCAGCCATTGCCATTGGAGCCACCGTTGCGCTGGAAGCCATGTTTGGTGGGCCAGTGTCCGGAGCATCTATGAACCCCGCTCGTTCGTTTGGCCCAGCTCTCGTCGGATGGACGTGGATGGATCACTGGGCGTACTGGGTAGGCCCAATCACTGGCGCAGCGCTGGCGGCAGTGACGTACTGGTGGCTGCGAGGTGAAAACGGTGTTGCTCCTAATCAAGATGAGGAACAACCTTCGTGAAACAGATACTCTTCGTCTGTGTGCACAACGCAGGTAGAAGCCAGATGGCGGCCGGGTTCCTCAACGCATCAGGCTCAACCACTCTGACCGCCGAATCGGCAGGCACCATCCCAACAGAGCACGTGAACCCTGTCGTCGTTGAGGCGATGCGAGAGAAGAACATAGACATCGGCGGGAGCCACCCCAAAATACTGACGCAAGCCATGGCCGATGCAGCGTACCAAGTCGTCACCATGGGCTGTTCCATTGACGAGGCTTGCCCCGCCACGTTTATTCTCACTGAGGACTGGGGGCTGGACGACCCGGCAGGTCAGTCGATTGACGAGGTTCGCAGGATTCGTGACCAGATAGAATCAAAGGTCAACGAGTTGCTGGAGCAAGAAGGTTAGACGGGCAAAGTCCTGCACTCATATGCCCTGACGGTAATAACCGGAAGTTGTTCAGGTGCTAGGAAGAAAGAGTTTTATGCGAATTGCAATGTTTGGGACGGGCGGCGTTGGCGGGTACTTCGGAGGGCGGTTAGCACAGTCCGGGCAGGACGTGATATTCATCGCACGCGGTGCGCACCTGGATGCGATCCGAGCCAACGGCCTCAGAATCACCAGCGTAAAAGGTGACTTCGCAATAAACCCTGCACAAGCCACAGCCAACCCCCAGGACATCGGCGTGGTGGATGCGGTGTTGGTGGCAGTAAAGGCCTGGCAGGTACCGGAAACCGCAGAAGCCATGCGGCCCCTCATTGGCCCAAACACCTGCATCCTACCGTTGGAAAACGGTGTTGAAGCACCTTCCCAACTCACGGCGGTCTTCGGTGCTGAGCACGTGTTGGGCGGGCTGTGTCGCGTTATCAGCTACATCGGCGAGCCGGGCCGCATCCAGCACGATGGCGGTGACGACTTCGTTGCCCTTGGCGAGTTGGATAACCGCCCAAGTCCTCGCGTCGAAGCGCTGGGAAAAGTCTTTGCCGATGCTGGCTTGACTGTTGCCCTGCCTAAGGACATCCACGCGGCCATGTGGGCAAAATTCTTGTTCATCTCAGCATTCAGCGGTGTGGGCGCGGTGACACGCTCCCCTGCCGGCGTCACTAGGGCGATTCCAGAGACGCGCTCCATGTTGGAATCAGCTATGACAGAGTCGTACAACGTAGCCGTTGCCCGTGGCATTACTATGGCTCAAGACGCTGTGGCCGTTGGCATGACGGCCATGGATCGACAACCGGAGGTGGGTGAAGCCTCTATGCAGCGGGACATCATGGACGGTAAACCGTCAGAATTGGAATCCCAAACAGGGGCTGTGGCACGGTTGGGGAAAGAAGCAGGAGTGCTCACTCCCACCCACGATTTCATCTACCGAAGCCTGTTGCCTCAGGAGACTAAAGCCCGGCAGGGCTAAGCCAAAGCAAAAATTAGGAGACAACCATGACACGCATCGCAGTCATAGACGATTACCAGTTGGTAGCCCACCGTATGGCGGACTGGGACTCCTTTCCCGCAGGAACAACCGTGGACTTCTACCAGGACCACGTCTCTGACCACAACGCGCTGGTGGAGCGGCTGAAGGACTACGAGATTGTGCAGCTAATGCGGGAACGCACACCCTTCCAGGCAGACCTGCTGGACGCCCTACCCAAGCTGGAACTCCTCTCCGGAACGGGCCGCGGCCACTACGGCAGCGTGGATACCACCTATGCAGCCCAAAAGGGCATTGTGCTCACCGGCACCGCCGGTTCCAGCGGCAGTGTTGAGGAGCTAGCCTGGGGGCTCATCCTAGCCCTGGTCAAAAAGCTGCCAGAGGAAGACCGCATCACCCGTGAAGGGCCTTGGCAGACTCTCATCAGCCCAACGCTGGCAAATCGCACCCTGGGCATCATCGGACTTGGGCGACTGGGCAAACGCATGGCGCAAATTGGCCTTGCCTTCAACATGAACCTAACGGCATGGAGCCCGTGGCTCACGGAGGAGCGAGCAGCAGAGCAGGGTGCCAAGATGGTCAGTCGGGAGGAGTTCTTCGCCACTGCCGATGTGATAACCGTCCAGATACCACTGACCGCTGAGAGCAAGGGACTAATCACCGCCGAGGACTTTGGCCGGATGAAGCCCGAGGCGTACTTCATCAACACATCCCGTGGGCCCATTGCCGACGAGGCCGCGCTCATCAAGGTGCTGCAAGAAGGCAAGATTGCCGGGGCGGGGCTGGACGTGTTTGACGTGGAGCCGTTGCCGGAGGGCCACCCGTTCCTCACGATGCCCAACACGTTGCTGACGCCACACATCGGCTTTGTGTCAGAAGAGAACTACAAGGCGTTCTACGGCAATGCGCTGGACAACATCAAGGCGTACCTGGCGGGAGAGCCTATCAACATGATTAACCCGGAGGCGCTGGAACACCGGAAATAGTAATATGCGGCCTACGGGCCGGGGGACTAAAGGCTCTGGCCCGCAGGCCAGTCTCAGACACATGTCGCTGCGGCGAGGGGACTAAAGGCCCACGTGTCCGTAACCCCAGCTTGCCACGCGAGGGTCGTCAGACTACACTTCATGCACTTTGAAGCGAATGAGGTCTGCTATGCCTACATTTGGTCACGATTACCTACGCAACGTTGCCTACGAGATATTTAAGGCTGCGGGAACGCCTGACGGAGCAGCGGAAGCTGTTGCCGAGGGGCTCATCACCTCCAACCTGGCTGGACACGATTCCCACGGCATCGGCCAAATACCGATATACGTTAACCGCATCAAGGCAGGGCACATTGTGCCCAATGCGTTTTTTGAGGTTGAGCGAGAGACCAAGACCACGGCAATTATCAACGGCAACTGGGGTTTTGGGTTTGATGTGACCAATCGGGCGACGGACATTCTCATCGAGAAGGCCCTGGCGCAGAACATCGCCGCAGTGACCATCTACCAACAGAGCCACATCGGTCGGCTGACGCCCTACGCGGCCAAGTGTGCCGAGCAGGGTCTGGCAGCCATCATGTTCACGGACTCCGGCAGAAGCCCAAAGGCTGTGGCCCCCTTTGGCGGTAGAGGGCGAAGGTTGGGCACCAACCCCATCTGCATCTGCGTGCCATCGAACGAGGACGGCCCGGTGTTCATTGATATGGCGAGCAGCGCGGTAGCAGCCAACAAGCTGGCCGTGTATCGCAGGCGCAACGAGCCTGTTCCTGAAGGCTGGATTATCGATAAGGACGGCAACCCCACAACCGACCCGAACGCCTACGACGATGGCGGCGCGCTGCTGCCTGTGGGCGGCGACCTTGGCTATAAGGGCTACGGTCTCAGCTTCATGGGAGAGGTGTTCTCCGGCATCCTGACCACTCTGGGCTTTGGCCTGGACCCGCAAGGAAAGCACAACGATGGCAGCTTCATTGCCGCGTGGCGTATTGACGCCTTTGCCGACCTGGACTGGTTCAAGCAGCAGGTGACGGACTTCATCAAGTTCATCAAGACATCTCCGTTGTCAGCGGGGAGCAAGGGCATCATGTACCCCGGCGAGTTGGAGAAGGACATGGAAGCCAAGCTCCGCAAAGATGGCATCGCGGTGGAGGACTCCGTCTGGAGCGACATCACCGGCCTCATCCAGGAGTATGAGCTTCAAGGCGTTGTGGGTACGCCGTAGGGGAGGCTAGCCCCCTACTTCAAGAACTCGCTCTGCCACCGCTCGTAGTCCGCGCTGCCAAGGGCCTGGGCCATGACTTCGGCTGACGCGGTCCTATCGCTCAAGCCAGCAGGCAGACCACCATCGGCGTGGTGCTTCAACCCCTCGTAGATACCCTGCACCATCGTCTGGAAGGGCAGGTGGCCCTTCAGGAGGATGCGGACGCCGTTGGCCACCAGGAACTCGTGGTCTTGGAGTTCAGCCGGGGCAGAGCCAAGCATCAACGGCACGGTTGTAGCGGCCCTGATGGCCTGCACGTGCTCCTTGGTGGTGAGATTGACGAAGAAGAGGGCGTCCACGCCTGCCTCTTCGTAAGCCTTGGCTCGAGCGACAACACCATCGATGCCCTCGATGTTCATAGCAGCGCACCTACCAATGACCACGGTTGCGGGGTCGCGTTTGGCGGCCACAGCAGCCTTCATCTTACCCACGGCCTCGCCCAGCGATATGACCGATGCGCCTTGCTTTTCGCCAAAGGGCGTGGGCAGCACTGTGTCCTCAATGGACATAGCGCAGACCTCAGCGGCCTCCAACTCCGATATCGTACGCATGACGTTCATGGCGTTGCCATAGCCGTGGTCCGAGTCCACCATCAGGCTGATGTCGCTGGCGCGGGTAACACGTCGAGCCTGGTCAACGAACTCACTGAGGGTTATCAACGTGATGTCGGGCGCTCCCAGCACCATAGCCGATGCCACGGAGCCAGCGAACATGCCGACCTCGAACCCCAGCGACGTTGCTAGCCGTGACGAGATGGGGTCGAAGATGGATGCTGGTTGAATGCACTCCTTCTTCGCCAGTTGGGCGCGGTATCGCAGTCGTCGATCAGTGGGGTTCATGGTGCTCCTTCAGAGTTTGTAGGTTATTTCGCCAAGCTCGCGCTTGCTGGAGACTGACCTGCGGGTCAGAAAGCCATTCTTCTTCGTCAGAGTATGCTATTTCGCCAAACTGCCGAAGGGCGGTGCGAAGATGACCAGCAGTCTCAGCTCTTCCGTGATGTCGATGAATTTATGGAGGATTGCCCGGTCCACGTAGATGATGGCCCCTTCGTTCACGGGGCGAGTCTCGTCGCCCACCACCCACGTCGCCTTGCCGCTCAGGACGTAGTAGACCTCGTCCTCCGTGTGGGGCTTCTGCATGTCTTCGGCCCCAGCGGGCAGGATGTACAAGCTCATACTCAGGGCGTCCCGGAACATGAACCGCAGCGATCGCTCACCGGAATCGGCATGTTCTTTCAGCAGGTCTTTCAGGTCAAAAACGTCCATTAATCTCCCTATTGATCACAGTCTCTGAGGTCGAGGATGCGCCATGCATCGACGGGTGATTGTCGCGGGAACAGCTCCGGGTGCAGTATCTTGGCCATGATCTCGAGGCCGTCCACAGCGCGAGGGCCAGGTCGACTGAAGTACGCCGTTGCATCGACGCCATACACGTTTCCGTTGCGAACAGCGGTCAACGTGCCCCACTCGGCAGGGAAAGGCGTCATGCGGAACTCAAGCTCCATGGCGTCCAGGTGGTAGCCGCAGGGCATGACCACGATGACCTCAGGGTCAAAGGCAGCGATCTCTTCCCATGTGACGACTCGCGAGGGCACGCCGACATCCACCAGGCACGTCGTTCCACCTGCTAGCTGCACCATCTCAGGAACCCAGTGGCCTCCTGCGAAGGGCGGATCCATCCACTCAAGGGTGAAGACTCGGGGTCTGTTGGCAGCCTTCTTGGCTTGCGTAGTCACAGCATCGATGCGCGCCTGAAGCCCCGCGACGAGCGTAGCGGCTTGCTCGTCCGTGCCTGTTGCTTTGCCGACATGCTCAATCGTTTCCAGGATGGTGCTCAGCGTCGTCGGCTCAAGTGACAAGATGGTGTGGTCGCCGCTGATCTGGCGAACGGCGTCCTGCACTGTGTCGTAGGACACGGCACAGACGTCGCATAGTTCCTGAGTGAGGATGAGGTCAGGGTCCAGCTTTTCCAGAAGCGCATGATCCAGGGTGTAGATGCTGCTCCCTTCATGGACAGCGCTAGTCACGTGGTTGTGGAGGTCTTTGTTAGACATGCTTGCCGGGTTGATATCGGCGCTGGTTATCGCCGGCAGCTTGCTGGCCTCTGACGGGTAATCGCACTCGTGGGTCACAGCCACTAGCTTATCCCCCAACCCCAGCGCAAACACAATCTCCGTGGTACTTGGTAACAGTGAAATTATACGGTCAACTGTAGCGTCCATCTTCCCATCTCCCATTCTGGCCCATATGCTGGATACGCGACCAATGGATTGAATCTACTGTTGACGAAGGGTAGTGTCAAGCAACATGCGTATTGTGTCCTGGAACATCCGTGCAGGCGGTGGAGTCCGTGTCGAAGCGATTGCTGCACAGCTTGCTGCGTGGAACCCCGATGTCATCGCGCTGTCCGAGTATCGGGGCACGCCCGCCAGTCTCTGGCTGGCCGAGGCGTTGGAGCAGCAGGGGTTTATACACCAGCACTCTACGGCCAATCCACGCACCCCGGCGGTGAACAGCCTGCTATTGGCGTCACGATGGTCTATCAGCCGCATGCGACCACGTCCGTCACCCAAGGAGCCTCGACGTTGGGCGATGTTCCGGATAGCTGCGCCAATGCCATTCGCTATCGGTGCCATGCACGTGCCAAACCGGGTCACCGGTCGCAAGAGCGCGTTCCTTAATGATCTCCTCTCGATGGCGCAAGCGTGGCGACGTGGGCCTGCGTTGATCGTGGGCGATACCAACACCGGACGCATCGGCATCGACGAGGAATCGCAGGCTTTCGACCGTTTTGAGGACGATTGGATGCAGGGCATGGAGAAGGCGCGCTGGCATGACGCGTTCAGACGCATCCACGGGAAAGAGTTGGCGTACACGTGGTACTCACCGAATAAGGGGAACGGCTTCAGGCTGGACGAGGGGTTTGTGAACCGTAGGCTCATCAAGCGTATGACTGAAGCGCGATACGTGTGGGGGCAATTGGATGGGAGCACCAGGCGCGATGTTCTCAGCGACCACGCCGCGCTAATCCTGGACTTTACCGACTAGCTAGTCCCAAAACCCGGTGGCCATGACGCCTTTGGTGGCGGGTGGGTATACCTGATGGAACATCTCCACTTCACCCCACTCCCCTGATTCCATCATGGTTGCAACTTCCTGGGCATCTTCCTGGGATTTGTAGTTGCGTAGGCCTTGAATCTTTGTAGCGAGGTTCTTGGTTACATCAATGGCCATGGTCGGATTCGCCTCTGAACCGTCAACATCTAGTTTGAACTCCTCAACAAATATCTGAGGAACCGCGACGTAGAACAGTCGAGGATTCGTATCCACAGTTTCTCGGTATCGGTCAAACGCCGCATCCGTCGCGATATTAGTAGCTATGTGGTCGTCGTGGTGCGAAATGCCCGTGGGTCCCCAGGTGATGACCACATCCGGCTTCAGCCTCTGCATCTCAGCCAGAATCAACCCGACGTGCTCCTCAAATTCGGCATCTTTCAACGCACCATCAATGTAGTCCAGCATTGTTGGCGGGTTCACGCCGTAAAGGTCCAGATTCGCTCGCAGCTCGGCCTCTCGAACGGCAGGCAAGTCCTCGCGGGCGATAACCATGTCCCCCGAACCCAGAGCACCCCACTCGCCGTGAGTGGCCGTGATGACATGTACGTCTACACCCTCTTGGACGTAGCGCATGAGGGTGCCGCCGCTGACTGTTGTTTCGTCGTCGGGGTGTGAGTACACGGCCAAGATGCATCTTCGAGCCATTAGTCAAAAGCCTCTTGAAGTCAAAAAAGGTGAGCCGCAACCCAAACGGCCCAATCACAAACTCTACGGGTGGCACCGGGCAGTGTCAAACCCCTCTGCAGTGTTGACACTCTTCCCTAGCCTGCATATCCTATCGCCCTACGGCACACATATATTCAATAGCTATTGCGGAGGTTAATCATGATTCTGGTTACAGGCGGTATGGGTTTCATTGGAATGCACACAGTCCGGCAGTTGCTGGACGCTGGCGAGGACGTGGTCATTGGTGTCCATAGCTCTCGCAGAGAACCTGACATCTTCAAGGACGAAATCGGCAAGCGGGTGCAGATTGCACACGTGGACGTCACCAGCGGGTTCGGTCTCATCGATACGATGCAGAAGTACAAGGTCACGCGCATGGCTCACATGGTCGCGCCACGCCTCGGCGTCATGGGACCCGGCGATGAGCTGAAAACCAACACTGAGGGGCTGGTCAACGTCCTGGAAAGCGCGCGACTCGCAGGTCTTGAGCGCGTGGCGATTGCAAGCTCGGTCTCGGTGTATGCCGGTATCAAAGAAGGGCCCTTCACAGAGGACATCACCCTCCCAATGCAATCGGTTAATTCCACGGAAGCCTACAAGAAGACCTTTGAGATCCTGGGCGGTTTCTATGGCAGCCAAACAGGGTTGGACACTGTGTTCATGCGCATTGGCAACATCTTTGGGCCGTTGTACTACAGCGGCTTCAACCTGCCCAGCCGATTGGTCAAGGCAGCGGTCACTGGCGCGCCTCCGCAGTACGGGCCGGCTGGAATTCCCTTTGCAGAGGACGAGGGCGATTGGACGTACGTGAAGGACGTTTCCAAGGGAATTCAACTACTGGTCATGGCAGACAAGCTGAACCACCCGGTCTATAACATCAGCAGCGGCAAACCCACCAAGCTTG
>CAVOCU010000003.1:0-48308 GCA_963694315.1 Dehalococcoidia bacterium | reverse complement strand
CGAAGATCGCGGCATGAACCTGGCAGGGGTGGAGTTAGCGCTGGAAATGGTGAGTCGACTGGAACTCATGCAACAGGTGATGGCCGCACACATGGAAACGAACGCGCAAGACGCCATGCAGCACCTGATGACATCCGTGCTGGAACTGCTCCACTACACTGATGATGGCCAGCGGTCAGCGCAGTCACCCGAAGAAGCATAAGCCAACCCAAGCCCAACCTAGGAGGAATTTCGATTGAACGAGTTCAGTGAAGGCCCTATCGAGGACGACGAGGATATCTCTAGCGGGAGCCTTACTCCCGGACCTGAAGCCACGGATATGGAACTACTCCAGGCTCAATTTGAAGAAGCTGAGCGTGAGAAAACGCAGTTCAAGGTTCTGGCACAACGGGGACAGGCCGATTTCGCCAACTACCGGAAGCGGGCTGATGAAGAGAAGGTAGAGATTCTGAGCACCGCCAAAGCCCAGGTGATTCTCCGAATCCTACCGGCGCTTGACGATGTAGAGCGTGCGTTGAGCCAAGCTCCATCAAATGAAGGTAACAGCTGGCTGGAGGGCTTCATGCTCATTGGCCGGAAGGTGAACAGCATCCTAGAAGGTGAGGGGCTACAGCGAATTGAAGCTGAAGGGCTCGCCTTCAATCCCTGGGAGCATGAGATTGTTTCCTACATAGATGTGCCAGGCCGACAGGAGGGCGAAGTCCTGGAGGTCACCCGCCAAGGCTACAAGATGAACGGGAAGGTGCTTCGGCCCTCCCAGGTAGTAGTAGTGAAAACAGCAGATGTTGAGAGTTCAGAAGAACCGTCCAAAACCGAAAATAACTAACGCAGAAAAACGTTCAACGCAAGACAAGGAGACGTAAGACATGGCAAAGGTATTAGGAATCGATCTGGGCACCACCAACTCAGTGATGTCCTATGTAGAGGGTGGAGTACCCGTAATCCTGGAGAACGCCGAGGGTTCAAGGTTGACACCCTCTGTGGTGGCCATCAACCCAAAGACCAAGGAACGGTATGTGGGCCTGGCCGCAAAACGGCAGGGCATTGTGAATCCGGAACACACGGTCTTCTCCGCAAAGCGACTGATGGGCCGCAAGATGGAGGACCCGGTAGTCCAGGACGATATCAAACGCCTTCCCTACAAGATTGAGAAGGCCGACAACGGGGATGCCCATGTCTTCATGGGCGACAGAGCCTATTCTCCTCCAGAAATCTCATCCATGATTCTGCAGAAGATGAAGGCAGATGCTGAGGCTAAGCTGGGGGAAACAATCACGGAGGCGGTAGTAACCGTCCCCGCTTACTTCAATGACGCCCAACGACAGGCCACTAAAGACGCTGGCAAGGTTGCAGGGCTTGATGTGCTCCGTATCATCAATGAACCCACAGCAGCGGCTCTGGCTTACGGCATGGACAAGCACGGCGAAGCAACCATTGCGGTATTCGATCTGGGCGGAGGCACCTTTGACATCACTGTCCTACGATTGGGCGATGGCGTCTTTGAGGTTCTGTCCACCGCAGGCGATACCCACTTAGGTGGAGACGATTTCGACCAGAAGGCAATGGAATGGCTGGTGCAGGAGTTCAAGCAAGAGACAGCCATAGACCTGAGCACTGACCGAATGGCGCTGCAACGACTCAAGGAGGCAGCGGAGAAGGCCAAGGTTGAGCTCTCATCCGTGACGCAAACAGAAATCAACCTACCATTCATCTCAGCAGATTCTGCGGGCCCCAAGCATCTGGTTCGCACAATGACACGGGCACAACTTGAACAGATGACAGAAGACCTGCTGAAGCGCGTGGACGGCCCCTGCAAACAGGCTATCACTGATGCAGGCGTGGCTGTCGGCGACATCAATGAAGTCATCATGGTGGGCGGCATGACGCGTATGCCAGCGGTGATGGAGCGGGTGCAAGCCACGTTCAAACAAGAGCCCAACCACTCGGTCAACCCAGACGAGGCTGTAGCCGCAGGTGCCGCGTTACAAGCAGCGGTATTGAAGGGCGATGTACAGGACATCCTGCTACTAGATGTGACTCCTCTGACCATGGGGTTGGAAACGGAAGGTGGAGTATCCCACGGAATCATCACACGGAACACCACGATTCCAACTTCTAAGTCTGAGGTGTTCACCACTGCCGCAGAGAACCAGGGCAGCGTTGAAATTCATGTACTGCAGGGTGAACGTCCAATGGCGGCGGACAACCGCTCTGTGGGCAAGTTCATCCTAGACGGCATCTTGCCCGCCCAACGGGGTGTACCAAAGATTGAAGTGACGTTTGATATTGATGCCAACGGCATCCTCAGCGTCTCCGCAAAAGACCAGGCAACGAACCGGGAGCAGAAGATTGTCATTGAATCAAGCTCCGGCCTTTCCAAGGAAGAGATTGAGCAGATGGTAACAGACGCGGAACAACATGCGGCCGAGGACGAAGTTCGCAAGGAAGAAGTTGACCTGCGCAACAGCGCCAGCCAGCTAGGCTTCAGCGCCAAGAAGTTGCTGGATGAACAGGCGGAGCATATTCCTGAGGAACTGAAGACGGAGATACAGATCAAAGGTGTAGCTCTTACCGCAGAAGCGCAGACAGCGGATGTAGCCACCCTCCGCACAATGATGGAGGACTTGAACACTACGATGCAAAAAGTGGGCGCGGCGGTCTACGCGGAGGCGGGCAGCACTGGTGAAGGTGAACCCGGCGGGGAAGGCGCTCCAGGAGAAGGCAGCGAGGGCGACAAGCCTGATGATACAGTGGAAGGCGAATTCCGCGAGGTGTAAACAAGGGCATAGCCCTTGACCCAAGTGACCTCACGGTTACCAAAGAACGTTATTAAAAAAGAGGCACCCCCTACCAAATCAGGGGGTGTCTCTTTTTGTCTATTCGTTTTAAGGAGTGGGACTAGCCTCTGACAGCAATATCGTCAGGGCCATCAAGGTCAACGTTTTCGTGCGGAGAAAATTCACGGAAAAACGCTTCCAGTTCCTCTATGACAGCATCAGAACTTGGAAGCTCAGAGTGAGACTCATCTAACCTGACTTCAGCAGCCTGATCGTACCTGTCCTCCAACCCCTGTATATACGAGGTAGTCTCAACGGTGTTGACCATTGATCGGAGCACACGCTGGTCATACGTCCCGCAGGTCTCCTCCAAATCAGCAAGGCTGACATTCAGACCCAGAACCCTGGCGATTCTCTCGACCAGAGCAAGGGAGACGCGGAGGTTGGGAGTGGCTTGGAGGTAGTGAGGGGTATGTCCCCACATGGACGCGTACTTGATTCCACTCTTAGCGCATGCCTCCATGAGGGCCGTGGTCACGCCGGTGGGGCCTTCATAGCCGGAGTGTGCTTCGTTGTCCTGCTCCAGAAGCTCTGCTATGTCCCTGACGTTGGCTGAACCTGAAACTTTTGCTGCCCTGGTATGCGGAACCGAATCCATCAGGCTTCCCAGAACAATCACCATTTCCACCCGATGCTTCACGGCCATATCCACGATGGCAGAAGTGTAGGTCTTCCATTTTAGTTGGGGCTCTACGCCGGAGAAGAGCAGCAGGTCTCGTGCAGTCGAATCGTCGTGCCAGTAGGAAAATTCGTTAGAAGGCCACTGCATCTCCCGCTCACCAACGTCGTTGTTGCGTGCTTGAGGTCGCGTTCGAGTGAAAACGTAGAATTCTTCAGGATCTATTGCTGCGAACTTCTTGGCATGGAGCTGGCTGGAGAGGTACTTGATGGCACCAGTCGCAGCGTCATGGGCGTCTGGCCAACCGGAGAACGACACCAGCATAATCGGCGATTTCAGCTTAGGTGACCCATCAACTATTAGATGATTCATAACCGTCTCCCCTATGGCCCCATTAGGGCTTTATTCGTTTCAGAGGCTCATGGCTCACTGTACGTAGTTCGGCAAGATTTGACTGGATGTGTAACGGGGGGAGATGGCAGTTGGTTCAATAAACGCAGAGATGGAACATAGAGGCCATAACCATCGTTAAATCCATTTATTAACAATGAGGAAGGTCAGCAAAGGGGTTAAACCCTAGGCCAATCCCAAGAGGCCGTGGGAGGGGAACACGTTGCGCTTCACCTCTGCGACACTGTTCTCAGTGTACTTGCGCACTTGCTCCGCTATGTCCGGTGGCAGTGGTTGCTGCTCAGGATCGTCAAGGCGACTAACGTCGTAGTCCGATGCAAAGGACTCCGGGGCTGCTTCCGGCCACTGGTGACCCAGCATGACGCCATAGGCCTTCGTCCACGCCCGCATGACGGCGCTCATGTTGTATCCGCCACCGCCCAACGCCAGCCACTTGCCCGGCGATAGCTGTGCAAGCTCCTCGACAACACGCGTGTACCCTTGAACCGTCAGGCGCAGGTGGGTGATGGGGTCAAGGACGTGGGTGTCTATGCCGAGTTGCGTCACCAGAACGTCAGGCTTGAAAGCGGTCACCAGGGGCGGCACCACCTCTCGAAACGCCCAGAGGTACGTGTCATCGTCAGTGTTTGGGAAGAGGGGCACGTTAACGGCGTACCCTCGCCCCGCGCCGACGCCCGCCTCGTGGGTGAAGCCTGTGCCAGGGAAGAGAAACTCTCCCGACTCATGCAGCGATATGGTCAGCACCTGGTCGGTCTCGTAGAAGCCGGCCTGAACGCCATCGCCGTGGTGGCAATCAATGTCCACATAGGCCACACGCGCCCCGGCGGCGGTCATGTGTTTGATAGCGACCACCGGGTCGTCGAAGATGCAGAATCCAGAGGCGTGGTTTGGCATGGCGTGGTGGAGGCCGCCGGAGAAGTTCACGGCTACCGCACATCGACCGCTCAGAAGCTCATCGGCGGCGGTGAGCGACGCGCCAGTGGTCCAGAGGGCCGAATCATACATATTGGCATAGACGGGATTATCCCCGCCAGAGGATAACCCGTATGTTACAACATCTGACAGACACTGCCCCTGGCTGATGGCTGAAACGGCATCAACGTACCCCGCAGTGTGGAAGGACAGCAACTCATCCACGTTTGCCTGGCGCGGGGCTGTTAATAGGGCGTTGTCCAGGTCAAAGGCACCAAAGGCGTTCAGCAGCTCGTAGGTGTAGCGAAGTCGGGCAGGGACGAAGACGTGGGTATCGCTGAGGACGTGGCGGGTGAGTCGGTCATCGTAGACGAAGGCTGCCAGCTCCGCTGAGCGGGTTCCGATGACCTCACGGTTATCCATCAAAACATGATATCTCCACGGAGGATGTTGGGGCAAGTTAGCGAGGTTGGGGGTTCAGGGCAAGCGCAGTAGCTATTATGGGGATTCGCGACGAATTTTGGACTAGACGGTCATAGCCTATGGGTGTAAAGTAGATAGGCATCATTCCACCAAGGGAATGTACGACGCGGGGTGGAGCAGCGGCAGCTCGTTGGGCTCATAACCCAAAGGTCGGAGGTTCGAATCCTCCCCCCGCTACCACATGTCCACCACAGAAACAGCCCCTCATGAGAGGGGCTGTTGTCTTTGTTTGCTAATGAAGCGTTTGAAGTACAGGCTTTTGCGTGTCTGTCACGCTCGCCGTCAGACCTTCTTCAAATCGAAGCGCTGCAGCCCTCTGCATCCCAGGTGCGACATGGGAGTATATGTCTAGCGTTACCTGGATACTGGAATGGCCGAGACGCTCTTGAACGATCTTCGGATGAATTCCCTGCTGTAGCATCAAAGTAGCATGAGAATGCCGTAGGTCATGCAACCGTAAACCATTAAAACCATGAGCCCTTACCAACTTGGTGAACGCATGAGTAACGGAATCCGGTAACATCGGTGAACCACCTGGAAGGGTGACTATCAGGTCATTAGACGAAATAGGGCGGCCCAGTACAGCCTCTTGATGGCTCCGCCATTCCCGAAGGACCAACCCCGACGAAGGCGTAAGGTCAACGAGTCTTCGACTGCGAGCGCTCTTCGGCTCACGAAACATGACGGTGCCGCCCTTAAGCTGATGCATCACGTGGACAACAGATAGTGTCAGCAAATCCAGATTAATGTTTTGCCAGTGGAGGCCTAGTGCCTCTGGTCGGCGCATTCCGGTGAACAGTAGTAGATGAAACAATGGGAAGTATTCGCTTTCACGAGCAACCTCTAGAAACCCTTGTACGCTGACTTGGTCAAGGGTCATCATTTCTTTGTTCGAAAATCTTGGCGGGTCAACTGCCTGTGCGACGTTCCGCAGCACAAGTCCCCACCTGACAGCATGCTGCAAAGCGTCATGGATCGTCCGGTGGTGATGGCGCACAGTTCTTGGGCTTAGTCCTCCCTTACCGTCACGCCGTCCGTTTTGCATCTTGTCGGCATAGTAAGACTGCAAATGGCGTGGCGACAGTTGAGACTTGCTCAGAGAGAATGGGCATGTTCTGCAGAGCATCATTCCCTCCTACGCTGACAACGATAGGGGACACCCCTTCAGAAAGTTCTTCGAGTTGCTCCAACACATCATCAGTGATACTTCCGTCGATGGCGCTCAAAGTGACCTTCCAGGGTGACGGGAGAGCTTCCCGGAGTTGTTGTTGCACATCAATGCCCGGTTCTACATACACGAGGTTATCAAATGCCGAGTCTCCTACCAAAGCGACGTGAGTCATAAATTCCTCCTCTTTGCGACCAAGGTTCATGTGGTGTAGGAGCAGAGTAACTCTTCTCAGACGCGTGCAAGAATGTCCTGGAAGGACACCGCCGGCAGTGCGTGCGCGGTACAACAATGGGATCCATAGGTTTGGGAGTTCCAGAGGGACGGATGGAAGGGGCCCATAGTGGTGTCATGGAAGCGATTCACAGGCTACTCCATCACGGTTACCATCAAGCCTATGAGGGTCGTCATTAGGGCCACCTCGAAATACGAAGAACGCTTGGGCCTCTCTTTGACTGGCGAAGTCCCCACAATCCTGGTCTGCAAAGATAGTTGACCCCGTTGAACCCGCTATTCCCGCCAACTCCCGGAACAGGTCTACATGCTTCACGTCGGGAGGGAACGTTGCTGGTACGGCGTAGCCTTCCTCCACGAGTGTAGCGTTCACCATCTCTCCGTCTACGTACACATAGCGCAAGAGCCGTTCGAACCGATCAGTCTCAGAGATGTCCTTCTCCAGCGTCACCGTCTTGCCTGAGACCAGCGCAGCATTAGCATCGGTAGCTTCAGCAAATCCCAACTCTCCTCGCTCTGGCGTATCCATCCCAATGTACCGCAACCTGAACTCCTGGCCACCGATGAGCACGTCAATGGTGTCTCCATCCACTATGTTGACCACCCGTGCTTGTTGGAACTGGCTTGTGGAAGGTGTTAGGTTGCTGGGCTCGGTGCTGCTACACGCTACCAAGAGCGCGAACACCACAGTGAGCGATACCAGTAGGGGACGATTCATATGAAGCATGGCGGCAGTCTATGCCCTGAATAGCGTTTGGGACAATACAGGGAGGTCATGCCACGTCGGGGAAGTAGCCAGGGTATAGGAGGTTGGTGTAGGAGCCGGAAACGAATTGCTCTAGAACAAGGATCCCTGATTTTCATCGTTGACCGTTAGGTATATCATCCCCGCATGAAAATCCACCTGATGCCCCTGCTCTTGCTTGTTGGTGTGGTCTAAGGGAGGGTGTGTAATGGCTAATGACCGGTCAGCCGATGAATTGCTTGAAAGTGTTAGATCTTACATGGAGATGTTGGCTCTAGAGCAATCAGGGCGTTCGTATAGTAAAACCGATTTCAGGAATAGATTAATCGCGGGACCTTTATCTGATAGAAGCAGCAAATCCATCTAGCAGCGGGGTCGGCGTTGCCTTCCCGGCCCCCACGACGGTATACCGGGGTTGCACTTCTCTTGGGAGGAGCGTGTGCTTCTGAGAAGATAGCCTCGTCAAAGCCAACACCCGGTGTATCAATTTTCTTAGAGGGGGAGAACCATGACGTTAGATGAGAACATCAATGCGGTTTTGGATTACCATCGTGCTACCAACCACACGGTTGAAAGCGTTAACGCCTCCAACGACAAACTGGATTTTTCCAACCTGCCTCGGCTGTACAAACTCTATCGTAGGCTTGGGTCTCTACCTCTACCTCTACCGGACGGGAAGGTTACCTCCACCTTCCCGGCTCTTGGCGCTATCTCCTGTAATTTGACGCCATCGCAAACGGAATCTATACCAAACTTGGAAAAAATAGCCATGATGCTCAAGCTGTCAGCGGGCATCACAAAATGGTTGACTGTGCCCGGCGGGCGGATGGCATTCCGTGCAGCCTCATGTACCGGAGCTATGTATCACGTTGAGATGTACGTGGTGTGCGGAGATTTACCGCAACTTCGGGCGGGGGTCTACCAATATGGCGCCCACGACAACTCCCTTAGGCAAATCCGAGTTGGTGATTTCCGAGGTGCGCTCATAGAAGCCACATCTGGCAATAGAGACGTGGCGAATGCTCCTGCAACGATAGTTTACACGAGCGTATTCTGGCGCAACGCATGGAAGTATAAATCCAGGGCATATCGTCATGCATTTTGGGACGGAGGAACTATTTTGGCCAATACGTTGGCCATAGCAAGCAGTCTCAATGTTTCTGCAAAGGTTGTAACAGGCTTTGTCGACGAATATGTGAATCAAGTTGTGGATGTGGACGGATTGAGCGAAGCAGCTCTTTTTCTAGTACCCGTTGGACGGGTCCCATTGATGGCTGTAGACCCCGCTCCTGCACCTGAACGGCTAAAGTTGCAAATTCTTCCCTATTCACCTCAGGAATTCGATTATCCCCTTATACGTTCGACTCATCTTGCATCTTCGTTCACAGATACCGCTGGGGTAGAGCAATGGCGAGGGCGTAAAATGACTTTTCCTGTACCAGATAGGAAAGAGGGCCTGACTCCACTTTCTGCCTCAGTCATCGCTCAGCAACCCAGAGAACCTATTAATGAGGTTATTCTTCACCGGGGTTCGACCCGCCGATTTAAAGAGTCCCCTATTAGCTTCGAACATCTGTCCACTATCCTATCAATGGCTACCATGGGTGTAGACGCAGACTATGTGAAGGAACTCGGTTTCTCCCTTAACGACATCTATCTCATCGTCAATGCAGTGACAGGGCTACCGAGTGGTTCATATGTGTACCACCAGCGGAGCCAAGATTTGGAGCTTTTAGAAGAAGGAAATTTCCGAGTGGAGGCTGGTCATCTAGGGCTTAATCAGGCTCTTGCCCATGATGCGGCCGTGAACATGTATTTTATGACGGATCTCAAAGCTATAATGAGAAATCTTGGGCCACGAGGATACCGCGTCGCCCAGCTTGATGCTAGCACCACTGCAGGCAGGCTCTACCTTTCGGCGTACGCGCTGCACCTTGGCGCGACTGGTCTCACGTTCTTCGATGACGAAGTAACTGCGTTTTTATCTCCTCACGCAGCAGGGAAGAGTGTCATGTTCCTCCTTTTGCTAGGTGTCCCTTACCCTCGACGCACAACAGGACCGGCTCACGATTAATATTCTTGTTATCTACCTCGAATAATTATTGAACGAAGGATTGTCAATAATGGTTATTGACACACAAACTCCCTAGTTCCATAATGCCTGGCAATTACCGGGGTTGAACTTTTACATTCGTAGGAGGGGATTTATGGCGAAGTTTCGAATCATGCCTCATAGTCGATTACAAGAGTGGGTTGCCGAAGAAAAGGGATATTTCGCTGACGAGGGGCTCGACTATGAATTTCTGCGCTCGACACAGCAGTCAGCCCAACCCAGCGTAACCACAAGTGACCAGGCACCTCTTGAGGTGAAGCGAGGGGCCTTTGAGGGCTTGGAGGCTGGCCGTGAGTGCGAGATCAGTTCTGCTTGCCACTGGGCCATCAACATGGCGGCCCATGGAGAGCATGGCAGAATGTGGGGGCATGCATATTCTGTTACCCCTGCTGGCCTTTGGGTTGCGCCGGAGTCTGACATCAAAACACCTGAAGACCTTGCTGGCGTCGAAGTCGCCGTCGGCTACCACTCGGGAAGCCACTTCTCAGCAATCCAAGCACTTGAGCCATTTTTGGCAAAAGATGATATCAAACTACAGTTCGTGGGCGGCCCCTTGGACCGGTGCCAGCTAGCCTTGGATCGCCGTGTTCAAGTCGCCAATGTCTTCGGAACGCCTTCCTATGTCTTGGAGCAGCAAGGCTTTCGAAAGATTGTTGACACCAGCTTTATGATTGGCTTCCTTATCAACGGAGATGCCACGGATGAACAACTCTGGGCATATTTCAATGCCTTGCAGCTCGCGCAGCGTGAAATCGATGTTGCCAAGGAACAGTATCAGCACTATTTGCTTACGGAGCTTCCTGAGAAATTCCATCAGTATTTTGATTACCGTAAGGCTGGCATCGGAGAGCGTTTGGTCTTTGAGCCCTACACTAAAGATATGTTTGACCGGACCCACCGGTGGATGTTGGAGTGGGGAATATTTGGGGATGATCAAACTGGACACGCTTCATACGAAGAAGTGGTCGCCGGTAGCCGCTAATATACTCGAAAAGAATACTTCCTTAGCCGAATACGATTGGAACAGACACCGTCGATTCATCAGAACTCTGATGAGTCGGCGGTGTCTGTTTTTAAATTGAAACAAGCTTGCGTCTTGCCGGTTCCTTTGAATCAGAGGCGGTACTATCACCAGCAAACCTCATCGGTCAGATAATCGTTAACCTTGACCGTGAGCATGGTCGGCAGCCTGAGCCATGGGCTGACGCTCTACCACAGTGGAAGCGTTGACCGCAGGTGTATCATCTTCGCATGAAACTCTAACTACTAAGAAGAGGGGTTGAAATGGGAGGTTTCCTTAAAGCTGTTAAGCTCATAACCCAAAGGTCGGGGGTTCGAATCCTCCCCCCTCACCACACAGCCACCACAGAAACAGCCCCTCTTTATGAGGGGCTGTTTCTGTGGTGGCTGTGTGGTGAGGGTACCCTCTATTTATCCCTTTAGAGGCCTGCAATAAGGCTATTAATCTCCTCCACGGTGTTCATGTCCGGCTCCCACGCGGCTATTAGCCCAGCCTCATCAATCACCACCGCAGGTCTACGTCCCTCAGCATTGATGGCAACATACCTCTCTGCCGATGCCGCTGACATTCCGTAGGCTATCCCTACGCTTCTATCCTGATCTAAAAGCACAGTGAACGGTAGTTGTTCTTTCTCAACCCACTCCCGAGCACTTTCAGCATCTTTATCGTTCATGCCATAGACAACAAGGTTCTTGGCAGCAAACGCATCGGCATTCTCCCGGTACCCGAGAGCCATGCGAGTTCAGTTTCCACCGCCAGAGCTGGTGTAGAAGTACAGCAGTACTTTCTTTCCTTTGAGGTCACAGAGTGAAACGGTGTTGCCGTAACAATCATCCAGCGTGAACTCCGGGGCTTGTGACCCAATCTCTACGCTAGTCAATACCGCCTCCTTATACCTGCCATTTTCCTAACAGTAATCACCAATCTGCCGATGGGGGTGCCTCAGCCAGTAGCTAAGATGGCTTTCGGAGCACTTTCCCGTCAGAGTCGGTGTCCTTTATCAAACGAAAGTCCGGTTCCCGATAGCCGCACTCGCCCTCACTCTCTTTAGCAGAGAAACCCTTATAGTCTTTATCATTGTAATATAGAGATGAGCATCGGGAACAACAGCAAATATTTCAGGACCGTGGACGTGCACGTACGAGCATGCGTCAGATTGGGCTATATGGAGACCGTCAGGATAGTATGCTTTCTTATCCAAGACAAACACGAGAATCTAGTTTCCCCCCGGCGTTGGATCAGCAAGTTGGTTTGCGGGGACTTCTATAACTGATTTGCCATCGCCAGGCTTATACGGCTGCCCAGGGTTATTTTCGCATGCTGCGAGAGTCGCCAAGACCAGAGCCAAGCTCACAAGCAAGAGCAGCACTCTTTTAGAGGATGACATGAGTCCGAGTTCCTCCCTTTCACGTTGTAATGGTCACGTTCAAGGAATCAGCCAGCCTTTAGCCATTAAGCGACTAAAGGCTGGCTGATACTTCAATTACCTAATTGGTAGTTACTTGCCCCAAAGTTCCTTGGAGGCAATGCGGGCACCCTCTGACATGGCCTCGAACTTGGCCCAGCATATCTTGGCATGCCCCACACGGGAGCCAATGCCACAGTCTGTCCCTGCCATGATGTTCTCTTTACCCACGATGTTGGCGTAGCGTACGAGGCGCTGTGCAACCAACTCCGGGTGCTCAATGAAATCGCTGGCGTGCCCAATGACGCCGGGGATGAGCACTTTGCCATCTGGCAGCTTCACGTCCTTCCATACAGCCCACTCATGCTCATGCATGGGGTTGGATGCTTCAATGGAGTAGCCGACGGCATTGACCCGAAGAATCAAGTCCACCATGTCCCGCAGAGGTACATCATACTTGTGGGGGCCCCTGTAACTGCCCCAACATGTGTGGAAACGAACCTTCTCCGCCGGGATATCCCCGATGGCCTGGTTGAGCGCATCTACGCGGAGTCCTGCAAACTTCTGATAGTCCTTCACAGACATCTCCGGGTGCATCTGCCAGGCGTCCGGGAGATCCGGGTCGTCAATCTGGAGCAAGAAGCCCGCGTCCACAATGGCCTTGTACTCTACGTGGAGGGCATCAGCCAGCGCACCAAGATACTCTTCGTCACTCTTGTAGTGCTCGTTCTTCAGCCAGTGCTCCATGGTGCCAGGGGTAACGGCAGGGAGGAAGGTCTCTTCCGGGTTGAAGCCTTCCAGTCCGGCCTTGAAGTTATCAATGTCAGCCTGGATGGCGGCCTGTCCGGTATAGGTGACCGGTCCCGTCACAAAGTAGGAAGGATTGGAGCCGAGGCCGGTGAAACCTCCACCCTTGTTCACGAAGTACTCCATGAACTCCGCAGTGTCGCGGCCGTTGATGCCGAACGGTGCAGGGCCATCGGAAGGCTTACGCTTCTCGATGCCACCCATGCGGTCGCTGATGTAGTTGGTGAAGCTCAGCTTGCTGACTTCGCCGTCGTTAACGCTATCGATGCCCGAGGCGATCTGCAGCTTGACGTTCTCTTTGATTGTTGCCTGGACCTGCTGGGTGAACTTGGCCTTGTCGTATTCTTTCCCGGTCTCCTTGGCAACAACCATGTCCCGAAGTTCGGTGGGCCTGGGGAGTGTGCCAGCGTGCATCGTCCGAATTCTATCTGTACTCCGAATCATCGTTTCCTCCTGTGTTCTTACTCTTTTATGGCCCAGATGCATCTCACCTGAGCGCCTGCCACTCTTCAAACTCTGGGAAGGTACACCCTATGGAACCGCTACCACAAGCCCTACGGCCTGAATCCTCAGTGTTTTGAGGAGAATGGGTCCTGATTCTCTGCTGCGATGGCCTGGAGCTTGCTAACGAAGTTTTCAGTCCCCCAGCTAGGCAATCTCCACATGTCCAGCTCTCGCTCCAGTATGCGGGGCGACTGCACCTGGTACCCAATCGCCTTGCCCTTTGCGCCTAAAATCAGAGCAGCAACTCCGGCGATTACTCCAAGAAAGGCGGTAAACAACACCCAGGTGGCAATGATGATGACGCCAGAGACTACCAGGATTACCCCAACTGACATGATTCTGTGGTCCATTACCCTGAGTTCTTCCACTTCTGTCATTCCCATCAGGGGTATCTCTCTGAAGGAATCGTTGTCACTTATGTCCTCACACCGGAGCAATCGATGGGTAGTCAGATAGAACGGATTGTGCTGAAGTACAATCCGTTCCCCATCGCCAAGGTGTTCATGAACGCCCATCGCCAACCGCTCCCGTGGAACTGTTCCGCCATTGTAGATGAAAGCAGGCAGAGGCAGCTAGTCAGGGATGCAGGCTGTAACCATGACCTCAACAACCAGCCCAGCGCCCATCAGAGTGGCCTGCACTGTAGCCCTGGCAGGCTTAGAGCCGGGGAAATACTTGTCGTACTCCTCGTTGAAGGCAGCAAAATCGCCTGCGTCCTTTAGCCAGCAGGTAGCGGACAACACGTTGTCCATCGTTGTGCCAGCGTCTTCCAGAACAATTTTGATGCGCTCCATCACGTTGCGGGTCTGCTCCCGGACATCGGCGCCAACCTCGCCAGTGGAGGGGTTGCGTCCTGTTTGGCCGGACACGAACACCAGGTTACCAAACTTTGTTGCGGGCGAGAGGCTGGGGTTTGTACGGCCCAACGCGGCGGGAGCAATAATCTCTTTCTTCGGCATGTCTCGTTCCTTTCCAGGTTATATTCAGCAAGGGCCATAGTGTACATCACGTGAACCTAACCCCAACAATATGCACCTAACCCCGTAAAGCGCGGACTAGTCCTGTGGGCTGTTTGCGGGTACCCTAGTAGGAACTTTCCAAGGGATAGGATTCATGGCCATTACCGACAAAAACGCTCATTCCCTAACATCAAAGCTAGCAACCGAAGCGCTGGACTCACGTAAACGGCTACTGGAAGTGATAGCGGACTTCGATAGCGAGCAGATGTACGGGCCAACAATAGATATTGTGAACCCGCCGCTGTGGGAGATAGGCCACGTAGGCTGGTTCCAGGAGCGCTGGGTCTCAAGGAACCTGGACAAAGAGAATTCCCTCATCGCAAACGCGGACGAGCTATACAACTCCTTCGAGGTGTCGCACGATTCTCGGTGGGAGCTGCCACTGCCCTCGCGGGATGGCTCGCTGACGTACATGCAATCTGTGATGGACAAATCGCTGGCTCACCTTGAGCGATTGAACGGCGCAGAGCCCACGCAAGACGACGCGTACTTCTACCGCCTGACCACACTCCATGAAGACATGCACGGCGAGGCGTTGACGTGCACGCGCCAAACACTGGGATACACGCCGCCAACCATTACTGGCATCCGACCCGGTTCACCGCCATCGCCAGATCTTAGCTTCGTGATGGGCGATGTGTCCGTGCCCGGTGGGTCTATGGTTCTGGGCGCACAGATTACCGATCAGGTGCCCTTCGTCTTTGACAACGAGAAGTGGGGCCATGTTGTCCAGGTTGCGCCGTTCAACATTTCCAATACGCCAGTGACCAACGAGCAGTACCAGCGTTTTGTGAACGACGGCGGCTACGAACGCAAGGAGTTCTGGTCCACTGAGGGGTGGCTGTGGCGAGAACGCGAAACAGCCCAACACCCGTGGTACTGGGTCTCCGGGCCTGGCGGCACATGGCAATATCGCTACTTTGACACCGTGGTGCCGCTAGAGCCGCACCACCCCATCATCCACATTACGTGGTACGAGGCGAACGCCTACTGTGCGTGGGCAGGTCGCAGGCTCCCCACGGAAGCTGAGTGGGAGATGGCCGCCAGCATAGTTCCGTCTGCTGATGGTAAAAGCATCACGACAGAGAAGCGCATCTACCCGTGGGGAGATACGCCACCAACACCGGAACACGCAAACATGGACTCTATGGCCCTTGGGTGCGTTGATGTGCGAGCCCTCGGCGCGGGTGACAGCGCGTTCGGCTGCCGTCAGATGATGGGCAACGTGTGGGAGTGGTGCAGCGATGCCTTTGGCCCGTACCCTGGGTTCATCATTGACCCATACAAGGAATACTCAGCGCCGTGGTTCTGGACGCGCAAGGTGCTCCGCGGGGGAGCGTGGGCCACACGGTCACGGCTCATCCGTAACACGTGGAGGAATTTTTTTCCGCCAGACCGCAGGGACGTACTAGCAGGGTTCAGAACCTGCGCACTCTAGGTAAGTAATCAAACGGGAGTAGTGTACTTACACAACCATGAACATCAGACTTATCTGTCCGGTGCCAAGGGCATCACGTCACGGCAACATGACCTCAGCGTTACGCTGGTCGCGCATCCTGAAGTCGTTGGGCCACCGCGTTGTCATAGAGGAGACGTACAAGGGCGCAAACTGCGACTTGCTGCTGGCGCTCCACGCCTGGCGTAGCGCAGATTCCGTTGAGTTGTTCAGCAAGCTCCACCCAGAACTACCCATCGTCTTAGCTCTGACGGGCACGGACCTTTACCAGGACATCCATGAGAAGTCAGAGGCACAGCGTTCCCTGGAGCTGGCGACACGCATGATGATGCTCCAACCCCTAGGCATGAACGAGTTACCCATTCATGTCCGTGACAAAGCACGGTCGATCTTTCAGTCAGCTCGACAAACTCCCGGAGGCCACCAACCATCAGGGAAAATGTTCAACGTATCTGTCATAGGCCATCTCCGGCCCGTAAAGGATCCAATGCGAACGGCCCTTGCGGCTCGGTTACTTCCTGAATCGTCACAGCTACAGGTGATTCAAGTAGGTGGGGCCATGAACAGCGAGATGGAAGTGACAGCAAGGGCGGAAACAGCAAGCAATCCTCGTTATCGATGGCTGGGTGAAATGCCACGGTGGAAGGCACGTCGCGTGATGGCCAAGAGTCAGGCGATGGTGCTGACGTCTCTAGCCGAGGGTGGCGCAAACGTGGTCTCTGAGGCACTGGCAGACGGGATTCCCGTCATATCGTCGCGCATCGCTGGCTCCGTAGGCATGCTTGGCGAGGATTACCCCGGTTACTACGAGACCGGGGACGAACACGACCTTGCCAGGGTGTTGACGCGATTGGAGAACGAACCCGCGTTCCTACAAGAGTTGAAGCAGTGGTGCACCGACTTATCAGCGATGGTGAGTCCAGCGATGGAGCAGTCCCAGTGGAACGACCTGGTGCAAGAAGCCGTTCAAGCTAAATCATCCACCTTAACCACCACCTAACGCACCTCTCTCCGGGTTTGACAGCATACCTATCAGACCTCTACACTTCCTGATGCTTACAGCATGGCTCCGCAGTGGGCCTATCTATTTCCGGAGGCTTTTCATGGACGGCAATGTAATCGTTATCGATGCCTTAGGACGTGTTCAGAACGCCATTCGGCGCGTACTGGACGGCATGACGCCGGAGCAGTTGTACTACCGCCCAGCGGAGAGCGCCAACTCCACAGCGTGGGTCATCTGGCACCTGAGCAGGGTGCAGGATCATCACATGTCTGACATGGCAGGCAAAGAACAACTCTGGACGGCAGACGGCTGGCATGCGAAGTTTGGTATGGAAGCTGACGTGAAGAACACGGGCACGGGTCACACACCGGAAGACGTGGCCAAGATTCGCCCGGACGCGGAAACGCTGCAAGCCTATCACGACGCTGTGTATGAGCGAACCAAGGAAGTCCTCAGCCCAATGTCAGCAGCAGATCTGGACAGGGAATTGGACGAGCCACAGTACACGCCCCTACCCACTGTCGGGGTTCGGCTAGCCAGCATCATCAGCGACAACACCCAACACGCAGGACAGGCTGCCTACATCAAGGGCCTAGCACAGGGTAAGCACTGGATGGGCGTCTAAGAGGACTAGTCCTCTACCTATAATTCTGCGGTTACCCCAGGACTATGTTTACCTCCCGATAAGGGGAATGGCAGCAAAGAAAACAAGAAGGCCCCTGAATGTTCAGGGGCTTTCTCTATTGTCCTATCTATACTCTTAGGTAACCGCAGGAGCGAGAAGCAGCCTAAGGCTGCCCGCCGCCGATGGCAGGGAGATAGTGAACCTCATCGTTCTCCCCGACAGGCTCATGGAGGGCAGTGCCCACCACAATGCCGTTGATAACCACCGAGATACCCGCACGGATGCGGTCAGTCTCCTCGTCCACCAATCGCTCCCAAAAGCCAGGAAACGCCGTATCCAGGTTCCGCGTGACCTGCCGCACCGAGGCTCCGGCAACAACGGCTGTCTGCTCTCCGCCTGCCAAATCTCGGTACGGGCTGGGAATCCAAACTGTCGCCATGTGTTTACTTAGATCCGTTCTTCTCTGAGAGAGCCTTCACAATCTTGTGAGGGGCCATGGGCAGGTTACGCATCCGTACGCCCACCGCATTGTAGATTGCATTAGATATCGCACCCATTGGTGGCACCACAGATATTTCAGCCACGCCACGGACACCAAAGGGATGGTCCGGATTGGCATGCTCCACAAGGATGGTCTCAAGTGCCGGAAGATCAAGCATGGTGGGAACTCGGTAATCTAGGTAGCTGGAATTAAGCATTCGACCCTTATCATCGAAGAAATACTCTTCATTGAGAGCCCAGCCAATACCCTGGGCAACACCGCCCTGAACCTGACCCTCCACATAGCTGGGGTGAATCATGGTACCAACGTCCTGTGCCGCTGTGTACCGAAGTATATCCACCTTGCCCGTCTCCGGGTCAACCTCTACATCAACAAGGTGGGTGGTGAAGGACGGGCCAGCGCCTCTTGGAGCTACCGAAGCAGCCACAGATATGGGGCCACCGGTCTCCATCAGCTTGCCAGCCAATTGCTTGAACGTAAGTTTCAATTCCTTCTCAGCCTTGGAGAAAAATACGCCGTCAGCAAAGCCCACGTTATCGGGTTCCGTCTCCCAGAGTCGGGCAGCCCGAGTTGTCATCAAAGCGATGGCCTGGTTGGTCACTTCAAAGACCGCCCAGCCGTTACGAAGGGTAGTGCTGCTGCCAGCGGTCAGGCCGTTGTAGCCAATGGAGTCCGTGTCCTTGATGCTGGGGTGGACGTCCTCCGCTGCGATGCCCAATGCCTCCGCAGCCATCATTGCGATGGCGACTCTGGAGCCGCCGATGTCGGGAGAGCCCTCTGCCAAGCCAACGGTGCCGTCCGGGTTGATGGAGATTGAGCAGCTAGCAGGCATGCCCGCGTTGCCCCAGTAACCCGAAGCGACGCCACGGCCACGGTTTGGGCCGCCAAGGTCAGACTTGTAGTGGTCACTGGCCATGAGTCGTTCCATGCACTCCAGATTGCCCATAGAGGGATGCTGGACGCCATCAGCACGCCGGTCACCCTCTCCAGCAGCATTCTTAATGCGGAGCTCCAGTGGATCCATTCCCAGCTGCTCTGCCAACTCATCCATCACGCTTTCAGAAGCGAAGCAGGCCTGGGGAGTGCCTGGGGAACGGTAGGCAGCTGACTTCGGCTTATTCACAACCACGTCATAGCCATCAATCAGTACGTTATCTATCTTGTAGGAGGTAAACATGCCCTGGGCTCCAGCGCCTACGGCAGAACCAGGAAACGCGCCGGCTTCATAAACAAGCTCTGCATAGGCCGCAGTGATCTTCCCATCTTTGGTTGCGCCCATCTTGACCCTGGATTCCGTGCCAGAGGCGGGGCCAGTGCCCTCAAAGACCTCTGTGCGAGTCATGTTAATCTTCACCGGACGGCCAGTCTTCTTGGAAAGCATGGCGGCAGGAACTTCCAGATATACGGGAATCTTGCCGCCGAACCCCCCACCAATCTCCTGGGGAACCATCTTAATCATGGAGACCGGCTGCTTCAGAATCTCAGCCAAAAGCTGACGTTGGTTGAAAGTGCCCTGGCTGCTGTTCCAAACAGTAAGGGTACCGTCGCTGCTCCAGAGGGCTGTGGCATTCTGGGCCTCAATGTAGCCCTGGTGAACCCAGCTGGTGGAGAACTCTCGTTCAACAACTACGTCAGCTTCCTTGAACCCGGCATCGATGTCACCGAGTTTGAGGACAGATCGACCAGCAATGTTGCTCTTGACCCCGGTGTCCGTACCAGGGTCAAACCGGAAAGCCAGCGCCTTAATGGTCTGCTCTGGATGTATGAGGGTTGAGTCCGCCTTCATGGCTTCCCGGCCATCCAACACCGGCGTCAACACCTCATAGTCAACTTCAATAAGGGCAAGAGCCTCTTCCGCAATGTGGGCGGAATCAGCAGCCACTGCCGCAACTGCATGGCCCTTGTAGAGTACTTTCTTGCCTGCCAAAACGTTATCGCTCAAGTGCATATAGTTGAGGGAGGTCTCACCGGCCTCAACTTCCCTGTCTGCTGCAACCGGAAGGTCTTGTCCGGTTACAACGGCATGGACACCTGGCAGAGCAAGAGCCTTCCTGGCATCTATACCCCGAATGTTTGCGTGGGCGTGGGGGCTGCGAAGTATCTTGCCCCAGAGCATGCCGGTCATGTGGTAGTCAATGCCGTAAACCGCCCGGCCTGTAACTTTATCAGCACCATCGTGACGGATCGGACGTGTGCCAATGATCTTGTATTTCTTATCGCCTACTGTCGTCATTACTTCTTCCCCCCCATGGTGTTCGCCGCATCCACAACAGCCTTGACGATTTTATCGTAGCCCGTGCATCGGCAGAGGTTGCCGGCCAGCCAATGGCGAATCCTTGCCTCGGTTGGACTAGGCTCCTTCTCCAGCAATGCCTTGGTAGCAACAATGAACCCCGGGGTGCAGATGCCGCACTGGAGTGCAGCGTTTTCCAGAAACGCTTGCTGAATAGGGTGCAGGCCCTCCGGGGTGGCTACACCTTCAATGGTCATGAGCTTGCAGCCTTCTGCCTCAACGCCTAGGACAAGGCAGGAGTCCACGATGCGTCCGTCCATATTGACGGTACACGCGCCGCAGTTGCCATCGTTGCAACCCTCTTTGGTTCCTGTCAGGAGCAGGACGTCCCTAAGGACTTCTAGCAGGCTCTGGTTCGGCTCACAGAGATACTCCGTGGCCTCTCCGTTAAGTGTCGTTCGTACGTGGGTCTTGCTTATAGCCATCTTTAGGCCTCCTTCGCGCGCTGGATTGCAATTCGTAGCGCCCTGCGAGTGAGCACGCCAATGAGGTGCGTGCGGTACTCGGCCGTGCCGCGCATATCTGAGATGGGTGTGGCTGCGGCCTGGGCCGCCTCCGCCGCTGCGTTCATGTTATCTTCAGTGGCTTCTTTGCCAACAAGGGCAGCGCCCGCTGCCGTTGCGTACACAGGCGTTGGCGCAACAGAAGCCAGCGCTATGCGGCACGCAGTAACCGTGTTGCCGTTCAAGACCACTGAGGCCCCGACACCGACAACGGCGATGTCCATTTCATTCCGTGGGATAAACCGCATGTAGCACGCACCGAAGTTCGCAGCTGGGGCGGGGAGTCGGATCGCCACCAAAATCTCGCCAGCCTGAAGAACCGTGCGGCCTGGGGCGGTGCAGAACTCCTCTACGGAGACTTCACGGTTGCCGCCTGGGCCAGTAATCTCTGCTACCGCGCTGTGGGCGATGAGGGCGGGGATGGTGTCACCGCTTGGGGCGGCGTTGCACAGGTTCCCGCCAATGGAGCCTCGCCCTTGAATCTGGATGCCGCCTACCAGTGATGCAGCATCAACAAGGCCGGGGTAGGCCCGGGCCACATCGGCATTACTATAGACCCGATAGCAAGGAACCGCCGCGCCGATGCGCAGTCCGGTCTGGGCGTTATAGGTAAGCTCGTTCATCTCAGGTATGGCTTTTAGGTCGACCACACGGTCGATAATACGTCTGCCGCCTCGCAGTTGAACGATAAGGTCTGTACCGCCCGCGAGGGGCCGTGCAGCATCACCTTTCTCTGCTAGGGACGTCACGGCTTCTTGTACGGTTTTTGCCGCTACATACTCAATAGGGCGCAATGGCATCCTCCCTTGATTCCAACAGTTTCCGAAAACAAATTATGACTATGGTTATGGAGCACGAATCCCCCCAAGGCCTCTGGCATGTTTAGGAAACGAAGAGCGTACGCGCCTGCGAGGGAAATTCGTTAGGGGGCATGGTACCTATCCAGACTTACCTATGTCAACCAGTGTGCAGCCCCGGAGTCTAGCTATCCGGACTAGTCCTGGACCTACATTTCTGCAAGGGCGCTGCCATTGACCTACATCCCTACGGTTACTCAAGGAGTCAGCACCTAGGATTTTATAACACCTTCATTGTTATCCCCTACAATGACTCCATTAGAGGGGGATTTACAATGTTGACGGTGTTTGGCTCAATTATGGTGGCGATTATGATGGCATCGTACTGGCTGGAGCCGCGCTCACGATGGTATGTGCTGGTGTTTGTGCTGGCGTCTGCGGGTACATCGCTCTACAGCGGACTGTCTGAGGTCTATCCCATCACGGTCATCGAGGCGATATGGGCGGCAGTGGCACTGCAACGATTCTTCAAGCGACGAAACCGTGAGGTCATTGCGTAGTATCACGCGGTATCGTGCTATCCTGCATATAAGACGTTAGTTTATGAGGAGCCCCATGCGGACGTTACAAGCCTGGTGTATCCAGTGCACCTTTGAGTTGACCAAGGAGGTTGACCTTAAAGGGAAGGAACTGGAAGAAGCAGCAGACGCTTTTCAGGTTCTGGTTGGCAATCGCCACGCCAAAGAATCCAACGAAAGCCATGTTGTGCGAGTCCAATACTCCGCCGATTTGCGGCTTTAAGCCAGGACTAGTCCTGGACCTATATCCCTAGCAGGGCTAACCCTGCACCCAAGCTCGTGACCGTCTCGTTCCGCGAATCACCTTGAACTTCGCCAGCCATAGCGATAGGTTAATACCATGTCATCACGGCCACCCAAACGAACAAAGT
Source organism: Dehalococcoidia bacterium (assembly GCA_963694315.1). Taxonomy (GTDB): domain Bacteria; phylum Chloroflexota; class Dehalococcoidia; order Lucifugimonadales; family UBA1127; genus UBA1127. Next base: position 25,902 of record CAVOCU010000003.1, on the reverse strand, counting down.
TCTCCGGAAAGCTGGTGCTTGGCCTCATTGGCCTGGCTGCCGTTAGCTGGATTTTCTGGTTCGCGACACAGTAGCACCCCAAGACCATAAAGGCTGACCTATTTTTGTTAGCTCAATGCACTATACCCACTCACTATTCTCATTTTCTTTGAATTCACACTGAACTCTCACCCTAATTTTTTTGTTCTTGCCGCTTGCTCACTATCATGTAGCCAGAAAACACCAAGCACTGGGGGCACGGTGGCTAACTATCTGCTAGTACGGTTACGAACGAGCAATTTTATCGGGTGGAAGGCTTGATTTGAAAAGCGTGCTTTGGAACGGTAGGTGCTGGGGTGCAAAGGCGGCATGACCTTTCATGACAACACGGATTCTGCAAAAGTGATGATTTTACTGAAGTGGGATCATGCAGGAGCCCAACAATATGTTGCCTCCCTTGAGCTCATGGATGATTTGGATCAAATAGGCGTAGTTCATCAGGTTGAAACAGATGAATATTTAAGCCTTATTGAAGCTGTGGCGTCCTGACCATCAAGCCAGAAGGTGCAAGCCCTGCGGTTACCCAAGCTGCATAGCACTCATGATACTATCTGAGCACGAAGCCTCTGCTCCAACGTGTCGCCCAATACGTGACATGGTTCGCCATCATGGTTTCCGGTGTAGCGTGTATGGTGGTGCCACTGATCTACGGCTTCAGCTACGGTGAGTGGTGGGGGCTGCCTTTCCTGATTGTCGGGGTTCCTCCGCTGATATTCCTCACGTTCAAACTTGGTGCCAAGTGGGACATCAATCTACCTGAGTTAGGTTAGACTCAAAGCCATCTGGTCAGGGGGACTAACGTTGGAACACTGCGGTATATGTCACAAGGATTTTGAAGGCCCTTTGGTAGCTCATCTATCCTCATCCCATCCCCGGGGTAATCCCTCGGGGACAAAACTTGAGTGGTGGGTCATACCTTTCTTGATTGCGGTTGTGGCAGTTTTGGGCCTGGTCTCTTATGCGCTCATATCCCTTGGGCCGTCGCTATCGTTTGTTGACTGACACGTTCGTTAGCTAAATCAGTCACCTCTGCTTTGGCCTACTCCCAGCTTTAGTCCCCTCTTTAGTTCCGCCTGAACCATGCGTAACAACTTCGTAACATTTGTGTAATACCTCTGAAACACCTCTGGTTCAACATAGAATTCGTTCGAAATTCGATGGAATGCCCATCACAGAACGGAGGAGTTCATGGATAGCGGCAATACAGCTTGGATGCTGGCAGCTTCAGCACTGGTCTTGTTCATGACGCCAGGTCTGGCGTTTTTCTACGGTGGTCTGGTGCGTTCACGGAATGTAGTCAGCACCATCATGTACAGTTTCATAGCCATGGCAGTTGTCAGCCTAGTCTGGGTGCTCTGGGGATACAGCCTGGCATTTGGCGAAGGCGGTAAATTTATCGGCGACTTCAGCCACCTCGGCCTGAACGGGTTGGACGTGATGAATGATGGCGATGAGTTGCTCTTCGTAGTCTTCCAGATGATGTTCGCCATCATCACTCCCGCGCTGATTACCGGCGCAATCGTGGAACGGTTCAAGTTCACCACGTACCTGGTCTTCCTAGTATTGTGGATCACCCTGGTGTACGTACCAATAGCACACTGGGTATGGGCTGGCGATGGTTGGCTCTTTGAGAAGGGTGCCCTGGACTTTGCCGGCGGCACAGTGGTTCACATCAACGCGGGTATCGCAGCACTCGTCGCAGCGGTAATGATAGGTAAGCGCAAGAACGCAGCTTCTGAACCGCACAACGTACCGTACGTGATTCTTGGTGCATCCATCCTGTGGTTCGGTTGGTTTGGGTTCAACGCCGGATCAGGTCTGGCAGCCAACGAGACTGCAGTGAACGCATTCTTAGTAACTAACATTGCGGCTGCTACCGCGGCGCTGACATGGGGGGTCATCTCCCAGATACAGACCGGACGCATGAGCGCCATCGGCGTAGCATCCGGTGCAGTAGCGGGATTGGTAGCCATCACCCCGGCTTCCGGTTTCGTGGGAGTCATGGGGGCTATCGCAATCGGCTTCGGCGCAGGAGTACTCTGCTACAGCGCAGTCCTGCTACGTGCCAAGCTCAAGTTTGACGATGCTTTGGAAGTCGTCGCAGTCCACGGCATAGGTGGTCTCTGGGGCGCCATTGCAACTGGTATCTTCGCAGTAGGCGTCATCGGTGGCACGGACGGCCTCATCGAAGGCAACAGCGGGATTATGTTAACCCAGTTCACAGCCATCGGCGCCACCCTGGGTTACTCATTGGTAGCAACGGCTATCATCCTGAAGGTACTGGATGTTATTCCGGGCCTGGGCTTAAGGGTCGCTGAAGGTGATGAGGATCAGGGCCTTGACCTGGCATCCCACGGCGAGCGCGCATACGTGAGCGACGGCGCCGACTAAAAGTAATCAAATTTCTGCCCTGATACAGTAAGGGCAGGGGAAATCTGAGAAGAGGAGAGATACTACATGATATGCATTGAAGCAGTGGTCAGGCCAGAGCGCGTCAGTTCTGTCACACTTGCCCTTGAAGAAGTTGGCGTTCCAGGGTTCTACTACTACAACGTGACGGGACAGGGGCGCCAGGCCGGAGTCGAAGTATTCGTAGGCCGCGCAGGGCAGACCTCTACACGATCCGCAGTTCAAAAGACCTGCATCCGCACCGTTGTGGAAGACGGTATGAAGGAAAAGGTCATCACTGCGATTATTGAGGCGTCCAAGAGCCCCGGCGAGGGCGAGATTGGTGATGGCAAGATATTTGTCACAGCAATGCTGGACCTGGCACGGGTCCGCACCAACGAGCGAGGCGAAGCGGCTCTCTAGCGATCACCCCGCAAGCGGATAATAGTTTAGTCAGGAGAGGAAGCCCGTCTCGCTACGGTGGGGCGGGCTTCCTTGTTGTGGGGCCACAAAACCCTTGACGCTGAGCGGCTGGCTCCCTAGTCTACCCGTACTGTCACTATTCTCTTTGTGCCGCGCTGCCCGTGGCTGCCTACGCTGCAAAGGAGCATTACCATGAAAGTCTTTGCGTTTGACCTCTTACCCTACGGAGAGCACCTGGGCCACCTGCGAGAAGGAACGGAGCTACCTTGGCCGTTGCCAAAGAAACACTTCAACCCCAAGGTTGCTGCGCGCACGTATGAGGAACACCTGCAAGCGTGGACGCTGATGGACGAACTGGGCTATGACGGCATTGGATTCAACGAACACCATACATCTCCCTACGGGCTGATGAATTCGCCAAACATCATGGTTGCGGCGGCAGCACAACGCACCAAGTGGTTGAAGCTGCTGGTATATGGCAACCTGCTTCCCATCCATGACCCTTTGCGGTTGGCAGAGGAATTGGCAATGGTGGACTGCCTGTCAGAGGGTCGGCTGATATCGGGTTTCGCTCGAGGCATTCCGCGGGAGCACAACGTGTTCCAGGTACCAATGAAGGACTCTCGGGGGCGATTCGAGGAGTCGTGGGAAATCATCAAACGAGCGTGGACTGAGGAGGTCTTCTCCTACGAGGGGAAGTTCTGGACTTACAAAGACGTGGCTATCTGGCCTCGACCATACCAGCAACCTCGTCCTCCGGTCTGGCTACCGGTGACGGGCAGCAAGGAGAGCATTCAGTGGGCAGGGAGAGAGAACGTCCCCATCACCCCCGGTTTGGTGCCACACCTTGGCGTGCGGCAGGACATTGTCAACTACTATGCCCAGTGCCTCAGGGAGAACGGCCACCAAATCACGCCGGATCACCTCATACTGCCAGCCAACGCTTTTGTGGCAGACTCCAGGGCAGAAGCAGTGAAGCAGGCAGGGCCATACTCGCTGTACTTCAGCCAGACGCTGTTCAGCCACGGCAACATCACTGAGGCATCGCTTCAGGAGCAGCAGGGTTATATCAACTCCAACGCTTACGACTACGTACGCCCCGAAAACCGAGTGTTTATGTCCGGAAACCGCGAGGGCTACCGGAACATGACAATAGCGGACGTGGAGCGTAACGAGAATTTGGCATGGGGACCAGCAGCAGAGGTGCGTGACCGGTTGATTGCCTCAGCAGACGAGGTGGGGGCAAATACGTTGCTCATCAGCTTCAACCGAGGAGCAATGCCAAACGATATGTTCATGGAGCAGCTACGCAGGTTTGGCGCAGAAGTGCTTCCCGCGCTTCAGGCCCATGAGGTGACAAAGGTTCCCTTATCCTAGAAGGGTAAAGGTTCATGATGGACAAGGCCCTGACGTTTACACATGGGGCTGCCGCTTAGTGCTGGAAGTTCATGCCCAGCGGCATCGGATTCTTCGGTTGCCCTAATAGCCGGCACTTTCTCAGAATGACAACGGTAGGAATAAGCGCTTAAACAGAAAGAGGCGGTCCCGTTTCCGGGACCGCCTCTTTCTGTTTAAGCGCGGTTAGTTAGTTAACTAATTTACCGTCGCCCGCCGGCCTGCTGACTGAAGCAATCGCTACAGTAGACAGGACGGTCGCCGCGGGGCAGGAAGGGTACTTGGGTATCCTGTCCACACTGGGCGCATACAGCCGGGTACATCTGACGCGGGCCGCGATCGTAACCGCCACCACCACTAGCGGCACGACGTGCCGAGCGGCAGGTGGGGCAGCGTCGGGGCTCGTTTGTGAAACCCTTTTGTGCAAAATACTCTTGCTCGCCAGCTTCGAATGTGAAATCTGCTCCACACTCTACACAAGTAAGCGTCTTATCCTCAAAAGCCATCGGTGACCTCCTTTCCTAAAAGAATAACCACGGGACCGGTCACCGATGCATTGAGGTAAGGTTACTTTCGTAAGCCACTCGTCATTGGGATCGGACCACCACGTAGTTACAATACCACAATTGGTCAACCTGCGCTAGTATCGCAAAACTGACTCCATATAAATATGCTAGCATGCGCACACTAATATGATGATATGGATGCAGATTTGTATGGGCAGGGTTTCTCCTCACCGCGCTCTTTGCAGGGCTGTTGGAACTTCTCCGCTATTACTACTTTGATGCTGCCCTCCCTGAGGGGGTAATCCACGGCATTGCGGGGGAAAGCGTCACTGTCGCCAAAGCTACGACGAGATAAGGACACCGTATCACCCCAGAAAACGCACATGGCGGGCATGAAGTCCGGTGCAAAGACCTCTGACTGATCATCGCCAAACATCACAATGACATCAGGGTTTGCCTTTTCCATCACTTCTGCCAGCTTGCTGATGCCAGCCTGGTTGGCCTCGTGGCGAGACTGAAAGACCTCTGAAGTCAGCTGTTTCTCAATGCCGGGATGAGGCTCATCCATGAGCTCTTCGTAGGAAACATGCTTGCCATCGGGAATACGATAGAGACCCGGGTTACGCTTATCGCGTTTCGCGTAGATGTCCCACAAATCTCCAGGTACGCTCAACTGTGGGCTGTGAGATGTTCTTATCCCCAATACAATCTTTGCCATGTCTTCCTCCTTTGACTACGCCCTTTTAGCGACAATACCAAGAACTACGTAAGAGTTTGGGTCTACTGCCTAAAGAATGCCATGGAGGGAGATTAGACGAGTTACGTGATGGTAAATAGGGTAAAAAGGCCTTGAGGTGCGGGCCAAGTGGCCCCTATATTCACACTAACCGGCTGAAGGGTGAAGCAATACCATAGAGGGAATCGCCCGCTAATCGTAGACGGTAGACGTATAGGATTCCGGGTCTATGAAGACTTCAATCACACTGGGGCCATCCAATCCCATGCCCCATTCAAGGGCATCTTGAAGCGAAGCCTCGTCCGTGACGGCGCGGCAGGGAACACCAAAGTAGTCTGGCGGCGAGGTTGGAGGATTGCCCAGAAACGCGCCATCAAGTCCAAACCCTTTGCCCTGCTGCTTGAGCTTGATGAGGCCCAGCCAACCATCGTTCAGGACGATGATGGGCAGGTGCAGGTTTAAGCGACGAGCAACGTTCAGCTCTCCCACCGTCATCTGAAAGCAGCCATCACCCACTACGCCAACCACTGCTTTATCGGGGTGCACCAGCTTGGCTGCGATGGCACCGGGGATGCCGTAGCCCATAGACGACCAGCCGTTGGTAGATATGCAGGTACGTGGGAAGTCCGTGCGCCACTGGGTAGCAATCTGGTGGGTGTGCGCGCCAACATCGTAGGCCAGCACTCCATCAGCAGGGAGGCGTTCACGCAGCGCGTCCAGCACACGATGTGCGCTTAACCCCGCCGTCTCAGGTCGCAGGGCACGGTCAAGCTCGGCGCGATGGATAGCCCATGCCTCCGTCGACCAGTCATTGGTGGCGGCTGGCAACTCAGCAATGGAGCGCACGACTGCATCCATATCGCTGGCCGCATTGAAGAGCATGTGGGCACTCGAATCGACATCCGCCATTTCTGTGGCAATATGGATGATGGGAGTGTCTCCCACCCACTCCTCATAGTTAATCTCAATGGGGTCATAGCCAACGGCAATCACCAGGTCAGCTTCATTGATGAACCTCTGGACGTTAGTACGTCGCGCCCGCCCGAGCACCCCAGCCCAGTTTGGGTGGGTCTCTGGCAGCCAACCCTTGGCGTGCATGGTGGAAATGAAGGGAATGTGCTGTCGCTCAGCAAAGGCAAGCAACGCATCTGTGGCGGCACTACGGGTGAACCCCAGGCCGGTCATCAGCAACGGACGACGGCTTTTAGCCAACGCGGACGTCACTACAGCAACCGCTTCGGTCACGCCTTTAGTCTCTTTCATACCAGCCGGGGTGGTGGAGGTGGAAATAACTGGCTCTGCATTGCCAACATCCTCAGGCAGGTCAAGGTGTACCGGGCCCGGCGGTTCAGCGCAAGCGGTGGCAAGGGCCTGAGCGAGGCTGGCTGCTACGTTGTCAGCACGTAGGCCCAGAGAGGCTTTGGTTATTGGTGCATAGAGGGCATGGTGATCAATGCGCATCTGGATGCGTCGTTCAAGCCAGGGTGTAGGCACGTTGCACGTAATGGCGATAACAGGCGCGCCGTCCAGCCATGCACAGCCAACGCCAGTGGCCAAGTTGGTAGCTCCAGGCCCCAGGGTGGAGAGGCAAACGCCGGGGATGCCCGTCAAACTCCCAATGGCCGTGGCCATGAAGCCCGCAGAGGTTTCGTTAGCGGTCAGCACATATGCAATCGAGGTCTTCTCAAGGGCGTTTATGAGAGGCAGGACAGGGCCACTGGGCACACCAAAGACCCACTTGACTCCGGCCTTCTCTAACGTCTGGGCGATAAAGTCAACGTTCTTCATTTTTTGTCCCTACACAGTGGTTACGTGTTGATCTCATCCGCTTTCCAGCACTGGCATTCACCCTGCGCAGATTAGTCCGCAGTCCCTCCGATGCCGCAGTCCTTAAGGAACCGATGCACCAGAAAATTGAAGACGTCTGGCTTCTCAAAGTACATGGAATGGCCGCACTGGGGAACCTGTATCAGGGACGCGTTGGGGAAGAGCTTGCACGCTAAATCCAAGACCGCAGGGGGTTGAAGGACATCGTCCTCTCCACCGATAAAGCGTACAGGCATAGTCACTCGCGCGAGGTCTGCCTCCGTCAGGGCTGCCGTGCTGGGGCCAGACACCGCTGCCATAGTGGCCCCGCCAAGCCTTGCCTGGGTTGAGGCGTTGAAGCCACTGATCTTCAAATAGAGTTCCGTGCCCACGGGGTCGCTCGCGCGGTAGCTGGGGGAGAGCACTCGCTCTGCTTGCGAGAGGCTATCGGTGGCTTTCCGCGTAGCTTCCTGCTGTGCCGCCAGCGCGCCACTGGCCTCAAAGAAGCCAGTAGTTGCCGCCATGACCAGGGCATTCACGCGCTCAGGGCTCTTCACTGCAAAGCCGAGGCAGGTACGTCCGCCCATCGACTGCGCGATGAGTGTTACTTTGTCCAGCTTCAAGAAGTCGAGCAGCCCCTCAAGGTCGTCGACAAAGGCGACGCGACCAGGCCCGCCATCCACGTCATTGGTCAGAGCAAAGCCACGGTGGTCAAAGGTTATTACCTGATACCACTGGGAAAAATACTTCGTCTGCTGCCACCAGATGGCATGGTTGCCGCCAACACCGTGAGCAAGCACCAACGGTGGGCCTTCGCCCATCGTCTCATAGTACATATCAATCCCATTCACTTGGGCGAGTGGCATAGCAGCCCTCCTTATTAGCAATCCGAGTTGAGGGGATTGGACATCAGTGGAGACGTGGTGTCAAGGCAGGGTGATGCCCTGCACCCAAATGGCCTAGCGGTTATCTATGAGCAGACTTCCAAATCTGCGCTGTCTCCCATTAGCCTCTGATCCAGCGTTAAAAGAACTTCTAGGCTAACTCCACAATCGACATTCAGTGCCGTAATTACGATTCCTGCTGCATCCGTGTCAGGACAAGCTGAGCCAAGGTCCCAAGCCCTTCTACAGGCATAATCGGTTCTATACCAAAGACTTGCGCTGTATGGAGAGACACGAAGAGGTCACCCGTGCGGTACATCATTATGCTGCCAAGGCCCTGGCCGTTGAACACAACATTGGCGGAGGTGTCCCCAATTGGCGGCTTCATAAATATCAAGCCCGGGGTCTCACCAATCACATTGTCAAAGTGCTTCTGGGCCGATTGGGATGAATTGAAATCCATCACGCTGAACGTAATGCCTCGGATGGGGTCCGATGACTGGAACCCCGCTGTGAACCAGCTCTCAATCCCTAGCTCGCTGACCTGGGACGCATCCACGTTGATTGCCATCTCCTTCCCATCACGGAACTCCACGGCCAGAGTATGACCACCACCTGCAATCATGTTTATATCGTCCGTGTTCAGGAGCGCCGCCACCCTCTCCTGGGTGAAGGGCTCGTACGTCCCGGACGATATGACATCAGTGGCTACAACCGGGGCTGGCGACTCCCCTCCGTTAGATGATGTGGAAGCAGGAACGGTGAACCCGATAACGGCCCACATGGCAAGTCCCATAGCGATGAGAGCAGCGGACAAGGCTCTAATTCCCGTCTTGGTGCTTCTACGATAGGCCACGCCTCCTCCAGCAACCAACCCAGAACCTACGACACCTAAGGCAATCCAGACAACCACTCCCCAGTCCATTCTTTCCTCCATTGAAGTTACCTTCCGCAGTATGCGACGCCTTTGCCAGATTTTGGTTCCCATCAACCTGGAGGTACGCACTGGCATTACCTCCGGGACTTGGCAGCAGACGCTACAGCTCAACAATTCCAGACGCCACTGAAATGACACCAGAGGCCAGGATTAACCCCAGGGCAATGCGACGAAACAACGCCTCTTTAACCCACCTATTGATAACGATGCCACTCGTGACGCCCACCAACGTCGCTGGCAGAAGCTGAGCACTAAGCAGCAGTGTCTCGCCGGTGAAGAGCCCGCTTATGACGTAGATGGGGATGGTGACGATGTTCATGATTAAGAAGTGAGCCACAAGGTTCGCCCGGAACTCTCGGATATCCAAGCTCTGGTTTGTGTAGAAGAAAATGACCGGGGGCCCGGATAGCCCAGTGCTTGCGCCTAACGTTCCGCTGGCAAACCCCACAGGCACGGATGCCGCAAGCTCATTGCGTAGTGTCGTCCTGAAGCCTGCCATCATAGCAACAGCAGCAACCACCACCACAGCGCCTATGAGAACTCTCAGGAGTGATGCATCCAGAACCACAAGGATCGCTGTTCCCACGGGGAGACCAACCACACCAGAGAGCGGCAGCAGCCACATTCGGCGTACCCGCAGGTGCTGGCGAGCATGCAGAAGTATAAGCGCACTGGTCATCAACGTTTGCAAGGCTAACGCCGGCACCACTATCTGTGGCTCAACTAGGATAGTCATGGGGGGGACGGCCACAAGCGCAAACCCGAAGCCAGTAGTGCCCTGAGTCATACCCGCAAAGAATACAGCGGCCAGCAGGGCTGTGAGGATTAGTGGGTCAGACATGACATATCAATTCTGGCGCCATGGTTTCATGCTTGGCAAATTTCAAGCAGCACGTTAATCCACATGCACCATGACGAAGTGGTTCTTCCCGTCCCGGTTCACCAAGTCCATTTTCATATCGCCGAGCATTTCGTTCATATCAAGACTGACCAGGAGTACCTGCTGTCCGTCTTGGGTGAATATCAGGTCATCGAACTCAGGGGTGTCCAGCTTGAAGGCGTAGTCGTCATTCTCCCAGACCACACGCATCACCTTGTCAGCCGGGTGCTCCTCGCGCCTTCGGCCTTTCAGCAGGTCTTCAAGAGCATCTTCGGTCACAGTAAAAAACATGGTTCTAGTATAAGCCTAGGCATAGAGAATTAAGGGCATTGGGGTTTCCAAAAATATGCACGGAAAAAACGTAGTCAAGAAGATTGTCTCCAGAGGCCTCGAATGTCAAGGCAAGGAAGAGGTGTTTGGCTCCCCGGGTAGGGATCGAACCTACGACAAATCGATTAACAGTCGATTGCTCTACCGCTGAGCTACCGGGGAACAAGAAACCAGGACACTGGCGTGACTTGCATGGTCATTCTAGCATCGCCAATAGGCCCAATACAAGGTGAAGCTACCGACCTCGCAACGCAACAAACACGCCAGACAGGACAAGCGCGCCTCCAGCAACCGTTGCAACAGCCGGTGCTTCGTCCAAAACTACCCACGCCAGAAGCGTAGCGCTCACGGGCTCAGCCATCACTGCAGTGGCCACCAGGGTGGCAGGTAGGTAGCCCAGCGACCAGTTCAGAGAGGTGTGCCCAACAAGCTGGGGAACCACGCCAGTGAGTGTAAGATAGCCATAGGTCTCCAGCGTAAAGCCGGTCATAGGCGTGCCGGTGACAACCACTACAGCAAGCAGTATCGCCGCCGCGCCGCCGTAGACTGGGGCCACGTAACCAAAGAGGCTGAGTCGCTCCCGCAGGTTGCGCCCGGCAATGTAGTATCCAGCCACTGCAACAGCTCCAAGGAACGCCAGGAAATCGCCGTAGAGTCTGCTGTCTCCAAGATTCCAGTCACCCACCGTTATGACAAGTCCTCCCACCAACGCCATGCCAATGCCAATCATCACCAACAACGATGCGCTCTCTCGCAAGAGCAACCTTGCGCCGATGGCAACCAGGATGGGGTTGGCGGTGACGATGATGACGGAGCTAGCAACCGATGTGTGTTCCAGCGAGGTTATCCAGAAGGCGAAGTGTGCAGCCAGACAAGCCGCGGAAACGGCGGCCAAGCCCCACTGTTTAGCGGTCAACGCTCTCAGTCCAGACCAGTCGGTGGCGATACCGATTGGGACGACGACGATGGAAGCCAGCACCAACCTGTATGCCGCGATGGTCAGTGAGGGCGCATCGGCAAGTCGAATGAGGACAGCAGAAGAAGAGACAGCGGAGACGCCCAACGCTAGGCCAGCGTAGACCATGAATACGGTGGGGCGTGGTCTCCCTTGAGTCAGAAAACGCATCAGTCCGACTTGCTCATATATCGGGCAAGCTCGTCGCGAGGGAAGCTCGGCAGATCAACAAGGCCATCGGAATTGCGGAGTCGAAGGCCGTCAGCAGACTCGGTAACGCGGCCGATAATCTGCGATGGAATATCCTCCTGGTCTAACGCAACTTGAACGCCAGCAACTTCATTTAGAGCCACCGCCATTAGCAACGCCCCGGAAGCCAGCAACCCAAGGGGTTCAAGGTTGAGAGCGCGACAGACCGCCTGGGTCTCCGGCAATACATGAAGCGCGCTTACGTCCACTTCCAATCCCACCTCAGCAGCCGACGCCATTTCCGCGAGCCCTGTAGCAAGTCCGCCCTCCGTGGGGTCGTGCATGGCGTGAATCGTAGCAACAGAGCAAGCAACCTGCGCCGCCCGCACCACGCTGATGCCGGGGGACTCCAGCAACGCAGCGGCTGCAGCAACTTCGGAGTCGATCATGCCACCCGCACGCAGGGCATCTACGGCCTCGCGCGCCAACAGCGCCGTGCCCTCAATGGCAAACCCTCTGGTAAGCAGGAGTGCATCGCCGGATCGGGCACCGCCGGGCCAAACAACGTCCTCTTTCTTCGCCTCGCCAAGCATGTGTCCGGAGACGATAGCGCGCGTCAGTCCATAGGTAATCTCCGTGTGCCCACCCACCAGGGCAACGCCCAGCCCGGCACACGCATCGGTAATCTGACCGAATATTTCCTCAGCCAACGCTGGGGGCGCACCTTCCGGCAGCAGCACCGTGGCCAAGAACCATTTCGGCGTCGCGCCAAGGCAAGCGATGTCGTTGGCGTTAACCTGCACGGTGTACCAACCAATGCGGTCTGTCGCAAAGGTCACGGGGTCGGACTTGGCAACCAGCACTGTGTCGCCCATATCAATCACAGCAGCGTCAGCGCCCACACGCGGCCCGAGCAACACACGAGGGTCAGTCGAACTTGCTGTGCTCAACAGCTTTCCTAGCAAATCTGCGGGAAGCTTGCCAATGTCCAATCCATGCCTCCGGGTCATAGCTATAGTTTGCCTGCGCGGGGGTAGCTTGCGGCTATAATACCAGGGCCATCGGAAAAACACTGCTTTCAGGAGGAGCACCATGCCAAAGCAACACTTGAACCCCGCCAATATGCACACGCCAACGGGGTATTCCCACGTGGTCAAGGCTGGAGACACAATTTACATTTCCGGTCAGGTTCCGGTGGCACCGGACGGCTCAATAGTGGGTGTAGATAACCCCGCAGCCCAGGCTGAACAGATATACCAGAATTTGCAAATCGTTCTGGCATCCGCGGGGGCTTCCGTGCGCGACGTGGTGAAAACAACAACGTACATCGTGAACCCTGACTGCATCGATGCGGTGCGAGAAGCTAGAGCGAGGTATTTTGGCGAGAATCCGCCGACGTCCACGCTGGTGGTCATCTCGCGACTGGCAAGGCCTGAGTTCCTGATAGAGATAGAAGCAATAGCGTACGTGGGTTAATGGCTATACGGGCCGGAAACGTTCTAGCTGCAGTAGCAGCCCTCGTGGTGCTGATTGGCATGGCGTGCTCCAATAACAGTGATGAAGAGGTTGCGCCGCCCCCACTTGTTCAGGCTAAGAGCACGGTTGCACCAACCATTGGGATATGGCAGCCAGCCGTAGGAACCTCTTGGCAGTGGCAGATCAACACCGGAGACATCGATATCTCGTTCGATGTCTCCGCCGACCTGGTTTCACGTCTTCACGCTCAAGGGCGCAACGTCATCTGCTATATGAACGCCGGAAGCTGGGAAGAATGGAGGCCAGACGTCAAGGAGTTCCCGGGTGAAGCTCTTGGGAAGGTCTATGACGGATGGGAAGGCGAACGGTGGCTGGACATCCGCAACATCGATGCTCTAGCTCCCACCATGAGAGCACGGTTGGACCTCTGCACCGAAAAGGGGTTTGACGCCATTGAGCCGGACAACATTGACGGTTACACCAACGACACCAGCTTCCCTCTCACGTACAACGACCAGCTCATGTTCAATCAATGGCTGGTTGATGAAGCCCACCAACGCGGCCTCTCCATTGGCTTGAAAAACGATGCTGAGCAGGCCAGCGACCTTGTGGATTACTTCGATTGGGCTCTGACCGAGGACTACGTGGTAGAGGGTTGGTGCACTGACATGGCTCCGTTCTTGGAGGGAGGGGAAGCAGTCTTCACCGCCGAGTACACGGACACGGGAGTTTTGCTGGCAAAGGCTTGTGGTGAAGGCGATGCTCTGGGGTTAAGCGTTATCCTGGAAGACCGAGAGTTAGACGCAAAACGCGAAGCATGCTGAGGTTGAAGCTTTAGCGTATGTGGGTTAATGGAGCAGGGTGAAACTACTTAAGGATATCTGTGCGCGCTGAGCCAACGTTTGAGAGTGGAGACTTACTGATTAACTTCGCCCTCCGCTTTGTGACTGTTGAGGGTAAGGAAGTGAAGATGACGCCAACGGAGTACAGTCTGCTAAGCGAGCTGGTTACGCAGAAGGGCAAGGTGATGACGCACAAGATGCTTCTGCAACAGGTTTGGGGCATTGAATACGGCGAAGAAGTGGATTACCTACGTGTGTTCGTGAACAGGCTACGACACAAGCTGTTGGATGACTCAAGCAACCCACGGTACATCCGCACAGAGACCGGCATGGGGTATCGCTGGATTGTGGCACAGCTACCACAGACTAGTGCGGATGATGCAACGAACGACAAGGCGCTCACTTGCTAGGCTAGGTCGGCAATCGTTGCGCCATCGGCGGTGCGGCCCTCTTCTGGTGTCCATCGATTAACAAGGGAGTGCGATGCCAATCGCTCCCGCACAGCCGCCCTGAGCGCTCCGGTTCCCATTCCATGGATTACCCGCACATGGGATGACCCGTCCAGCAGGGCCTTATCAAGGAACGACTCAAGCTGGCCCAGGGCCTCATCTACGCGCATGCCCCGCAGGTCCAACTCCGTTGTAGGCCCAATAAGCACTCCACTATCGGACTGAAAACTCCCTACCTCGTCTGTTGCTGGCTCAACTTGAGGCTTGGGCTTTCGCCGAGCGGGGGTAGGTGCCGTAGACGCACCGCCTGGGTCACGATGAAGCACATGCTCCAAGGGCACCTGCGCCCGCAGGGAACCCACCGCTACCTCAACCATTCCCCGCCCATCTGGGTCAGAAATGACCTGTGCAACGCCCGGGAACCCCTGCACTCGGACCATGTCCCCCGCCGCAAGGTTCTGCAACCATGCAGCCCTGTCCGCCCGCTTTGGCTGCCAAGAACGCGTCCGTAGCTGCTTACGCACGTTCTGTACAGCAGCCACCGCCTGTTGAATCTCAGCCACGGCTTCCACCGTTGGAGCCGTTCTCGTGTTCTGGAGCACTCTCCCAGCCGCCTGAAGCTTGCCCATCAACTCTTGAGCTTGGGATTGCAGGTCATGTCGGGCAACATCAAGCTGCTCTACTTCCAACAATCGCAACCGCTCAAGCTCCGCTTCAGCTTCTCGTCGAAGTTCTTGGACCTCAGCAAGGACGGCCTCGCCCTCAGCACGCTTCTCCACTGCCGCCTGACGCTCGTCCTCTACCTCCGCTATCAGCTCGTCCACCCGTCTGTGTTCCGGAGAGAGTAGGGATTGGGCGTGCTCCACAACCTCTGGTGGAAGCCCTGTCCGGACGGCAATGGTGAGGGCGTAGCTGCGACCTGGCAGTCCTACCGTCAGGCCATAGGTTGGTTCAAAGGTATCAGGGTCCAAATCCACGCTGGCGTTTATCATTCCCTCAGTCTCCTGCACGTAGGCAGACACGCGTCTGAGGTGCGTTGTAGCCACAGTAGTAACGCCAGCACGCAACAACCTATGGAGTACGGCCTCTGCAAGGGCTGCGCCTTCCTCCGGGTCCGTGCTGGTACCCAACTCGTCCATAAGCACTAAAGAGCGTGAGGTAGCCTGAGCCAGAATGGCCTTTACGCTGGCCATGTGGGAGGTGAACGTGGAGAGTGATTGTTCAATACTCTGTTGATCGCCAATGTCAGCGTAGACATGGTCAAAGATGGGCAGCACTGTTCCTTCCGATGCCGGGACTTGGAGGCCGGTTTGATGCATCAACGATAGCAAGCCCAGGGTCTTCAGCGTCACAGTCTTCCCCCCGCCGTTGGGGCCTGTAATCAGCAGTACGGTTCGTGAAGAGCCTGAAGGAGAGATTGAAGATTCGCTATTTAACGCCTCGTGTTCTGAGCTGGAGCCAAGTTCCAGAGCCAAGGGCACCACAGAGCCACGCAACAGCGGGTGCCGCGCCGCCACCAGGCGGATGTCATGGGAACCAGACCCGGCTGTGGCCGCGGGGACGGCGCCCAACCTCATGGCATAGCGCCCCTTGGCCAGGGCCAGGTCCAATCTGGCAAGGAGTTCCAGCGTCAACACTACTTCATCAGCGTAATCGCCAATGCTGGCAGATAGCTCCCGGAGGATCCGTTCCTCTTCCCTGCCCTCTGCAAGTTTGAGTTCCCGCCATTGGTTCCCCAAAGTGACTGCGGCCAGAGGCTCCACAAAGATGGTCTCGCCACTACCGGAGACATCGTGCACCAAGCCAGGCAATCGACTGCGCATCTCCACCTTGACGGGGACAACCAACCTACCATTACGCTCTGTAATCAGCGGCTCCTGTAGGACATTACGGCCTCTGTCTGAGCGTATCAGCCGTTGTAGCGTCTCTTCCAGTCGACCATAAGCAATCCGCGATTGAGACCTGAGGCTCCTAAGCGCAGGGGATGCTGCGTCTTCCACATCCCCGCTCTTACTTATAGATCGGCCGATATTGGTTTCCTGTACCTCCAGGTCCGGTATCCGGCCGGCAACTTCCGCCAAAGCAGGACAATCCTTCAACCTCTGATGAAACGTGCCTCTTGCCATGCGTCCTGCTTTTAGCGTCTCCGCAATGGCACGCAACTCCAGTCCCGTGAGAATACCTTCTTTGGCTGCACGTTTGGCTTCTAGCCGGACGTCCGCCGCTTCACCCATATCCATAATTCCGTTAGCTTCGATAAAAAATCGCGCTTCAGCAGTCTCCTGCTGTCGCCGAGCCACATCGCCATGGTTCGACGATGGCGTCAAAGCGAGCGCAGCTTCCTTCCCCAAGGCGAAAGACGCATGGCCTCCAAGTTGTGCCAGCACCGCCGGGAACTCCAGCAACTCCAGTGACCTGGCACTCAGCGACATCGGCTGCCCAGTCGGAAGGGAGGATTCTTCGTTTCTGTCAGAGCCTATCGTTTCCACCAATACCTCATCCTTTAGTCTCAACATTCTACACGAGCTATGGGCTACAGGAGCTACACCAAACGCAACGGGCAGTGAGTTCAGTGGATTCTTGCAACATTGATAGGGTCAACATCGTTATATAATTAGAGTCCAACGTTAGCTTGGCGGTGTACTGACCGCTCCATAGAATGGCGCAACCGTTCAAATTCGTAGCTGTAAGGGGCGTAATAATCTGGATTAGAAGGCTCATCGCAATTGGATTGGGCGTCCTCATGATTCCCCTGCTGATAGTCACGCTGATGACCTTGCGCGTTAACGACACGTTCCTTGAGGAACAGTTCTACAAAGACCAGTTGGTTGAGGCGGACATCTACAACTTCCTCTATACGGACGCTCTCACCCTGGCTATTGACCAGCAGCTAGAGGAAGCAGGTGGGCTGCCTCTGGGCATTGACTTAACAACGGAAGAAATTGTCGCTGCCGTGCAGGCCACCCTCCCTCCTGATTAGATACAGCACGAAGTGGAACTAGCCATTGATGACGCGGTTCCATACCTGGCTGGAGAAACCGACAGCGTGTCACTCTCTGTTGACCTTAATGACAGGACTGACGTGGCATTGTTAGTCATTAGTGAGCTTATCAGTAGTATTGACCTCCACGCAGCGCTCTTTGACGAAGCTGTTCCTGAAGGGGTAAAGACTAATTTTGGGTCGGAGATTGATCTTGTCTTGGGCGTCACATTGGCGTCTGACGAGGTAGCGGGTTCGCTTGCGCGAGTTATCACGCCCGAATTGCTAGACTCTCTACAGGCCCAAGCTATAACAACCATGGGGCCGTACCTTATCGGTCAGACCGATACCTTCACGTTCACTATCCCTCTGGCGGAACAAGTTGGCGCCATACAGTCAGCGTTCAACCGCATCCTGCAAGAGGTAGACCTTCAGCCGTACCTCCTGGATGAGATAATCGATCCTGCTCTGGACGAGTTCATCATCAATGGAGTGGATTTGCCCCTGGGGGTTACCATCACCAGGGCAGAGATACGTCTTGCTATGGAGGCGCTGCGCTCACGCCAGAGTGGGTAGACGCACAAACTGACACCCTGGTAAACAGCATTGTTCCTTATCTGACAGGCACAAGCGACGAATTCACGGTATCGGTGCCTGTACGGAGAAGGATAGACGCTACAGTAGCTATCCTGGCGACCACTGTGGACCAGAAGTACGAGGTACTACTTGCCAGCCTCCCCGCATGTACCACGTCACAACTCCTCCAGATTACCCTGGGAAGCGCTGACCCTACCACGCTCTTATGCACGATACCGGGCCTCACCCTTGAAAGCCTCAAGAGTTCACTGGGTGTTGACCCTCTCACCTTCCTGGGAGACAGCATTACTGCTCAATTGCCATCTACAGTCACCTTCACGGAGCAAGACCTTCTGGCGACCATCGGTGGCACGGAGGCCGGCGATACCCTGGAAGATATCCGCGGGAAGGTCAAGGATGGTTGGGCTCTGGATGAGACAGATTTTCGCGAGATATTAACGCAACTGAACCCATCTGCATTGGAGAATGTGGATTACGTCCGAGGGACCATACGAGACGGCTGGGACTGGACTCAGGAAGAAGCATTCGAAAACATCTTTGACCCGGCCTCTGCCGATTATGCCAGCGACAAAGAGAGCGTCGACAATGTTCGGAACTACATCAGCCTTGCCCGGACATGCCATTGAACAACCGTCTCCTCCCGACCATAACGCTGTGGAAAAGGGATTCGGCACCAGCTTGCAGATAGGCGACGCCTTCTTCTCCGGGGTAAAGAGTCGCGCAATGTTGCTGCTGTTGATTGGCGGAATGGTCATGGGCGGCTCCGTGGTGGTCTCGGTCGTTGGCGATGGCGGGTCACACGTCCGTAAGGTCGGCAAAGAGAGCATGCTTCCGGCAGAACCACAGTCTGTAGCTGACATGCTACATGAAGCTGAGAAGAACCTTGGGGAACAAAATGACTCACCGTTTCCCAATGAGCCAACGGATAAGGATGATGAGAAGCCATAGTGCAGGTTGATGACGAGGGTAGCAAGACGTTTCTGCGCCTTGCGAAGGCATCGACACAATTTATCGGGGACTAAAGGGGCTAAAGGCGGATGGCCGGGGACTAAAGAATCCTAGCTGCCGCCAATATTGCTCCGCTTAGCTGCATTCTGTTTCAGTTCTGCCCTTGCGGCCGCTAACCGAGCCACTGGCACACGGTACGGAGAACAGCTTACATAGTCCAAGGGGAGGGTATTGAAGAACTCAATACTCTTGGGGTCGCCACCGTGTTCGCCGCAAACCCCCAATGAGATGTCCTTACGTGCCTGTCTCCCTAGAGCGCATGCCATCCGAATCAGTTGGCCAACCCCATCCTCATCCACTACCTGGAAGGGGTTTTCCTTCAAGATTCCCGCTTCCTCATACCGCATGAGGAATTTGGATTCTACGTCATCACGACTGAACCCAAAGGTGTTCTGCGTCAGGTCATTGGTTCCAAAGCTGAAGAACTCCGCAGACTTGGCAATCTGGTCCGCTGTCAACGCGGCCCTAGGAAGCTCTATCATGGTGCCAATTCTGTACGGTTGCGTGCTACCTGTAGCGGCTCTAAAGGTTTGAATAGTCTCTTCTAAGGTCTCTCTTAGTGACTGGAACTCATTGGTATGGCTCACCAGCGGAATCATGATTTCAGGGCACACTTGTACCCCCTCAGCCGTCACCTTCATAGCTGCTGTCATGATGGCCCGAACCTGCATGATGTAAATCTCTGGGAATACCAGTCCAAGGCGACAACCCCTCATGCCGATCATGGGGTTGGTTTCACGCATTTCATTTACTGCGTTCAGCAGGTTCTCCCGCTCCTGAAGTAATTCCGGGGCGGTACCCCTGATGCGAAGCTCAATCACTTCCGCAAGCAACTCTTCATAGGGCGGAAGGAACTCGTGCATCGGGGGGTCAAGCAATCGAATAACCACGGGTTTTCCGGCCATTGCCCGGAGTATTCCCGCAAAATCGTCGACTTGGAGAACCTCTAGCTCAGCCAGGGCCTTCTCATACCTAACCTGAGCAGCCTCGCCTTCCTGAATGACAATGGTGGCATGGGCAGCAAGCATCATTTCTCGTACCAGGGCCAGCCTGGCCGGCTCAAAGAACATGTGCTCTGTACGGCAAAGGCCAATCCCCTCTGCGCCAAAGGCTACGGCTAATTCTGCGTCTCGGGGGTAATCAGCGTTGGCCCAAACGCCCAAACGCCGCGTTTCGTCAGCCCAACTGAGAAGCGTTACAAGATCAACGTCATCATTCACACACGGCTCGACCGTAGCAATGCCACCAACGAACACCTCGCCAGTTGCGCCGTCAATGCTAATCTCATCGCCCTCATGGATCGTAATGTCGCCGCAGTGGAGGACGCCATCTTCCGGACGCACTTCTATCATTTCAGCGCCGGATACGCAGGGCTTACCCAACCCACGGGCGACCACTGCCGCATGGCTAGTTGCGCCGCCCCTTGCCGTAAGCACACCCTTAGAGGCAATCAATCCATGAACATCGTCAGGACTGGTCTCCGGACGGACAAGGATGACACTGACACCCCGTTTGCTCTGAGCCGCAGCCTCGTCAGAAGTGAAGAACACCTTCCCTGTTTCGCCGCCGGGCGATGCGCCTAAGCCCACAGTAATCAGACGACCCTCGTCCTTAGCAGCCTGCTTTGCGCTTTCATCAAGCCGAGGAAGGAGGAGTTGATATATCTGGTCAGGTTCAACACGCATAAGGGCTTCTTCCTTGGTAATCAACCCTTCAGCCCGCATGTCTACGGCCATCTTGATGGCGGATTTCGCACTGCGCTTGGCACCACGCGTCTGCAACAAGTACAGCTTGCCCTGCTCCACAGTGAACTCTACGTCCTGGGCGTCACGATAGTGCTGTTCCAGCTGCATAGCCATCTGGTTTAACTGGCTGTAAACCTCAGGCATCTGCACTTGTAGGTGGGCTATTTTCTGGGGCGTGGCAATTCCCGAAACAACGTCTTCTCCCTGGGCATTGACCAGGTATTCACCGTAGAGATTTTTCTCCCCTGTGGATGGGTCTCTGGTGAACAGCACTCCCGTACCGCTGGTGTCGCCCATGTTGCCGAAGACCATAGCGACGATGTTGACAGCGGTATAGAGGTCATGGGGAATCTTGTTGAAGTTGCGGTAGTCCATTGCTCGCCGGGTGTCCCAGCTTTCAAACACCGCGCGAATAGCTTGTTCCAACTGGTACTTGGGGGTGTTCGGGAATTCTTCATCGGTTTCTCGTTTGACCACTACTTTGTACTCGTTGATGACAATCTGTAGGGCCTCGGGAGAAAGCTTCGATGCAAGTTTGACTCCTGCTTTTTCCTGGTTTGCTACCAGTACAGCGTCAAAGAGTTTTGCATCAATACCCAGGACAACGTTGCCGAACATTTGGATAAAGCGACGGTAGAGGTCAAGGGCGAAGCGTGGATTGCCGGTCCGGCGTGCAATGCCATCTGCGACGCTCTGGTTCAAGCCAAGGTTCAACACGGTGTCCATCATGCCAGGCATGGAGACCGGGGAGCCGGAACGCACGGAAACCAGTAGCGGATTGGAGGGAACACCAAGGAAACGTCCGGTGGTGTGTTCCAGTTCCTGCATGGCTTCCAGTGTCTGCGACCACATCTCGTCTGGGATAGACTTGCCGGAATGGTAATACGCCCTGCAAGCTTCTGTGGTGATGATGAACCCGGGAGGAACAGGCAAACCGGCAGCCGTCATATCCGCAAGGCCAGCGCCTTTGCCTCCCAGCAGGTTACGCTGGTCGCCATCAGCAGCTTCAAAGGAGTAGACCCATTGGGTCTGTTTGGCCGTATCGCGAAGGGTCATAGCAACCACCCTGCCTTAAAGATTCTGACTTGGTAGCTCAGCCCCGTTGATCACAATTAGCACCCCTTTAGTCTTATGACTCTCCCTTTTAGGAGAGTGACACGTTGGAATGAGGGGATGAAATTGCAGAGACATAGTCTCCGTCATCTAATAACCATTGCCACCTACGCCACATAGGGAAAAACGGAGTATATCACAGATCTTTGAAGCTATGTTTACTGTGTTTTTACGAATTTCGACGCAGCTTCGAGGCCATCCCACGGCGGTTGGCACGCCGTATCAGTTCCGTTACTGCTAGAATACCCGTGACCTGTTGGGAGAGTAGGGTTTATCAACTCCAGTAAGGCCTGAATAGTTATGCACTTATCACACCTGACACTGAAAAACTTCCGCAACTATAAGGACATAGAACTGGACCTCAGTCCAGGGCTATCCGTATTTCGCGGCGCCAATGCCCAGGGTAAGAGCAACTTTCTAGAGGCCATTTACCTGCTGGCTCTGACCAAGTCCACTCGGGCAGAGAACGAACGGGACGTCATCAGGTTTGAGGCTGCAGAAGAGGTTCCTTACACCAGACTCATAGGCGCGGCCCAACGGAAGGACGGCCAGCAGGTAGAGGTGCAGGTAGATATGGCCATCGCGCCGGGGCAAGCTGGTTCTACAACGGGGGTTTACCAGAAGCGCATTCGGGTGAATGGCCTACCAAAACCCGCCGCCCAAGCGGTCGGCAGCATCGCAGCCGTGCTCTTCTCTGCGGACGACCTCTCGCTCATCAGTGGCTCGCCCTCAAATCGGCGTCGATACATGAACGTCCTGCTGTCCCAGGTGGATAGGGAATACCTCAAGGTTTTACAGCGGTACCAGAAGGTAATCACACAGCGGAACCAGTTACTGAAGCGCATCCGCGAGGGGCAGGCCGGGCCAGACGAGCTTATCTTCTGGAACGATGAACTCAGCCAACAAGGGGCTCGCGTCACCGAGCGACGGCGCACGGCGATGACGGCGTTAGCACCACTGGCAGCAGGAGCCTACGCCTCCATGGCCTCTGAAGATGGTGAATTAGAGGTATCGTACGAGCCATCAATAGACTTGGTGGGCACGCATGAAGAGGTAGCAGCATATATCTCAGACCGGCTTACGTCCGTACGAGCCAGAGAGATACAGATGGCGCAGACCCTGGTTGGGCCACACCGAGATGAGCTACGGACAACGGTTGGCGGCGTGAACGTTGGGCAGTATGGATCTCGCGGGCAGATACGGACGGTTGCGTTATCGCTACGGTTGGCGGAGGCAAGCTACCTGACAGAAATCCTTGGCGAGGAGCCGGTGCTGCTCCTTGATGACGTCCTCTCAGAGCTGGACGACGCTCGCCAACTTCGGGTTCTAGAAGCTGCCTGCGGAGCCGAGCAGGCGTTGATTACAATGGTAGACGGGGAACGTCAGCCGTCTGAACTCCAAGATGCCATAGCAACTTTCTGGATAGAGGCAGGAACCATCACCCAGGAAGGGTAGGTTCACCAGCCCGGCCTTCCCCTTCACCATCTCTGGAAGCTCTTAGCTTTGGAGGTTTGGCAAACAAGTACAAGGTACCTGCTCCAATCATAGATATCAGCGTGACTGACCAAGCCACGGTGTAGCCGCCCCAGCTATCAATGATGTAGCCATACATCGGGGGTCCTAGCCCCCCTGCAATGATGGTGATGGGAAGAATGAAACCCCGTATAGAACCCAGATGCTTTCGTCCAAAATAGCTAGGCCAGACTACGTTCATGAAGTTCATGCCTGCCCCTGCTCCTGCTCCCCAAAGGAAGCTGTGGATGAAGATGAAGTAGTTGTGCCCATCCACAAAGAACAGCATAGGGAGGACAGCAAGAGCCATGAAGGTGAGGCCCAGCGCACCAATAAACCGGGGAACGGCCCGCTCAATCACCATGCCGAACACCAGGGCCATAGCCACAAACGTAAGAGGCTCAGCGGCTATACCAACGCCTATCAGCCCATCGGAAAGACCATCAGCCTCAAAGGAGCTTACCCTGTGCACCAGAGTACCTGAGCCGACAAACTGGTTCATGGCGAACGCCAGGACAAGCATCCACATCACCGGTGCCCTCAACACCTTCCGTAGCGGCCAATCAACCTCTCCCTGGGTTGGGTTCGCGCCCGATTGCGAGAGGGGCACTGAACTTGCTCCGTCTGGGTTCAGGCCCATATCTTCCGGTGTACGCCGCATAAAGAAGGCAAACAAAGGCACCATGACAGCCCACAAGCCAATCCCAAACACCACCCAGGCCCCTCTCCACCCAATACTGTGGATCAACGCTTGAGCCGCAAAAATGCCGAAGACGGTTCCCAGTGGCGCCCCTGCAGTAGCGATAGCCATGGCGCGGCCTCTCCGTACGACAAACCATTTAGCCACAGGGACAGCAATCAGCAGGCTCCCCCCTGGCGCGCCAAATCCCATGAGGCCTGAGAGAGCAAACATCAAATAGAGAGACCAGATGCTGTCCACAAAGTAGAGGCCCATGAGGGTGGCTCCTGTGTAGACACCAGCAAAAGTGCCCAACCAGCGGGAGCCGTATCGGTCTATTAGTGGCCCCAAGAACGGCGCAGTGAGACCAGCAACAACAATGCGAAAGGTCAGCGCCCAGGCAATGGCACTACGGCTCACACCCAGGTCGTCGCTAATAGGGCCAATGAAGAAGGAGACGACCACCGCGTTCATAGGAGCGCCCACAACGTTCACCATAAATGCAGAGGCAACGATGACCCATCCGTAGAAGAAGCTGGGCTCTTTCTGTTGGAGCGTGTTGTCAGGGTTCATGCGCGGTGTTAGCTCAACACCACGGGGGTAAGCGGATGGGCTAGAGGTGAAACGCCAGAAGAGAATGCGTTTATGTCAATAAAATTGGGCACAAGTACGTCCTTGTCACTAGGGCTTGCCACTCTACGTTGGTCCCACGTGATGGTAGCCCAATAAGGCCAGCGTGCTATTCGCGATCAGGCGTGACGTTGTTCTCAATTTCATCTATAGACGCGTCACGCTTTAGGACTGCCGCAGAAGCATGAACGTAGTACGCTGCTCCATTGTGAGCTGCAGCCGGTTCAGTGCCCTCTCGCAGGTCAATGGCAGACTTCATCAGCATCCGGCGGGCAGCCATAATCGCAACATCATTGGGGTCAAGCTGCTCTTTCGTCCGGTCAACAACAGCCCCCATGCTCTCTTCCAACACCAGGGCCAATTCAAACTCGCTGGAGATAGTCTCCAAGGGGTTGGTGCTGCCGATTTTTCGCTCGATTAAGTAATCGTTCTCTTTGTTCCGCTTTCGCTTGTAGGTGCCCTCATTCAGCTCAGGGTGGTTGCCACCACCGGCACGGCGAGTCTCAACCTCTTCTGAGGTCAACGGCCTGTCCGGGTGGTAGGTAATGACGTAAACCATGGTGTTCTTGTCGTCCACCGGAACCCACGCTAGGCACCCCAGAAGGCCATCGCCTTCTGGCTTGGGCGTTGTGTAGAAGGGCATGAGCCACTGGTTGACGTGCCAGGTGTTGCTCTCTTTCCCTTCATCTGTTGCAGCACCAACCAGGAGGCCATAGTCCGTGGCCTTGATGGCAACAGACTGGAACCTTTCGTCCTTACGGCTTCCTTCAAATCCCTGCACCAAACGGTCAGCCGTGTTCTCCACTGAAGGTTGATCGCCGAAGAGTATGTCATAAAGAAATGAGATACGGGAGCTATCAATACCACCCTCAAGCCCCTGGAGGTAGTTACATTCTTGAACAAACTTGGAGATGTACCGGTGGTCTTCCGGCAACTGACCCCACTCAAACTCCGGGCGCTCCGGGGATTCCTCTTTCGGCCCCATATATGCCCAGACAACTCCGGCCCACTCCTGTACCCCGTAGGCCACAGCCTTCACAGTCTTCCTTAGGTTCTCTTCATCCGGCTCATAGGGCATTTCCAGGCAATTGCCCTCTACGTCAAACTTCCAACCGCAGCGGGCGCAGCGAAGGCCGTTTTCCTCATTGAGGCCATAGGAGAGGTCAACACCACGGTGAGGGCACGCAGCCTCAAGGATGCCGAGACGCCCGCTGGTATCGCGAAACCCGACGATGTGCTCGCCCAGGAGCCTTGTCCGAGCAGGCGCACCATCAGGATCGGAAACCTCACGGGAAAGGAAGACTGGAATCCAGAATCGACGAAAGAGATCGCCCATTGCGGTATCCGGGCCAATCTCTGTTACGAGTTTATTTTCTTCTGGTGTAAGCACAAGTCTTTTCCTC
>CAVOCU010000002.1:0-50083 GCA_963694315.1 Dehalococcoidia bacterium | reverse complement strand
CAGCAACTCCCTCCGCAGAAGTGCCGGCTAGTTTTGACGAAATCGAAGAATAATGCCCCTTCCCTGCCTATACCTTAATTTCAACCACTAGCTCATAGCACTCGATAAGCTGGTTGGTGTAGAGGGTGGGGGCAACGCTGGTCTCATAATTCTCGCTGGCTGCCGATTCCAAGAAGGTATCGTAGCCCGCGCGGTCTGCACGCCGCTCCAACACCATCGCCTCGGTGGGGTCATCGACGCCCGTGAGAGGTCTGTACGTGCGAACGTCCACCACGCCGCCGAGCTTCATATCTAGGGCATCGCGCTCACGTCGACTGTCCAGATACACCGCATCGCTACCAGCGCCCACGTTCTGGAGTGTCCTGATTAGGAAATTACCCTTTGCATCGCCAGCAGATCGCACCAATTCGTCCCACTCCTGCACAGCGTAGTTCTCCCAGGGCAGCACTTCTGGTCGACTGGCGGCGAAGGCCTTTGACGCATCGCTGGCGCGGTAGGCCTTATGTTCTTCCATAGTGTCCCAGGTACGGACGATGAGGAACTGGCCGGGATTGCCCAGGTAGCTGTAAATCTGGGCCTCTTGGAAGCCGGAACACTGGGACATAAGCCCGTGCAGCTTGCCCAAGCGGTTCAATGCCTCTGTGCGCCTGGTTACCGGGATTGTCTTCATCTCTAGATGCAGGTACATGGTTCTCCTTTATGTTTTGAGACTGACCTGCCAGGGCGAGCTCTGGACCCCTATGTCTCCGACTACTCGATAATGGTATATAGCTAAGTGCGCCCCAGCATACCAGACTCGGGAGTTTCAAGTAGTGCATTGGAGTAAGAGGATGGCTTTAGATTCTACGCTGCGTTCAGCCAAGGGCAAGAAACAGGAAACCCGCTCATTTACGTGAGCGGGTTTCTCAGGTACTTCTTGTCTGAGACTAGCCTGCTTCTAGACTTTGGGTTTGGAAGCCTTTGCCTGCTCGCCGACGCCCCAGATATCGCCAGGGAGTTTAACGCCCTTCTCCGCTGCAAGCTCCTTGGCGTGCTCGCGAGCTTCGGTGGCGCGTTCCGCCGTGGTATCTGAAACCTCCAGCCCCAGGCCATCAACAATACGCACGCGGAAGTTGAAGTAGGCGCACGCGGTTGCGATGTCCAGGACATCTCTGTCGTCCCAGCCAGCGTCTCGCAAGGCTTGAACGTCCGATTCCTCCATCATGGCAGGAGTCAGGGTCAGCTTCTCCGAGTACTCAAGCATGGCGCGCTCGCCGTCCGTCAGGTCTGCCTTTCGCCAATCGTTCTGGATAAACTCCGCCAAGAGGTCATCTCCGCCAACTCTACGCAGGGCCCCTGCGTGTGCAACAGTTCAGTAGCGGCAGTTGTTGGCCAGAGAGGTCACGGTAGCAATCATCTCGCGCTGGGCCGGGGTGACTCGAGAGTCGCCCCGCATGACCTGCATCATGAACTGCCGACCATACAACATGGACAACGGGTTCAAGCTAGACAGCTCCGGCGGTGTCACCGGATGCGCCTTTGGTGGGCCGGCTGGCATGTCCCGAATCATCTCATCGTTGTACTCAATGTTGACTTGGCGCATGCGCTCATAGGCTTCCTTGAGTTCACCCTCGGACTCGTGCTCCTGTATCACCTTAATCCACGGCATTGAAAATCGCTCCCCTCAACTTGTGCTTTCGCTGGAATTTGGCTGTAGTCTCCGCGCGCAGAATCAGTCTGTCAACTGGGCGCATATGAAGGGGACTGGTCTGCGGGCCAGACGGGCCGACTTTAGTCCCCTCGCCGCAGCGACATATGCCTGTGCTACCATTCCTCGACCTACACCGGGCTTTACTCCGGGCCTTTCTGGTTTGAGTATATAGCCCATCGCGCTCAGGGTTACTGGCTTAAGAACAAAGGAAAACACATCGCTAAAGAGCCAATCTTCATGCCCGACGTCGGTGCAATGGAGGAGGTAGTGCAATAGGCGCAAGCCGCGCGCCGCCCAGCCAAGGGCGCAGTGGTGACTGAGGCCGCTAGTTGACCCAAGGGCGAGGCCCTTGACCCGAGTTCCTAATGGTCACTCGAGGAAGTTAACCCGTTATTACATCGGGTGTATATGCAGGGCCAGCCCTGGCTAGTTACGGCGGAGGAACCGAAGGAACTCTTCCTGCTCCGCTTTGCGACCCTCCCGCAGGCTGAGGATAGCAAACTGCATGAACATACGCGCTAGGCCCGCGTGCTCTAGGGCATCGGCGCCCATCACCACGCGAGGCGTATCACCACTGAAGAGCACATCAATGTCCTCACGCTGATCGTGGTTAAGCTCCAAGATGATAGACACCCCGGTGCTCTCCTCAATGCGACTGTGCATGTTCTGGATAAAAGCTTCATCGTCCATGCTAGGGTGCCGTCGCAAGAGCGGGCACGCCACCCACGTACACGTTTCGTAATGTAGTCACCAGTATGCTCACCATCATGACCACCATGAAGCTTATACCCAGGGTTGTCAGGACGACCGATGAACCCACGGCATCGGCGATGAAGCCATTGCCCAGGTTGACCATCGCCATTGTCCCGCCAATGTTTATCTGGTTAAGTCCGCTGATCCGACCACGCATAGCGTCAGGTGCCATCATCTGCACCATAGCCGCAAGTAACGTCATGAACGCTGCCTGAGACGCCCCCATAGCAACCCCAGAAAGGCTGGCCGTAAGAATGTTCGGCGATGCCGCTAACGCCAACATGGAGCCTCCGCTGGCTACGCCTGCCACCAACAGAAGTCTGCCCCTGAGCCAGTCCTCTTTTACCCCGGCGATGAACAACGACGATACCAGCCCGCCTGCGCCCACAGACATCATCAAGTAGCTGACGCCGGCACCGCCACTGCCCAATACATCGCGAGAGAAGATAGGCAACATGGACTCGAAGGACATGGTCATGGCGCAATGCAACGCCACCAGGGCAAACAGCACTCGCAGCTTGGGGTTCTGATACACCACCAATGCCGCAATTCCAAGGCTGGCCAGCATGTTCGTCCCTGACCGGACATCTCCGGTGGAGCGTGTCTGGATGCGACTGACCATCACCAGCCCCCAAAGGTAGAACACCGCGCTAAGCAAGAAGGCGGCGTCCGGCCCATAGAAAATCAGCAACGGCGCAATCAGGCCCGGCCCAAACAACCTAGAGCCTTGCTGGGTCACGGAGTTCAACGAGACCGCATTGAGCAGTCGTTCACGGGGCACTAGATTAGGGACCAGCGCAGCCGTAGAGGTCATTTGGAAGGTACGAGCGGTGCCGTTCAGTACGGACAGCGTCATAAGATGCCAAAGTTCCAGGACATTTGCCAAAGCAAGACCTGCCAGGAGCACGGTGGTGACCATGTTGACCCAGTAGACGGTAGCCAACACGTCTTTACGATTGAACCTATCCGCCAGGTAGCCTGCTATTGGCGGGATGATAAAGCGAGGAGCCATAGCTGCAAAGGTGACGATGCCAACCATTCCAGAGGAGCCGGACATCTCCAGTACCAGCACGCCGCGCGCTACAATCAGCGCCCAATAGGCCGACGCGCCGCTCATGGCAGCAAGCCACAGCCACCGGTAGTCCTTGTACTCCAGCGCCGCTAAGTATCGAGTCGCAAAGGCGTTCGTGTTTCACCGCTCCCTATTCGCTAGCAGGAGCATTTTAGCACAGGCAAGGGCGATGCCCTTGACCCACACTCCTGCGGTTACAAATGTCGCTGCGGCGAGGAGATTACAGTGTAATTTTGTAATGTTCCGTCACCGCTATGTCCGCCGGAGGCAATACGGCTTTAGTCCCCTCGCCGCAGCGACATGCCGGGGATTGGCCTGTAGACCAGGGGGGCCGGAGCCTTAGTCCCCTCGCCGCAGCGACATGCCGGGGACTGGCCTGTGGGTCAGGGTGCAGGATAACACTCTGCCATGCTATAGTATTTGCACTATTTGGAGGGTTGAAATGCCAGAAGGGTACGCCCTAAACTACATCGCTGTTGTCCTAGCTGCAATTGTTGGGCTTTTAGCTATGGGCGGGATGCTCATGGGAAGCTTCATGCTCGCACCCAAGCGGCGGTCAGATGCCAAGGAGCTTCCCTTTGAGTGCGGCATCCCCCCAATGCCCTTCACCTGGTCGCAGGTTCATATTCGCTACTACATCTTTGCCATCCTCTTCCTCATCTTTGACGTAGAGGCGGTTTTCCTCTTTCCCTGGATATTGACCTTCCTCACGGGCGCCTCATGGATCTTCTACGAAATGATCCTGTTTATCGCCATCCTCCTGTTTGGCGTGCTCTACGGTTGGAGAAAAGGAGTTCTGGAATGGCGATAAAGAAGGAACCCGTAAACAAGGGTATCAGCCCTTCAGTTCCATCATGGGCCGAGCCATGGAGTCGTAACAGCAGCTTAGAGTTACCTCCGACTTCTGCGGCTGAGGGCAACATTGCCCCCCTAGCGCCGTATCGCAGCGCAGCTCCGGGAATCATCACTGCACGCACAGAGGACCTCTTTGCCATGGCAAGGAAAAACTCTCTTTGGCCGCTGACCTTTGGACTGGCATGCTGCGCCATTGAAATGATGTCCACGTACATGGCCAACCATGACCTTGACCGCATGGGCGTCGTCACCTGGCCATCGCCTCGCCAATCAGACGTAATGATTGTGGCGGGCACGGTGGTGAAAAAGATGGAAGAGCCCATCAAGCTCCTGTACGAACAGATGCCTGAGCCCAAGTGGGTCATTGCCATGGGGAGCTGCGCCACAAACGGCGGCCCCTACTATCGTTCCTACTCCGTGGTGATGGGCGTAGACCACATTGTGCCCGTTGACGTATATATCCCAGGATGCCCGCCAAGGCCTGAAGCGCTGATGGACGGCATCCTGCGATTGCAAGACAAGATTCAACACGATGCGAGGCGGTATGGCGGAAGAACAGCCGAAAGACCCCCAGCCCTCCCCGGAGACGGCTCCGGCACCAGCAGCTAAAGGGACTGGCCATGCGCCAGCAGCCCCCCTGGGACCGGGTTTGGACAAAAGAGGCGAAGCGCTCATGGCCGTGGTATCCAAGCCAGGGGAGTTAACTCCGTTTCAACCAGAGGTAACCACTGCCTTGGATGAGGTTGTGGTTACTATAGCTGTTGACCGTCTTCTGGAAGCAAGCAGTATCTTGAGAGAAGACCCCGCGCTGTCCCTTGATTACCTTCGGTGCCTCTCCGTTGTCGACTACGAGACCAGCTTGCAGGTGGTTTATCACCTCTGGTCACGGGAGCATCGGCACAAACTGGTGTTGAAGGTGAATGTACCCCCTGAAACGCCCACGGTACCCTCTGTGACCGGAGTGTGGCGGGGTGCCGATTGGTTTGAGCGGGAAGGCCATGACCTCTTTGGCGTGAACTTTGAAGGGCACCCTGATCTGAAGGTGCTCCTCCTGTACGATGGGTTTGAGGGGCATCCCGGCCTAAAGTCTTTCCCTTTCCACGACTATCAAGAATGGTAGACGCTTCTCGCTCTCGCGTGGGGTGCGGGGCGCCGTGCCCCATGTGGGGAATATAACTAGCAGCTAAGATATAGATTTTTTCTATAGGTATAGGCAATATAATGCCTTAGATAGAGAACAGAGGTATACGTCCAAAGTGTTTCCCCGTATACTCTCCTAGTTATCTATCAAGTGGTGATTGTCAGGAACAGTGCATAGAGGAGCAAGTGTATGGCTGCAGGGAAATTTGATTTCGCCCTAGCAATTGGAGGCGAGGCCGGTCAAGGCATCGCAACTCCCGGAAACATCATGGCCCGACTGTTTATTCGTCGAGGCCTCCATCTCAACGCCTATAACGCCTATCAATCCATTGTCCGTGGCGGGCATATTTTCCTCACCATCCGTGTTGGGGAAGAACCCGTATACAGCCACGGCGATAAACTGGATTTGTTGGTGTGCCTCAACCAGGACACCATGGACCGGCACCTTAGGTTGATGGGAGACAACACCCGCGTGATATTCAACGGTGACACCATCACGCCAGGCGATGCCGCCAAGGGTGTTGGCCTATGTCCCCTCCCGGTATCAGAGTTGTCTGGCAGCCGTAACCGGCTGGTACAGAACACCGTAGCCGTTGGCGCCACCAGTGCCCTTATGGGTCTGGACTTTGAGACCCTGGAAGAGAGCCTTAAAGCGCGTTTCCAGCGTCAGGGTCAGGCAGTAGTTGATGAGAACGTAGGCGTTGCCCGTGCCGGGTACGATTACGCAGTTAAGAACTTTGAAGCATTTGGCGGATCGTTGCCGGAAAACCCCCATGCCCTAGCGCAATGGGCAGGTAATGAAGCCATCGCCATGGGCGCTGCGGCCGCGGGCGTCAAGTTCTACGCCGCGTATCCAATGAGTCCTTCAACCGGCGTCCTTCACTGGTTTGCCCAGAACGCCAGGGACCTTGGAATCATGGTCAGGCAGGTTGAAGACGAGATTGCTGCAGCAAACATGATTATCGGCGCAGCCCAAACCGGGACTCGCGCCATGACGGCCACCGCCGGCGGTGGATTTGCGCTGATGACAGAAGCGGTTGGCGCAGCCTCAATGATGGAGATTCCCGTGGTGATGGTGAACGTGCAACGTGCGGGTCCATCTACCGGAGTCCCCACCAAAACGGAGCAGGGCGACCTCTGGCAGATGCTAGGCGCAAGCCAGGGAGACTTCCCCCGCTTCATCGTAGCCCCCAAGAGTGCCCTGGACGCCTTTAACACCATGGCAGAGTTGTTCAACCTGACAGACAAGTATCAGGCCCCGGGCCTTGTCCTCTCTGATCTTCTGATTTCAGAAGGAACCTTCAGCGTGGACCCGGACAACCTCAACATGAACCCTGTAATTGACCGTGGAGCGCTGATCACTGAGGACGCGGAGCAGAACGGCTACATGCGGTACAAGGACACGGAGACTGGCATTTCGCCTCGAGCCGTCCCCGGCACCAAGGGCTTTGTCCACGTGGTTGCAACCGATGAGCACGACGAGAACAGCTCCCTTCTCAGCGACGAGTTCACCAATCCACACAAGCGTCGGAAGATGGTGGAAAAGCGTGCCCGTAAGTTCGAAAACATCGAAAAAGCCATTGAGGCCCCCGTGTTGGAAGGCCCGGTAGACGCTGAGGTCACCATCGTAGGATGGGGATCCACTGAGGGCGTTATCCGCGAGGCTATTGCTACCCTCAAGGAACGCGGAGTCACCGCCAATCAAATTGCCGTTAAATGGATGGTCCCGCTGCACGGCGAGGCCATTACAAACGTGGTCAACAAGGCCAAGCGCACCATTGTGGTGGAGAACAACTTCTCAGGCCAGTTCTATCGCTATCTGAGGAGCGAGACAGGCCTCACCATCAACAACCACATCCGCAAGTATGACGGAGAGCCATTCATGCCCCATCACATTGCTGATGGTGTACAGGAGATTCTTGCAGGCAAGGTGGACACCTACGTCCCATATCAAGAAGTGAACGTCTAGGGAGGAAGCTGATATGACTACTGGAACTATTGAATTAACTGCCGCGGATTTTAGGTCCGGAACAAGCCCTGACTGGTGTCCTGGCTGTGGCGACTTTGGTGTACTAAACTCGCTACAACGTGCCTGTGCTGAGTTGGGCCTTCAGCCCCATCAGATTCTCACGGTAAGTGGCATTGGGTGTTCTTCTAACTTGCCGGGGTACATCAACTCCTATGGCATGCACACCCTCCACGGGCGTTCCCTGGCCTTTGCCACGGGCGCCAAGATGGCCAACCATGAACTCACGGTCATTGCTACCGGCGGAGACGGTGACGGCTACGGCATTGGCGGCAACCACCTCGCCCACACATCACGCCGCAACGTTGACCTCACCTACATTGTCATGAACAACCAGATCTACGGTCTGACCACCGGGCAGATTTCACCAACCAGTCGGTTGGATATGAAGACCAAGAGCACGCCCTTTGGCAACGTAGAGACACCCATCAACCCCATCACCTCCGCTATCATGAACGGTGCAACCTACGTTGCCCGCGCGTACAGCGGCGACATCCGGCACACCACGGCCATGATCAAGGGCGCCATTGAGCACAAAGGCTTCTCCCTTGTAGACATCTTCAGCCCCTGCGTGACCTTCAACGACGATAATTCCCACGATTTCTTCAAGAGCAGGGTGAGCAAGTTGGAGGAGCAGGGCCACGACTCAAGCGACTGGAAGGCCGCTTGCGAAAAGGCTATGGAGTGGGGAGACACCATCAACATTGGCCTCTTCTTCCAAGGTCACGGCATTGCATCCCTTGATGCACGAGAGCCTGTCCTGAAGGATGGCCCTATGTCGTCTCGGCCCCTCAAGATCACCGAGGACCAGACAAAGAAGCTTCTTGGCAGGATGATGTAGCCGACCGCCACAGGTTGCCCAAGGGCAAAAACATTTGAATCACAGCACGGTGTAGGGGGTGCCTCTATGAACAACGCTTATAAGGGCACCCCCTGCCCATGCCACAATCACAAGAGACTGTAGGGTATGACTGAAGCGCAGCGGCTTGAATCCGTAGACATCATGGTCAACATGGGGCCTCAGCACCCATCAACCCATGGAGTCTTTCGCATGGTGCTTTGGGTAGACGGCGAGCGCATCGTTGAAGCAGAACCCCACATTGGCTACCTCCACCGCGGTTCCGAGAAGCTGTGCGAGGGTGAGCTTTACCCCCAGATCATCACGCTATTTGACCGCATGGACTACATTGGCAACTACAACATGGAGTTGGCAATCTGCTCCACTGTTGAAAAGGTCATGGGCATCACCGTCCCTGAACGCGCCGAGTACATCCGGGTCATCCTCTGCGAGCTTAACCGTATCTCCAGCCACATGCTCTTCTACGGCACTATGGGCCTGGACGCCGGAGCTATGACGCCTATCATGTACGGCTTTCGTGAGCGTGAGCGCATCCAGAACCTCTTTGAAGCCACCAGCGGCGCACGGATGATGCACAACTACTTCCGCATTGGCGGATTGCGTGAAGACCCACCGGACGATTTCGCCGAGCGTGTAGCAGGCATCCTCCCTGCCCTGGAGAAGGGTATTGAGGAAGGCGATAAGCTGCTCACCTACAATGAGGTCTTCCTTGCCCGTGCAAGGAACGTTGGGATTATCAACGGCCAGGACGCACTGGATTACGGCCTAACCGGGCCATCGCTACGTGCTTCCGGCATTCCAGACGATATTCGCGTGATTGAGCCCTACTCCGTCTATGACCGATTCGATTTCGATATCCCCCTTGGCAACACCGGCGACACCTGGGATCGATACGCCATGCGCGTGGAAGAGATGCGCCAATCCATTCGCATCATCAAACAAGCATTGGAACAGATGCCTGACGACGGCCCTACCAAGGCCACCGGCGTCCGAAGCATCCCTCGCCCACCTGCAGGAGAGGTCTACTTCCGATCAGAAACACCCCGCGGCGAGATGGGTGTCTACATAGTCACTGACGGTGGAGACAAACCGTATCGCCTCAAGGTGCGGGCACCCTCATTTGCCAACCTTCAGGCGCTCCGCACTATGCTGCGCGGCGTCTACGTAGCAGATGCTGTCATGATCCTCGGCTCTCTGGACATCGTCCTTGGAGAGGTGGATCGATGATTCTCCTCATTCCCCTGGGCGTTGTTCTGGCTGCACTCCTGGCAATCGTAGGCCTGGCCATCGGATACGGCGGAGAAGACGTTGTTTACATCCTGATTAAGTCCCTGTCCCTGCTGACCATTCTCAGCGTGGTTGTGCTCTCCCTCACGTGGGTTGAGCGCAAAGCGTTGGCTCGCATTCAGCAACGCATGGGGCCGATGCGAGTTGGCCCTTACGGCCTGCTCCAACCCATAGCCGACGGCCTAAAGCTCCTCATCAAAGAAGACATTATGCCAGCATGGGTTGATCGGCCGGTCTACTGGCTGGCTCCACTAGCAGTCTTTATACCCAGTTTTGCCGTGTGGATTGCGGTTCCCTTTACTTCAAGCCTTGTCCTGACGGACATGTCCCTTGGCCTGCTGTACGTCCTGGCGCTGTCCGGGATGTCCCTCATTGGACTACTCATGGCTGGCTGGGGCTCTGCCAACAAGTACGGCATAATTGGCGGACTACGGAGTGCTGCCCAACTAATTAGTTACGAAATACCTCTGCTTGTCATTGCCATCACCATTGCGATGCTGGCGGGAACGTTGAACCTGACGGAGATTGCTATGGGTCAGGGCAACACCTGGTACATCCTTCTCCAACCACTGGCTTTGGTCATTTTCCTGCTGGCGGGGCTGGCAGAGGTGGGGCGCAGCCCCTTCGATATCTTCCAGGCGGAATCGGAGCTGGTTGGCGGCCCGTTCATCGAGTACAGCGGCGCA
Source organism: Dehalococcoidia bacterium (assembly GCA_963694315.1). Lineage (GTDB taxonomy): Bacteria > Chloroflexota > Dehalococcoidia > Lucifugimonadales > UBA1127 > UBA1127. The sequence continues at coordinate 39,715 of CAVOCU010000002.1, read as the reverse complement.
CACTGGTCCATATTCTTCCTTGCTGAGTACATCAACACGTTCCTGGTAGCTGCACTGGTCACAATTTTCTTCCTTGGCGGTTGGTCCGGGCCGTTGCTGCCAGAGCTGGCCTGGTTCCTCATCAAGTGCTACTCGGTAATTCTTGTTATCTTTTGGCTACGAGGCACGCTCCCACGACTGCGTATTGACCAACTCATGGCGTTTGGTTGGCAGGGGTTGGTACCTCTCTCTTTTCTGAACTTCCTGATGGTGGCCTTTGCGCTCTTCTACGGGTGGCCAAACTGGGTTCAGACGGTTTTGAGTCTGACAACGCTCGTAGCTGCCAGCACGTTTATCTATATGAAAACAGCATCCAAGAAGGTACGGCCAACCGTAAGACTGATTCCAGCAAGGGAGGTGCGCCGTGCTTAGTACGTTGAAGGGCATGTTAATGACCCTGCAGACATCGCTGCGGAAGCCAGTGACTGCCCAGTACCCCAAGCAGCACTTGCCCCTCATGGAACGGCAAGTTGGGTTCCCGGCCCTGACCTGGGACGCAAAGGTGGGTGAACCGTACTGCGTTGGCTGCATGGTGTGCGTGCGCATGTGCCCCACGCAGTGTATGTCCGGCACGATGATTGACAACCCTCTTCACGCTGAGGGGAAGAGCACCCGCCGCAAGATTATTGAAGAGTTTGAGATTAACTTAGGTCGCTGCATTCTGTGCGGCCTGTGCGTTGAGGTCTGCAACTTTGACGCCATTGAAATGAGCCACGAGCACGAAATCAGCCACTATGCCCGTGACGGGCGTAGGTCAGACCTACCGGTGCTGTTGGAGATGGGTAAGAAGTATCAGGCTGAGTCCAACTGGATAGCCCCTGAGGTTAAGAAAGCCGCTATAGCTGCTGCAAAGGCTGCTGCTACTGCACCTGTCGGCGAAGAGACTAAAGCCGTTTCTGCGTCTGCCGGTGATGTTACAGAAACTAAAGATGCGCCAGCTAATGACACGACTGCCGGTGCGGAGACTAAAGAGCCCCCTGTAGAGGAGGCCAAGTAGTGGATGCCAGTGCGGTAGCCTTTACCTTCCTGGCGGTAATGGTGCTAGGTGGCGCGATAGGCGTGGTGACCACACGCAACGTGGCCCATGCGGCCCTTTTTCTGCTCCTAAGTCTGGTTTCTGTAGCCGGGGTGTTCATCCTCCTGATGGCTGAGTTTCTGGCCTTGGTGCAGGTGCTCATCTACGGGGGTGCCATCACCATCGTGCTTCTGTTCGCGCTGATGCTGACTCGCGCTGAGGAATTCTCCAATGTCCGCGACAACCCCCAATGGGCCGTTGCCGCTGTAGCTGCGCTGAGCTTCCTTGGTGTGATGGCCGGTGTCATCCTCAACAACAAACTCGATACACAAGAGCTCGCTGGCCCAAGCCTTGAAGGGTTGGGCACAGAGCTTTTCACCAACTGGGTTTTGCCCTTTGAGATAGCCTCACTGGTTCTATTGATGGCCCTCATTGGCGCGATTATTCTGGCTCGAGCATCAGACGGGCAGGGCCAGGGCGATACTCTGGACCCACGTTCCCTGACGGGTACCGATGGGGCCAATGACCAGACACCAGAGGAACGGAGCTAATGGAGCTATATCACGTTGAACTCCTAAGCGCAGCCCTCTTCGCCATAGGCGTCTATGGTGTGCTGGCCCGTAGGAACGCGGTGATGATCCTGATGTCGATTGAGTTGATGTTGAACGCTGTGAACATCAACGCAGTAGCCTACGCGGCGTTCCTTGACCCATCGCGACTGGTAGGCCAGGTGATTACGATCTTTGTCATCACGGTGGCTGCAGCGGAGGTGGCACTGGCAATGGCCATCATCCTGCGCCTCTACAGGGCCAGGGCGACGGCCAATGTTGATGAAGCCGACTCAATGAAGTGGTAACCAGGGTCAGAGCGTGCTCAGGACTCTTCTTGAGAATAAATGACTCAGGGTTTGAACGAGCGTGGTTGTCTCTGGTAAAGATTAGAAATCAGGAGACTGGATTGTCTAAGGGCATCACATATAGGGCTGGCCTGGCTCAATGATGGAATACGCCTGGCTCATTCCGTTACTGCCTGCTATCGCCTTCTTCTTTTTGGCGACGGCTGGTCGACGTCTTCCCAACTGGTCTGCAATTGCAGCCACAGGGACGATGGCGATAGGCTTTGTCCTCTTCTGGTTTGTGCTGGCTGACTGGCTCTCCATGGAGTCCTTGCCGGAAGTTAAAGCCTTTGGCTACAGCTTTGACTGGATGAAAGCGGGAGGGTCTGTCTTCACCTGGGGCATGGTCATAGACCCCATCTCTCTTGTCATGCTGGGCCTGGTCACTGCGGCGGCTCTTGGTATTCAGGTCTACACTTGGAGCTACATGGCCCATGAGCCCCGATTCACCTGGTTCTTTGCTGTACACTCCCTGTTCGCCGCAGCCATGCTGACGCTGGTGCTGGCCGACAACCTGCTGCTCTTGTATATCGCGTGGGAGTTGGTAGGCATCTGTAGCTACCTGCTCATCGGCTTTTTCTATGAGCGGAGATCGGCAGCCGAAGCAGCCAAGAAAGCCTTCATAACGACTCGCATCGGCGATGTTGGGCTCCTCATCGGCATCCTTCTGCTCTTCGCCAAGACAGGCACCTTTGAACTCTCGGCCATCTTCGCAATGGTGGAGAACGGCAGCCTGTCAGACACTGTCATAACAGCGGCGGCGGTGCTGCTCTTCCTGGGAGCCATCGGCAAGTCGGCCCAGTTCCCACTCCACGTCTGGCTGCCAGACGCCATGGAAGGCCCAACCCCGGTAAGCGCTCTGGTTCACTCTGCCACCATGGTTGTGGCAGGTGTATACCTAGTGGCCCGTATGTTCCCCTTCTACGAGCATTCAGAATCGGCTGCGTTGATGGTGACGCTCATTGGGGCATTCACTGCCATAGGCGCGGCCGCAATAGCCCTGGTAGTGACAGACATCAAGCGAATTCTGGCGTATTCAACGCTGACAGACTTGGGCTTCATGATGTTTGCCCTTGGCGCAGGCAGCGTCACTGCTGGCATGTTCCACCTCCTAGTACACGGCTTCTCCAAGGCAATCCTGTTCCTTGGGGCTGGCAGCATTTCCCACGGGAGCGGCCAGACAGACATCAGGCAGATGGGTGGCCTGTGGCGCAAGATGCCCATCACGGCCATCATTTTTGGGATTGGCGCGCTGTCTCTTGGAGGTATACCGCCATTCGGCGGGTTCTTCAGCAAAGACGAGGTCATCCTTGCCGTGTTTGACGGCAGGGGCTTGTTCTTCATGTCGATTGCCCTACTGATTGGCTTCATGAAGGCGTTGTACATGAGCCGGGTGTTCTTTGCAGTCTTCTTTGGCAAGCTGCAGCCTGAGAACGAACACGCCCATGAATCACCGGTTGTGATGCTTGCTCCGATGCTCATCTTTGCCTTCCTGGCCCTCACCATCGGGTTTATGGCGCTGAACTACACTGACGCCTACCAGGGCTTCGGTTACTTCGTGTTCGCAGGCGAGCACCAAGAGGCATTCCATTTGAACAAGGGCATCGCCATCGGCTCCATAGCCCTGGCGATAAGCGGCTTCCTTCTGGCGTGGCTTGCGTACATCCAGGGAAGCCTGAAGACGGAGCCCATAATTCGACGGTTCAGCGGTGTCCACCGAGTGCTCATCAACAAGTACTACGTTGACGAGGTCTACCAGTGGCTCATTGATAAGGTGGTACTGGTGACAGGCCGCTTTGTGGCCTTCTTTGACCGCGCTATCATCAACGACGTTGGTGTCAACGGCACAGGCGCAATCGCAACCACCACCGGCCGACTGATGCGTTACGTCCAGAACGGCAAGCTCTACACCTATGCAATGGGCATGTTCGTCGGCTTCCTTGGCATCGCCCTGGCTTGGTGGGTGGCATGAACGGGATAGACAGCGTCCTCATCTTCGCGCTTGTGGCGATTCCCTTCTTTGGCGCCATTGGCCTGGCGTTCTTCCCTGCGGACAGGCATATCATGATTCACTGGTATACCAGGATCATCGCAGCCGTCGGGCTGGCCATCGCCGCATACTTGTTCATCACCTTTGACACCAACGGCGACCTTACTAAATACACAGTAGATTTCGACTGGTTGCCATCCCTTGGCATCCGGTTCACCCTGGGCCTCTCAGGCATCACGGTACCGCTGATGCTGCTTAACGCGATTATTTTCTTTGGTGGTGTGCTGATTTCCTGGAACGTGACCCATAGACCCAAGGACTTCTTTATCTGGTTGATGCTGCTGGTGGCTGGAGTCTATGGCGTGTTCGCCGCCCAAGACCTCTTCTTCCTGTTCTTCTTCTACGAGCTGGCCGTGGTACCCATGTACCTGCTGGTTGGCGTGTGGGGCAGCAGCACAGACTTCGGCACTTTCCTCCGTACCAAAGAGTACGGCGCAATGAAGGTCATGCTGGTGCTGGTGGCTGGCAGCGTCCTTGTCTGGATTGCCATCCTGGCAATGTGGATGGAGGCCAGTGAGATTACCGGCATCGCCGATTTCAGCATCGCAGGGTTGGCGCAGGTGAAGTTCTCAGAGGGCTTCCAGAAGTTCTACTACCCGTTCCTGATGGTTGGCTTTGGCATCCTGGCGGGTCTATGGCCCTTCCATACGTGGTCGCCAGACGGTCACGTAGCCGCGCCAACCGCCGTCAGCATGCTTCACGCAGGCGTGCTCATGAAGCTAGGGGCTTTCGGCATCCTGGCAGTGGGCATGGTCATTCTGCCGCAAGGGGCGCAGTTCTGGGCTCCCACCCTCATTGGGTTGGGCACGGTGAACGTCCTCTATGGTGCTATCTCTGCGCTTGGTCAAAAGGACTTGAAGTACGTCATTGGTTACTCAAGCGTCAGCCACATGGGGTACGTCCTCATGGGCCTAGGCACCCTTGATGTCCTGGCAGTGGACGGCGCAGTGCTTCAGATGTTCTCCCACGGCATTATGACGGCCCTCTTCTTCGCCATGGTAGGCATCATCTATCAACGAACACACATCCGGGACATCACCCTCCTGGAGGGTCTTGGCAAGCGCATGGGCATCACAGGGGTGTTCCTGGCGGTTGCGGGACTGACGTCCTTGGGTCTCCCAGGGTTCAGCAGCTTTGTGGCGGAACTCCTGGTGTTCATCGGCACGTACCGGACTTACCCCATCCTGGCAATCCTGGGGGTGATAGGCGCGGCAATCACTGCGGTGTACATCCTCCGATTGTTGGGCAAGGTATTCTTTGGCCCCATTGACAACCGCTGGAAGGATCTGGAGGACGCTAACCGCTTGGAAACGGGCGTTGCTGTCATGCTAACGGGCTTCCTGCTCCTGTGGGGGCTGTATCCCTTCCGTATCGTCGAGATCATCGACAGTGGCGTGGTTCCAATCATGGAAAGGTTTGGCAGCTAACAGGGCAAGCCCTACGGGCGAGGATGCGCGGAGTCTTTAGTCCCCGCGCGGCAGCGATATATAAATACGAGGCTAGACTAGTAACTATGACAGGTAGAGTGTAAATAGATGCCAGCAGAAGTACGCTTTGAATTGCTTTGGCCGGAGTTCCTGGTAGCAGGGCTGGCCTTTGTCATTTTCACGTTGGACTTCTTCCTGCGCCCAGAGCGGAAGAACATCCTGGCGTGGGTGTCCGTCATTGGCCTGGCGGGTATTCTGGCCTTCACCATCCCGCACCTAATGAACGAGACCGATAGCCTCTTCAACGGCCTCTATCGCGTTGACGATTACGCTCTCTTCTTCAAGGTGTTATCTATGGCCATCGGCGGCGCGGTGATACTTGGCTCCATCCACTTCGTTGGTCGCTACCTGACGCACCCCGGCGAGTACTACGCAATCATCCTGCTCTCCGTGCTGGCCATGATGATGATGGCAGCTTCCGGTGAACTTCTAACCGCCTACCTATCTCTCGAGTTGTTGAGCTTCTGTCTCTACATTCTCAGCGGCTTCGCCCTACACGACAGCAAGTCGAACGAGGCATCGGTGAAGTACATCCTGCTTGGAGCATTCTCCTCAGGGTTGCTGCTCTACGGTATCGTTATGCTGTACGGCGCGCTGGGTACCACCAGCTTCGCGGAGATGGCCGTTGCGCTTGAGGGCATTGAGGACATTGATGGCAGGCTGCTGATAGGCCTAACGCTGCTGATCTCCGGCCTGGGTTTCAAGATGGCAGCAGTGCCCTTCCACATGTGGGCCCCGGACGTCTATGAGGGCGCTCCGATGCCGATAACGGCATACATTGCCGTGGGGTCTAAAGTTGCTGCCTTTGCGCTGGTGCTACGGCTCTTCGCAGAAGGGCTCCTGCCCGCCATTGACCAATGGAACGTACTCATTGCCGGACTGGCGGCCTTGACCATGCTCTTCGGCAACCTGGTAGCCCTGGCACAGACCAACGTGAAACGTATGCTGGCGTACTCCAGCGTGGGGCAGGTGGGCTTTCTGCTCATGGGCATCGCCTCACTATCAACCCTGTCATCCAACGGCCTGATGGTGCACCTTGTAGGGTATTCAGCTACCAATCTGGCCGTGTTCTTCGCCATCACCGCCTTTTACAACGTCACCGGCAAAGAAGACATCGTAGATTTCGCCGGGCTGGCGGGTCGCTCGCCGTTCCTGGCAGCAGCCATCACCGTATCGCTGTTCTCACTGGCGGGTCTACCGTTCCTGGCGGGGTTTGTCACCAAGTTCTACCTCTTCTCCGCAGCGGCGGCAGAGGACTTGCTCTGGCTGGCGGGTGTGGCAATGGTTGCCAGCCTCATCTCCCTCTACTACTACCTGAACGTTGTGCGACAGATGTACATCAGTCCGGCAGCGGACGGCGAAGAAGGCGCAATCAAGGTGCCCAACCTCCTGTACGGGCTGGTTGGTGTCCTGGTAATTATTGTCATCTTGTTAGGCGTCTACCCTGAACCGCTGGTGAACATCATTGAGAACGCCACCGACGTCATCCTCCCCGCAGCCGACGCAGCCGCGCTTAACCTCCCCTAGAACGCTCCCCTAGCACTCGTGACAGGCTCTCTCCTACGGGTGTACCATTCCGCATAATCAATTGGGCCCAGTGAACTATCATCTATTCACCACATTGGAGGAAACAATGCCCACTATGACCATCGTCTACACGATGCGCACCTGACCCACCTGTGAACAGCTACGCGTTGCGTGGCGGGAGCGGGGTATCGAGTTCGAAGAACGGGAAGTCGAAGAAAACCAGGTATTCATGGACGAAGCCCGCGGGTACGGCGAGTCGGTCCCCCTCATCATCCATCCTGGCGGTAGGGTTGAAGAGGGGTTTGAAGGGGAATGGGGCTGAGCAATCATCTAGTCCCGCGTTGCGGGATATACCTGACCTGACGGTTTACCCACGGTGGTTCCCATACACAGGCAAAAGCAAAGAGGAGAACAACATGGCAGAGCAGACAAGCGTAGTAACACCAGAGCGGTACGCATCTGGGTTCACGTACAGCGACTACATTGCACAGATTAAGGTAAACCACGACAAGTTCCAGGAGTACACAGAGACCTCCACCGATGTCCTCAACGCTGACGACGTGGCGTTCTTCACCAAGGCGGCCCAGAGCGGCGCTGCGAAAATGCTGGTGGTGGGCGAGGACTGGTGCCCAGACGTGTATCGCGGGTTGCCGGTGTTCACGCGTATTGCAAAAGCAGCGGGCATTGAGCTACGCGTCTTCCCTCGCGATGAGAACCTGGACATTGCCGACGAGTTCCTGAACCGTGGCGAGTTCCGCTCCATCCCCACGGTCATCTTCTACACCGCAGCGGGCGTGTACCAGTGCCACTGGATTGAGAAGCCTGCCATCGGCTACCAGGAGACCGAGCAGTTCATAGAAGAGGCGCGCAAGGAGCTTCCCGCTGGCACGGAAGAGGCCGAAGTGCGTAAGGTGTCCCGACCTCGCCTGGTGGAGCGCTATCCCGCATGGCAGCGCGCCACCGTTGAAGAGATCCGCGCGATGCTGGCTGACAAGCTGGGCATCTAGCATCAGTTGCCCATTGTGGCAAGTGCCAAATCGGAACCTTCTAGGAGGTCGCCAATACGGTTGACCCGGGTGGCGACGAGCCCAAGGAGCTATGTATGGACGCAAACGAGAGCAGTGACGCAGAGACGCTCGACAGGCTGAATCGGACCATTCCGGCGATGGACGTTGCCATCGCCGGGAAGCTGCTCATAGAACTCAAACGGATTCTCGACGGGCTTGGCATAGTCTTTTTCCTTCGGCAGGGCACATGCCTCGGCGCTGTCCGTGACCACGCGTTCATCCCCTGGGACGATGACCTTGATCTCGGTATTGTCTTCGGACTTCACGGCTTCACGGAAGCATCCATTGACCCATTAATCAAAGCGCTTCGTGACAACGGGTATTACGTAAAGGTTGAGGATGAAAACAGCAGCTATGTCAATCTAGCGCTGCTCAAAGAAAACCAGAAGACTGACTTGTATATCATGCGGGTGGTTGATGGGAAGGTGTACCACTATCCGGGGGTCTGGTTCCCCACCAGCCTGTTCACCAACCTCAAGGAAGCCCCGTTCATCGGGTCGACGTTCCTGGTTCCCAATCCACCTGAGGAATACCTGGAGATCAAATACGGACCGGACTGGGTGACGCCCAAACAGATCGGGTACGAGAAGGACGTGTTAGTCAGCATTGGCAAGGGGTTTGTTCCGGGACCCTTCGGGAGGATCAAGCGGTTCGTTTACGGGCAGCTATTCCCCGGAAGGACCACATGGTTGCGAATCCTTAACGATCAGGGCGTACCAGTCCATGGTGCCAAAGTTGCCGTTTTGGGGGTAGGCCGATTCAGGACCAACAGACACGGGTATGCGAAGTTGTACCCCCAGCACGATGATGTCTATGCGGTGACCGTCAACTACGACGACCACGAAGAGGTGCTCTACGAGGAGGAGCTCCTCCTAGGATCGTCCTACGTCTATCAGCCAGACCCATCGAAACCTGCCGGTCGGTTCTTTGTCCTGTCGCCTCAGTAACGTTCTCTACCACATCAGCATGGTGCCACTGTAGACCTGCTGTACAATGACGCCACTAGCACCAGAACCTATAGGAGGCCGTGATGATTGATAGAGACAGAGTAGTAAACACCCTTTGCGAGATTGTGCAGATAGACAGCCCCTCTGGCGAGGAGGAGGCGATGGCCCAGGACTTGAACAGACGCCTCACCGCGCTGGGCTTTGTCATCAGTCGCGACGCCCACGGCAACCTATTCGCCTCTGAAGAGGGCTCCAACCCCTTGATGCTCTCCGCCCATATGGACACGGTTGACCCCGGCCGAGGCATCAAGCCACAAGTGGTGGGTGACCGAATACAATCGGACGGCACAACTATCCTCGGCGGCGATTGCAAGGCTGGGATAGCTGCTGTCCTTGAGGCGTTGGAATCTATTAAGCAAGATGGCGGGTCACGCATTCCCCTCCAGCTCATCTACACCCGCGGCGAAGAGATTGGCCTGGTAGGCGCACGCAACCTCGACTTCTCGATGGTGCAGGCAAAGCATGCCGTGGTGTTTGATGGCAACGGCCCCGTGAGCATGGTCACCACCGCCAGCCCAACGTACGTCAGCTTTGATGTCCGCATAACCGGTAGGTCTGCCCATGCAGGGGTGGAGCCGGAGAAGGGGCTGTCAGCCATCAGGATTGCAGCAGACATCATAGGAAGGCTTCCACAGGGTCGCCTCGACGATGAGACCACCATCAACGTCGGCTCCATCACCGGGGGGAGCGTGCGGAACACCGTGCCGGAGGAAGCTTTCTTCTCCGGAGAATTTCGTAGTCGCAGTACCGAGACCCTGGATTTGCTGAGGCTTCAGATAACCAACGCGTTGGACGCCGCACGAAAGCTGTACACGGAGGCCAAGATTGTGGAAGACCTGGACATCAGCTTCCACACGTACACCCTACCGGACGACCACGAGATGGTGCAGCGGGCAACCAACGTGTTGACCGATATCAACTTGAAGCCACAACTGGGCCCCACCGGCGGCGGCACAGACGCCAACGTGTTCAACCGACGAGGCATCCCAGCAGTGGTGGTGGGCATGTCCACGAACCTCATGCACACGAACAGAGAGTACGTGGACATCCTAGACCTGGTAGACACTGCGCGCTTCTGTCAGGCTCTGCTCACCAGGGTGTAGCCCCAGACATGTGTCGCTGCGGCGAGGGGACTAAAGGCAATATTGCCTCCGGCGGAGACTAAAGCCGTATGCGGCCTGTGGGCCGGGAGACTAAAGCCTCTGGCCTGGTTAACGAATAGCCAGGTTCTCCACCTCTGAGTACTCAACCATCTCGTTCATTTTGCCTTGCCAGTCCTTGAAAGCTGACTGAACCGCAGGACTCCCAAGGGGTTGGTACAGAGCAGCAATCTCACTTACGTCCTCTATTTCCCACTCCATGATGACCCTATCGCTGCGACCAGATATGCAATCGGTCAGATAACGGCTCTTGAATGAGAAGCCAGCCCTCTGCATCAGTCCGTCAGCTTCCTTCATCAGAGCTACCAGGGGGTCCGCCTTGCCAATCTTTGCGTAGAACACTCTGCGACGAATAATCGCCACTGGACACCTCCTTAAAATTTACAGTCCATAGGGTAGTCCCCTCATGGAGGGAGGTCGAGACACCACAAAGCATTGACCATATCGTCGCCTCACCCTATCATCCTCATGCTGCGGCGAAGGGGCTAAAGACGTCTTGCCTCCGGCGGAGACTGAAGTCAGCCCCTCTGATCATCAGGCCAGCCCCAGACACATGTAATCTTGTAATGTGAGGCGAAAAGCTATGGCAGACGGGAAACGCGTTTTGATAACCGGCGTGGCGGGCCAAATAGGCGGAGTCGTCCGTGAAGCACTCGTTGGCGAGCACGATGTCAGCGGCATCGACATCCGGAAGGCCGACGGATTTGAGTCGACCGTCGCGGACATGACAAACCTGGAGGCGATACAGCCAGCCTTCGAGGGCATAGACACGGTAGTGGACCTTGCTAACAGTCCCCAGGGCAACCTTCCCTGGCACGCTGCTTATCGCAACAACATCCCCGCCATATACAACGCCCTGGAAGCTGCCAAGCGAGCGGGGGTAAAGCGCATCATCTTCGCCAGCTCCAACCGTGCATCGGAGAACTACGAGCTTGACCAGCCCTACGCCAACATCTGCGCCGGCGACTACACAGGCCTGGAGCCCGGCAAGTTCCCGATGATCACACCCGATATGCCCGTTCGACCCAGTGGCCCCTACGGCATTGCCAAGGCTATGGGCGAGGCTGCGGGACGGTACTTCTCAGACAGGCACGGACTCTCCGTGATCTGCTTGCGCTTCGGCACCGTCAGGCCGGACAGCAAACCCGCCAACGTGCGTCACTTCGCCACTATCTTCAGTCACCGTGACCTGGCGCACCTGGTGGAGCGATGTGTGGTGGCACCGGACTCGCTACGATTCGCTACGTTCTTCGGGGTGTCCAACAACACGTGGCGATTCTGGGATATCAGCAACGCTCAGGCTCTTGTGGGCTTTGACCCCCAGGACAACATGGAGACGTATCGGGAGGGCTAGCCCTCCACCCATATGCCTGACGGTTACCCAACCCAAGGCTGTCTGTCGCTGTGGTGGAGGAGACTAAAGCCTCTGGCCCACAGGCCAGTCTCAGACCTATGTGTCGCCTCTGGCGGAGACTAAAGTCCGGCATGTGCGCTGCGGGCCGGAGGGCTAAAGACCCTGCACCTAAAGGGTATCGCAACATTCATGTACTTCTTGAGGGCGTTCATCTGCTCCTGGGGCGAGTCCAGCCCAACGGCCCTAGTGCTCAACGTCACGATGTTCACACCCATGTCCTGCCAGTCGCGTAACGCAGCCAGCACAGCCGGCTCCGTCGGGTTGTCCACAAACTCTATGCGCCCTTCAATCCCAATGCTGGCGGGGTCCCTACCAAGCTCCTCGGCAAAACCGAACAAACGGTCAAGCATCGCCTGGTTCTCTTTTCGCGTCTGCACCTGCGGCTCCCTAATCCACCCGTCACCCATCCTGGCAATACGTCGGAGTAGGGCGTCGGCGCCGCCACCGAACCAGACCGGGATGGGTCGCTGGACGGGCAGTGGGTTGATGCCAGCAGCATCGATGTGGTGCCACTTCCCCTCAAACGTGACCGAGGGCTGCGTCCAAAGGGCGCAATGGACAGGGCCTCCGCTGGCTTTGACAGGGCCGCTGGTATAGCAACAGGCGCTCGCAGCCGAACCGCTGACAGACCCGCCGATGCTGGAGCGGACGCCATCAGGCCAGAAGCTTCTAGCTCCCCAACGGGCGCTGACGCCGGCACCGACCGTCGACCCTAAGTAACTAGACCCCCACAAAAAATAAGGGCCTTCATATGGAGGCCCTTATTTTTTGTGGCCCAACCGACCCCTAGGCAATCGCAGGAAGAGGGTTCAGGGCTAGCCCTTCACGCTGGTTTGTCCTAAGCTGTCCCTGCCTAATCATTGTGCAAGGGATCAGGAGCAGGAGAATCCTGCAACAGGAGTAGCTATATGGCCTGGGCAGATCAAATCATCCAGGGTCTTAAAGACGCGGACGTCAGCATCATTGCCTACGTCCCTGACGGGATTACCTGGCGCATCCTCAGCAAAATGGAACAGGACCCCTTCTTCCATATGGTGCCTTCCTCTCGAGAAGAGGAAGCTATCGGCATTATCTCCGGGGCATACGCTGCCGGAAAGTGCGGCGCGGTCTTCATGCAGAGCAGCGGCTTTGGCAACTGCATCAACGCGCTGGCTACACTGAACATCCCCTCACGCATCCCCTTCCCCATGTTCATTGGTATGCGAGGCGGGCCCGGCGAGTTCAACATGGCGCAGGTTCCTGGTGCCAGGGCCATACCCGGCATTCTTGATTCGTTGGGGTTGCAGTACTTCAGCCTTACCAGAGAGGACGAGTTGGACGCAATCATCAAAGGCGGGATAGCACTCTGCTACGCCGGACGATTGCCCGTTGCCAATCTCCTCTCAACTCTGCTCACAGGAGGCCGCGATGCTCCGGCTTGATGCCATCCAGTCAGTTCTAGATCGCGTGAAAGATGAACCTATCATCGCCAACCTGGGAGGTACTACGTTCCACCTTCACAACCTGTCTGAGGAACGGGATGCCAACCTGTACACCTGGGGGGCAATGGGGCTGTCATCATCCATAGGCCTTGGCGTAGCCCTTGCTGCGCCTGACCGCAAGGTTATTGTCATGGACGGCGATGGCTCACTGCTGATGAACCTGGGCTCGCTAGGCACCATTGCCCGACAGAACCCTCGCAACATGATCCATATTGTGTGGGACAACCACCAGTGGGCAGGGACGGGCGGTCAGCCAACACACACGGCAGGCGTCACTGACCTTGCCGCTATAGCGAAGGGCGCTGGTATTCCGAAGGTGGAAGCTGTGTCTACGCTAGAGGCTCTGGAGGAGATGTTTGACCGCGCTATGACGGAGGACGGCCCGTGGTGCATCGTGGCAGACGTTGAAGGCGGGGACAAGCCGAATCGACCCGAGGTCTCCCTTGAGGACAACCTCCAACGGTTCCGCAAGACCTTTGCCGCTTCGTAGCTTTAGCTATCCGGCTGCGTCTTTAGTCCCCTCGCCGCAGCGACACATGCTATCATGAAGACGCGACTCGACTATGGAGGCCATCATGGCTGGAACACCGCAAATCACACCCCTTGTCATCCGAGAGGGAAACCCCCAGGGTAACCCCTCACCGTTCTACGCCACGTTCTCCGGAAAAGGGAGCCAGGATTCAGTTCGGTTCCACCTCTTGATAGAGTCGTCTGCCACGGAACCGGAGCCTCTGTGCAAGCTTGCTCTCTCATCCCTCCAGCGGAGTCTCACTAGCGGTGGTCGAGCGTCCCTCACCTCTGTGTTGCAGGACGCCTTCCAGACATGCCACAAAGACCTTGAAGCTGCCAACGCCTCCCATGACATGGCGGCCCGCGTTGGCGTGGGGGTTGCCTGCCTGGCCATGCGGGGCAATGACGCCTATATGGCCGTGGTTGGTGACTCTGTCATCTATCTGCGAGACCAACATGGCGTCAGTAAAGTCACCCCTGCTGTCCAGGGAACGTCTTCCCCGGTGCTGGGCACGTCTTCTGACGCGATAGAGGTGACGATGGCGCGTCCATCCCTAAGACTCGGCGAATCCCTTTTGGTAGCTAGCGGTTCCCTTGAGGACGCAGTGGGCTACGACGGCCTGGAAAACATCATGTCCACATCGCCCCAGGCCTCCGTGGAGAAACTGGGCCTACTGATGGGAGATGATCCCCTCTTCCTGGCACTTATCCTCAACGCTCCTGCCAGCTAGCCATGCTAGTACTTGGCATTGAGACCTCCTGCGACGAAACGGCTGTTGCTGTTGTCCGTGACGGACGTATCATCCTCTCCAACGTCATCAGCTCCCAAGTCGAGGTGCACGCCCGCTACGGTGGCGTCGTCCCGGAAGTCGCGTCACGACAGCACATGCTAGCCATCACCCCCATCTACCGCGCTGCCCTCGCCGAGGCTGGCGTGGCCCCCACCGATCTAGACGCTGTAGCGGTCACTGCTGGCCCCGGACTGGCGGGTTCTCTCCTGGTGGGCGTGAACTACGCCAAAGGCATCGCTATGGGCCTTGGAGTGCCTCTGTACGGCATGAACCACCTTGAAGGACACATGTACGCGGGCTGGCTTGAGGAAGGCCCCACGCCAGAGGAGGCTATAGGCTTCCCTATGGTCTGTCTGCTGGTGTCCGGCGGGCACACGGAGCTGGTTCTGATGCGAGGTCACGGCGATTACCAACTCCTGGGCAGCACCCGTGACGATGCAGCGGGAGAGGCTTTTGATAAAGCGGCGCGAGTATTAGGCCTCGGCTACCCCGGCGGGCCGGCAGTCCAGCGCGAGGCGGCCCTGGCAACACGCTCTGAGCCCCTGCCTAGACCGTGGATGCGTGGCACCTTGGAGTTCAGCTTCAGCGGCCTCAAGACTGCACTGCTGAGGAAAGCCAAGGAGCTTGGCGTGGCGGTGGGCGTAGACCAGGGCGTTCCTGACCAGGGCGCGGGCTTTAGTCCCCTCGCCGCAGCGACATATGGAGGGGACAGGTCTGAGGGCCTGGCCGAAGCTGGTGAAGAGCAGCGAAAGGCTCTGGCTGCAGGGTTCCAGGACGCGGTGGTGGATGTGCTGGTAGGGAAAACGCTGGAGGCCGTTGAACAATATGCCGCCAGAGGGATTGTGGTGGGCGGCGGCGTTTCAGCCAACGCATTGCTAAGGGCAACTATCCGGGAGAAGTCACCGGTTCCTGTGGTCATCCCTCGCCTGGTGCTGTGCACGGACAACGGCGCTATGATTGCCGCAGCGGCGTTCTACGGTATGCAGCGAGGCCTCCAGCCCACCTTGGCAGTGGACGCCAACCCCAGGCTGAGCCTGGCCCCACAAGACTGAGCTTGGCCTAACGGGTGGCTTTAGTCTCCTCGTCGCAGCGCATATACGTCTGGGTCTGGCCTTAACTTGATGACTCCGAGGTGATTGAATCGGCTGTGGTGAGCTACCTAGACAGCTATTGGTTTCTTTCTGCAGCCAGTGAACCTGCCCAACCGGAAGCGGTTGAAGAAGTAGCAGAAGAGAAGCCTACCCCCGCACATGATGGTGACAATTAACACCGTCGTTCTTGATCTGCGACAACTACTGCCAGTAGCGCTAAAGGTATATGAGTGCTGACCTTTTACACCGCTATTGGTTATTTCTTCTAGCCGGTGCTGGCCCTTTAGCCGGCTAAATACCCGCCCGACCGACACCCGCGAAGCACAAAAGTGGCTAAGCCACCTAGCCGCCCAGTGGGCGGACGACGCCTTCAGGAGTTGATTCCAGCAGGGCCGTGAAAGGGTAGCCTCGACGGGCAAGCTCCTCATCGCCGCCCTGGTGTCGGTCAATGATGGATGCCACGTGAACCACCTTGCAGCCCTCGGCCTCTGCGGCGGCTATCGCCTGGAACAGGGATCCGCCAGTGCTGCAAGCGTCATCGACGATAAGGACTTTGGAGCCGCGCTTGAGCGGCCCTTCAATCAGGCGACCACCCCCGTGGCCCTTCGCTTCTTTCCGCACCAGGAACCCCTGCACAGGAGACCCGGCAAGGTAGCTGGTGAGGACAACGCTGGAAACGATGGGATCCGCACCAAGGGTGAGGCCTCCGATGGCGTCTGCACCGCTGTCTATTGCGATTTGCAGGAACTCCGGCCCAATAAGGCTGGCCCCCTCTGGGTTCAGGGACAGGAGCCTACCGTCAAAGTAGTAGGTACTCTTCTCACCGGAACTCAGGACAAAATCACCGTAGGTCAGTGCGCCTAATTCGTTGGTCAGGGACAGAATACGTTCTCGCCGCTCCGCTGTCATCGCTTCTCCTTGTATAGATACTGCTCCTGGATGTATGCCTCTACCGCTGGTGGAACCAGAGACTTGATTGACCTACCCTCTGCCACACGCTGACGGATATCCGTAGCGCTGATATCGATGTCTACGTCGTCTACCCAGGCCACACGCTGGCCTATCCCGGGCAGGATTGCCTCAAGTTCCGTTAGGTCAAGCGACGCTTGGGCCGGCCGACCCACCACTGCAAGGGTGCATAGCTCCAGCACGCGCTGGGGATCGCGCCACCTGCCAAAGTCTCGAAGGGCATCGGCACCGATGATAAAGTACAACGCTGTCTGCAAGCCGTAGTCCTCTTGGAACTCCTCAAGGGTCTCAACGGTGTATGAGGGGCCGAAGCGCTCCAACTCAGAGGGCGACACATTAAACTTCGGGTTGTCTACAACGGCAGCAAGCACCATGGCCAGCCTGTGCTGGCGAGGAGTGATTTCCATACCAGCTTTGAGCCAAGGGTCACCGGCAGGAACGAAGAGGACACGATCAAGGCCCAAAGAAGTCATGGCTTCCTCTGCGATGATGAGGTGCCCAAGATGGACAGGGTCAAAGGTGCCGCCTAGAATTCCCAGCTTCACCAACCAAGCTCCTTACAGAAATGATTCCCTAGCAATTCAAGGCGTATAACAAGGCGGAATGGTACGTAGGAGGGGGTGAGAGCGTCAAGGGGGCAACCTTAGTACGATTCATCCAATTCCGGGGACAGGACATCACCCCAAGTGAACTCCCAATCACTAATCTGGACAGTGTCCCCGTACTTCACGCCCTTTGCTTCCAGCGCATCCGTTACACCCAATTTCCTGAACTCCCGGAAGAGTTGCCCAACAATGAGGTGGTCATCCGTGTTTGCCAGCGTAATAAGGCGTTCCGCCTTTGACCAGTTCACAGAGAACGTTCCGTCTTCCAGCACGAGAACCCTGCCTGTCCTTGGCTTCACGGGGGCACCATCAATCACCTTTATTTGGGGTGGTGCCTTCTTATCTTCGGCAGGATTCACTCCCGCCAACAACCTATCCAATACCGGCTGGATGCCGTCTCCCGTGGCTGCAGATATGGAAAGAGGCTCCACATTAAGCGCCTTCAACGCACTTATCAGCTCTGGCAATCGCTCTTGCACTTCCGCTACGTCTGTCTTGTTTATCACGACAATCTGGGGCCGCGTTGCCAAGTCAGGGCTGTACTGCCTCAACTCCTCGTTGACCTTGCGATAATCATCGATGGGGTCTATCCCATTGCCGTCCAGGAGATGGAGGAAGATGCGCGTCCGCTCAGCATGGCGAAGGAACTCATGCCCAAGGCCAATCCCCTGGTGCGCGCCTTCTACCAAGCCGGGTATCTCTGCAATAACAAAGGTTTCCCGCCGGTTTTCCACAACCCCAAGAACAGGCTCAAGCGTTGTGAACGGGTATGCTGCAATTTTGGGCCTTGCTGCGGTCACCCTAGTGACGAAGCTTGATTTCCCCGCGTTGGGGACACCAATAACCCCAACATCCGCTAGGACTTTAACCTCTAACGAGAGTTGGCGGGTGTCCCCCTTTTCGCCTGATTCTCGCAGAAGGGGTTCCTGATTTGTTGGAGAAACGTACTGGGCGTTGCCCTTACCACCTGATCCGCCTCTGGCGATGAGTACTTTCATGCCATCTTCTGAGAGGTCTATAGGGGGAACACCTTCATCCGCGCCAAATGTTTGGGAGACGATAGTCCCCACAGGAACAAGGATGACAATATCTTCGCCATTCCTGCCGTGTTTATTAGAGCGCTTCCCTGCTGTGCCATCAGCAGCCCTATGCCTTCGCTTGTACGTAAGGTGTTGAAGGGTATTCTCATCAGGCGTAGCTAACAAATAAATAGAGCCTCCGTCGCCCCCATCGCCACCCTCAGGGCCACCACGGGCAACAAACTTCTCTCGGCGGAAGGCTAAAAAGCCATCCCCACCATTTCCTGCTTGAACAACAATATCAACAGTATCTATCATAGGTTTATATAATACTTAGCTTATTAGGAACTAAGAATAATAGTAATAAGGCTGTTTGGTTTGTTTGAAATGTATCTGAAAGAATAGTGCTCATAGTGTTATTGTAGCAGTTGGCGGCTGATGGGATACTGTTGGGTTTTCTGAATTACCACAGAGCTTGTTGGAACACCCATTCCCAGATTGGTGGGGTTTGTAGTCAAAACGGCGTGAAATGCCGTTGACCCTGCTGAAACTAGAGAGCTATACTTTTAGTGCACTTGGAATAGCGGGTCTACTAATTGGGTGCTCTACCCAAAACTGCCGACAGGGAGGGCGTGTGGCAAACCCACCCCGAGAAGCCTGTGGTGTTGTTGGCGTTTTCACTCCCGGTGAAGAGGCGGCAAGGGCTGCATTTTTCGGACTATTTGCTCTTCAGCATAGAGGCCAGGAGTCTGCCGGTATTGCGGCAGCGGATGGGTCTACCATCTCCTGTAGGACAGAGATGGGATTGGTCACTCAGGCGTTCCATGAGTTTGACCTCAGTCGTCTCCCAGGCCACATCTCAGTTGGACACACACGCTATTCCACCACGGGATCAACACACCTGGACAACGCACAACCCCTTGAGGTTGAAGGCATCCACGGCCGTATCGCCCTAGCCCACAACGGCAATGTCATTAATGCTCTACCACTACGGGTGGAGCTGGAAGGTGACTGGGGTTGCCGATTTACTACGACAACTGACTCTGAGGTTATTGCCCAACTGGCAGTAAATGCTCCTGGTAAAGACTGGGGCGAGCGTATTGCCTACTTGATGCGCAGATTGCAGGGTGCGTACTCAGTGGCATTCCTCACAAAAGATACGCTGATTGCCATGCGTGACCCCCTTGGGGTTCGGCCACTGTGCGTTGGAATGTACAACGGTGGCTGGGTTGTGGCGTCTGAGTCCTGCGCCCTGGATCACATTGGCGCAACGCTTCTTCGCGAGCTGGAGCCGGGAGAGGCCATACAAATTGATGCTGAGGGCCTCCGGACCATCCATAACGGCAACGAGGGGAAACGAGCGCTCTGTTCCTTTGAGTACATCTACTTTGCCAGGCCGGACAGCATTGTTGATAAGCGACCAGTCCACTCAGCACGGCGAGAGATGGGCAGACAGCTTGCCATCCAATCCCCGGTTGATGCGGACATGGTCATGGGTGTGCCGGACTCAGCTACTGCAGCAGCTATCGGGTACGCAGAAGCAGCAGGGATTCCCTACCAAGAGGGACTGATTAAGAATCGCTACGTAGGCAGGACGTTTATCCAACCCAACCAGAGGCTCAGGGATCTGGGCGTCCGCCAGAAGTTCAACCCGCTTCCAGAAGTGCTGGCGGGTAAACGCGTGATTGTTGTGGATGACAGTATTGTCCGGGGTACGACAACGCCCCATGTGGTCAACCTTCTCCGCAGTGCCGGAGCCAAGGAAGTCCACCTTCGAGTGTGTGCTCCACCTATCATCTCTCCCTGCCACTTTGGCGTGGATATGGCTTCCAAGGGGGAGTTGCTGGCAGCTCAGAAGACCATCCCGGAGATATGTGAATTCGTTGGGGCAGACTCCCTGGAGTACCTCAGCGTAGAGGGACTCTTCAGGGCCATAGGCAAAGAGGCTGACCAGTGCTGCGCGGCGTGTTTCACCGGCCGATACCCCATTGAAGTCCAGCTGGAGTTGGGTAAGATGGTGTTGGAACGACACTAAGCACCTAAGCTACCAGGGGGTAGGGTCACTTTAGATTTACCATACTTGACTCGCGCACACCACAATGAAGGAGCAACCCGTGTCTGAAGAGGTCTACAAGGGTGCCGGAGTAGACCGTGATGTCGCGGGTAGTGCGAAAGACCGCATCTTCAAACTCGCCAGATCCACCTTCACCCCCGGCGTCCTGGGAGACATTGGAGCCTTTGGCGCGCTCTATCAAGTAGCGGGGTACAAAGACCCTGTCCTGGTAGCCCACACGGACGGCGTTGGCACCAAGCTCCGCATTGCCAGCCTCATGGGCCGCTACGATACCGTGGGTATAGACATTGTTAACCACACCACCAACGATATTCTGACGTGTGGCGCCAAGCCCCTCTTCTTCTTGGACTATATGGGCATGGCCACGCTATCTACAGAGAAGGTGGAATCCCTGGTTTCTGGCATGGCGAATGCCTGCAAAGCTCTGGGCTGCGCCCTCATTGGTGGCGAGACTGCCGAGATGCCGGGCATGTATGTTGGCGAAGATGTGGAACTGGTTGGATTTGTGGTGGGCGCTGTGGAACGTGATGCTGTAATTGACGGTGCTGGCATCGTTGCAGGCGACGTGCTCGTGGGCCTCCCGTCTAACGGTCTGCACACCAACGGGTACTCGCTGGTCCGGCGCATCTTCGGCATTGACGACGATCCAACGGTTCTTAGCAAGTACACAGCAGAGCTTGGCGTGACGCTGGGCGATGCACTCCTGGTTCCCCACATGTCGTACGTAGCCCAGCTAACGCCAGTGTTGGACCGCATCAAGGGCATGGCGCACATCACGGGCGGCGGGTTTACCGACAATGTTCCTCGGATGCTGCCGGAGGGCGTGGCTGCGCGATTGGACAGCAGCACATGGGAAGTTCCCCCACTCTTCCAACTCATCCAACAACAGGGCAAGGTGGGCGCAGAAGAGATGAACCGCGTCTTTAATATGGGCATCGGCATGATTGTGGCAGTGGCCCCAGGTGACATTGCTTCCGTCTGTGCCAGTATCCCGGAGGCGATTGTGGTTGGTGACGTGGCTCCTGTCGGCGATGGGCCCCAGGTAGTCATTGCGTAATAGCGTTCAAAACTCGGAAAAACCCCCTCGGTGAACCGGTTCTCATTGGGTCTCCCCTCCGATATCATAGTGACTGTCCAATCCCTCAAGGAAGGTCATTGCTATGAAAGCCCTTATCAGTGCCTATGACAAAACTGGCGTTGTTGAACTGGCTCGTGCCCTGCAAACGGCGGGCTACGGCCTGGTCAGCACCGGCGGCACCCATGAACTCCTGACCAAGGAAGGCCTGAACGTCCAGCAGGTGTCTGAACTCACTGGCTCTCCTGAGATGTTGGACGGTCGCGTGAAGACGCTACACCCCGTAGTCCACGGTGGGCTGCTAGCGCGACGCGACTTGCCCGACCACATGGCGCAGTTGCGCGAGCATGGCATGGACACCATCGACGTGGTGGTGGTGAACCTCTACCCCTTTGAGAGTACGGTTGCCCGAGACGGCGTTCCCGACCAGGAAATCCTGGAGAACATCGATATTGGTGGGCCCACCATGCTGCGAGCAGCGGCCAAGAACCATCCGGCAGTCACGGTGGTCGTTGACCCGGAGGACTACGCATGGGTGGCCGAGCGCGTTGCCAAGGGTGGAACGTCAGCGGACGAGCGACGTAAGCTTGCCGCTATCGCCTTTGGGCACGTCTCCTTCTATGACAGCCTCGTCGCCTCCTGGCTGCGAGGCCCGGGCGACCCCTTCCCCAAGGAGATGACGGTAGGTGTTCGGCGTGTGGCAGAGCTACGGTATGGCGAGAACCCTCACCAGCAGGCAGCCCTCTACGCCAATGCCCCCACAACTGGTGGCGTTGTTGCAGCAGAGCAGTTACATGGCAAGGAACTGTCCTATAACAACATCTTGGACGCTGACGCGGCATGGCGGTCTGCCAACGAGTTCACTGAGCAGGCGGTCTCCATCATCAAACATACCAACTCCTGCGGCCTTGCTTGTGACGATGATCAGGCAGAGGCGTTTCGCAAGGCGTTAGCGGGTGACCCAGTGTCTGCCTATGGTGGCATTGTGGGTTTCAACCGATCGGTCACCGCCGAGGCTGTGGAAGCACTACGTAAAGTCTTCTTTGAGGTCATCGTCGCCCCCGGCTATGAGCCTGCTGCGCTGGAAGCGCTGCAGAAGAAGCGAGACCTCCGCATCCTCCTAGTTCCCCCGGAACCCGCCAGCCCGCCGCTTGGGACGCCATTGCAGGTGCGTCGCGTCTCCGGCGGGCTTCTATACCAAGGGCCAGACATGTTTGAGGAAGACCCAGAAGGTTGGACGGCGGTCACGGAACGCGCTCCCACCAAGCAGGAGATGGCAGACCTGGTCTTTGCATGGAAAGCAGCCAAGCACATCAAATCGAACACCATTGTTCTGGCTAAAGACCGTGCGCTCATTGGCATGGGAGCAGGCCAGCCTAATCGAATCACCAGCGTCCATCTGGCGGCAAAAGCGGCTGGTGAGCGTGTATCGGGTACTGTTCTGGCCTCAGACGCCTTCTTCCCCTTTGCAGACGGGGTTGAGCTGGCTGCTGAGAGCGGAATCACGGCTGTGGTGCAGCCAGGCGGCTCCATCCGCGACGATGAGGTCATAGCGGCTGCCAACAAGGCTGGCATCGCCATGGTGTGCACCGGCGTTCGCCACTTCCTCCACTAGCCAGGGCGATGCCCTGGACTCTTCTCTTTGGGCTGGCGGCTTTGTGTTCGAATTAGGTCAACCAGCAACGCTGATGCGCTACAATGATGCCTTGATATGACTAACGAACGTGATACCCCCGCCAGGCCCCTTGGACCCCTTGTGGAGATCGTGCTGCCCGTTTACAACGAGGAAGCAGACCTCCCAAGTAGCGTTGATACTCTGATTGCCTACTTGCAGGCCAACGCAACATGGGCGTGGCGCATCCTGGTGGCGGACAACGCATCCACAGACGGTACCTTCACCGTGGCAACGGCTCTGACAGCAGCCCACCCGGAAGTCCACGTGTTGCGCTTGGCCCAAAAGGGGCGTGGCCGGGCGCTGAAGGCTGCATGGCTTGCCAGCGACGCCGATGTCCTCTGCTACATGGACGTAGACCTCTCAACGAATTTGAATGCGCTCCCCCCGCTGGTGTCTGCAATCCTGAATGACGGATATGACCTTGCCATTGGGTCACGCTTGGCCAATGGTGCGTATGTATCCAAACGTACATTGAAGCGGGAGGTTATCTCCCGGGGCTACAACCTGCTTATCAAGTCGCTTTTCTGGACTCGAATCACAGACATGCAGTGCGGGTTCAAGGCGCTCAGCCGTGCAGCGGCCCAGCGTCTGCTTCCCAAGGTGAAGAACAACGCGTTCTTCCTTGATACCGAGATGCTGCTCATAGCTGAGAAGCGCGGCATGCGTATTCGTGAGGTGCCTGTGGCATGGGAAGACGACCCTGACAGCAGGGTGCGGCTGGTAGCTACCATTATGGAAGACCTTCGAGGTCTCATGCGGCTTCGGTTCGGCGGGATGCCCAGGTTGGACTAAGGCCAAGTTGTTCGGCGCATACCTCTTGACAACCCTCAGCCCCTGGCGATACTCAAAGGCAAAATCCGTCTATGGATGGCAGCTATACGCACTATTGAGGACATCTTGAGAGACTGCAAGACCGTGGCGGTGGTCGGGTTGTCACCAAGCCCCGCACGACCAAGCCATAGAGTTGCGGTCTATTTGCAGGAGCAGGAGTATCGCGTTGTGCCGGTAAACCCAAACGCTGCAGAGATATTGGGGGAGCGTTGTTATCCCAATGTGACAGCAATTCCGTATTCTGTGGAACTGGTAGACATCTTCCGTCGTTCTGAGGAAGTGCCATCTGTAATTGATGAGGCCATTCAAGTAGGGGCCAAAGCTGTGTGGATGCAGTTGGGCATCGTTAATGAGGCTGCTGCTAAGCTGGCGCAAGAAGCCGAATTGGACGTGGTCATGGACAAGTGCACGGCCATTGAGCATAGGGCTCTGGCTAAGGCTGGACAGTTATAACAGAACGCAGGGAAGCGCCGCCAAAAGGGCATCGCAGAGGCGTGATTCCCTGCATAGAATTCCCATCTTGAGTACGCATGTGAAGGAACGTTATGGAGATCCACCAACTGGAACAAGGGGCCAAGCTTAAACGGGACAAGAGCATCCAGGCTATTGCTTTCGCAAGCCAGGGGCGCTGGAAAGAAGCTGTTGCTACCAACGAGGAGCTTCTGAAGGCCTTTCCCGACGATGTGGAATCGTTGAATCGGCTTGGCAAAGCGCATTCTGAGACCGGACACTATGCGGCTGCGCGTAAGGCGTTGGAACGCGCCCTGAAGCTTTCACCCTCTAACAACATAGCCAAGAAGAACCTGGATAGGATGGCGGGCCTTAAGGACGCGCCAATATCTAGCAAATTCGTTGGTACAACCGGGCGGCTGGCACCGCAGGTCTTTATTGACGAGTCTGGCAAGAGTACGACGACAACCTTGCTGGGGGTGGGCGTTGCCACCGTTCTTGGCCAGATTACCAGCGGTGACACTGTGGAGTTTGTGGTGGACGGTGCAACTGTAGAAGTACAGAACCACGTTGGGCAACGGCTGGGCCGGCTGGAACCAAAGCTGGCTGGAAGGCTCATCAAGCTCCTTGATGGTGGTAACAAGTATCTTGCCGCTGTTGCTTCTATATCTGGCAAAAACGTTACTTTGGTGGTTAGAGAGACGTATCAATCTTCCAAGCTGAAAGGATACGTCTCTTTTCCTGCGCCCAAAGGCCGTGCGCCAGCGTACATAGCTGACATGGACCTGGATATAGATGAGGGTACGAAATTTGATACTTCTGGAAGCCGGGCATCTTCCGCGGCTGATGCCGATCTAGCTGATGATTCCTCTGAGGAATCATCGCCCGTCAAAGCGAAACAGCAGCGTTCCACGCGCGCCCTTTCTGACGAAGATGTAGAGGATGAAGACGATGAGGAGATAGAGGTATAGCGATACCTGGGGGAAAGAATAGAGCAATAAAAAACCGGCCCCGTAACAGGGCCGGTTTTTTATTGCTCTATTCCGTTAAAGGCTTAGTGGCCGCCGCAGGAGCAGTTACCACCGCAGCCGCAGCCGCCAGTGGACATGGCAATGTTGGGGTTATCAATGATGAACCCACTGCGCATCAAATCCTCAACGTAGTCAATCGTGGCGCCTTCCATGATTGGGGCGCTGTCCGCATCTACCAACACTCGGACACCGTCAATCTCAGTTAGCACATCGTCGTCATGCTGCTCGGACTCCAGGGTCAGCATGTACTGCACGCCGTCGCCGGCGGGAACGACAACCACCCGTAGGGCGGCATCCATGGCCTCTTCATCCACCATGATGGACTTTAGCTTCTCAACTGCTTCTGTTGTTACTTCAATCATTCCGCTTCTCCCCTTTTAAGGCTTCCGCACACTATAGCAGTTTTACATCACCACTGTGAGCCAGAATACCATTGGCCTGTGAGGGGTGTCAATGAAGGTGGCATGGTATGCTGCCGTTGGCGGCGGGACTGAATACGTGAAGCGAGTTGTGAACCGAAAATGAACGTTGAAAGATATCCAGAGAAGATTTCAGCGGTAGTCTGGGACTTTGACGACACGCTGGTCGACTCGATGGATGCCCGAGCCTCCGCGCTTGCCCAGGTCTTCCGTGATACAGACATTGGCAACATTGACCCGCAGCACTTCCTCCTGAACTTGCGAGAACCTACCTTTGGGCTGGCGCTAGCCTCGTTGGCACAGAGCCTACGTAGGCCACCGGATTTGTACGAACGCTATAAGAGCCTGTACTGGAACAAGGAGCCGGGTCTGCTCAAGCTCTTTCCGGATGTCAGTGACGTTCTAGCTATGTTAACCAGAGAGGAAATCCCGATGGCAGTCGTGACGCAAAAAATTAGGCACTTTCAGATAGATGGCGTTTTAGCGGGAGTGGCTGTGGAGATGGAAGAGCTTGAGCTTGCGGGTTTGTTCCCCGTGGTAATCGGGGTTGACGATGTCCAAGAAACGAAGCCTCACCCGGAAGGGATACTCATGGCTCTGGAGAGGATAGGCGTTTAACCAGAGAATGCGTTGATGATTGGTGATACGGTCACAGACATACAAGCTGCTAAGGCTGCTGGGCGTTGGAGTTGTTTGGCTACGTGGGGAGTACCCGATGGGGCCAGTAGAGCTGAACGATCCAACCCGGACATAGTTGTGGGCACTCCGGGCGACTTGCTGAAGCTACGGTTCTAGCAATAACGCTAGCTTTGTGCCTGTTCTGCGGCCTCAGCCATTTCTATCATTCGCTCCCGGAAGGAAGCCATCCGCTCAAGAACCCACGCTAGAATCTCCGTCCACTGACCTTTCATTGGCAACCGCACCAGGGAATCTCCCACCTGCGCTACCGTGCCAAGATCCTTTTGGAGAAGCGCACGTGCTCCACCCACTCCGTGACGCAGTCGTATGGCAATCATGCGGCCCTCACAGATGACCGTCTCCACATCTGCGGCACCCGCCAGCACCTTAATCCTGACGGCGTACACCAGGTTGTCTACGGCCTCCGGTGTAGGGCCGAACCGGTCTCGGAGCTCCTCGCCGATGATGACAGCTTCCTCGGTGTCGGCGGCACGGGCCAGTCGTTGATACGCGCCAAGCCTGGTTGGGAGGTCTTCAATGTAGTCTTCCGGGATGAAGGCTTCCATTGGCAGGTCTACGGCAACTTGTGGTGGCTCTACCCGGCGCACCGGCGACTCGCCGTTATCCTGCGCCTTCAGGTCTGCCACTGCTTCTTCTAGCAAGCGCGTGTACAGGTCAAACCCTACGGCGTGAACCAGTCCACTCTGCTCTGGCCCCAGGATGTTCCCCGCTCCCCGTATCTCTAGGTCCTTCATGGCAATGCGGAAACCTGCCCCCAACTCCTGGTAGGCCACGATGGCTTTCAGTCGTTTCTGGGCTGCTTCCGTCATACGTGTGCCGGGTGGCACCAGGAAGTAGGCATAGGCGTGGCGGTTCCCTCGGCCTACCCTGCCTCGTAGCTGGTACATCTGCGCAAGCCCCAACAACTCCGGCCTATGCACGATGATGGTGTTGGCGTTGGGCAAGTCTAGACCCGCCTCGATGATGGTGGTAGAGACAAGTACGTCTGCTTTGCCGTCCATGAAGGAGTTCATGACGCCGGACAGCTCGTCCTCGTCCATCCGACCATGCCCTACGGCCACTTTCGCCTGGGGCACAAGCTCCTGGATGCGGTTTGCCCATTCATGGATGGTGCGGATGCGGTTGTGGAGGAAGAAGACCTGCCCGCCACGATCCAACTCTCGCAGAACCGCTTCCTGCACAATGCTGTCCTCGTAATCCGAGACGAAGGTGCGCACGGGCAGACGCGATTCCGGGGGTGTGTGGACGGTGGTCATATCGCGTACCCCCGCCAGTGCCATTGAGAGGGTACGAGGGATTGGCGTAGCCGTCAGCGTCAGGACATCCACTTCACGCCGTAGCTGCTTGAACCGTTCCTTGTGCACCACGCCGAACCGCTGCTCATCGTCGACGACTACCAGGCCAAGGTTCTTGAACTGCACATCCTTCTGGAGGATGCGGTGCGTGCCGATGAGGATGTCCACTTTGCCTTCACGTAAGTCCTTAATGACCTCTTGCTGCTCCTGGGGGGTGCGGAACCGGCTCAGCACTTCAACCCGAACCGGGTACGGGCTGAGCCTATCGGTAAAGGAGGTGTAGTGCTGCTGAGCAAGTACCGTGGTGGGACAGAGCATGGCAACCTGCATGCCGTCTTGTGCGGCTTTGAACGCGGCGCGAATGGCAATCTCCGTTTTCCCGTAGCCCACGTCTCCGCATATCAGGTGATCCATGGGGTGCGGGGCTTCCATTGCGTCCTTTACCGCGTCAATGGCTTCTAACTGGTCTCGTGTCTCCGTGAAAGGGAAAGCGTCTTCCATCTCCCTCTGCCACACCGTGTCTGGAGAAAACGCATGGCCGGGTAGCACCTGCCGGGCGGCGTAGAGGGCCACCAGCTCGCCAGCCATCTCTTTCGCAGAAGTTCGGGCGCGCTCCTTGGCCTTCGCCCATTCCTGGCTGCCCAATCGAGTGAGGGTTGGAGAGCTATCGCCGGGGGCAAGGTATGGCGAGAGTCTGTCCAGGTGCTCCGAGGGGACGAAGAGCTTATCGCCCTCCGCGTACTCCAGTGTCAGGTACTCATGCTCACCGTGCTCGCCAGATACCATACGTACGCCTGTGAACTGCCCGATGCCGTGATCGACGTGCACCACGTAGGTGCCTGGAACCAATTCCGTGAGGAAAGCCTCTCTGCGCTGTGCATGCTTGCGGAGGGAGCGTCTACGTTTGGAATGTCCGAAGACCTCGTTATCGGTGAAGACGGTCAACGCGCCAGAGGAGAGTTCCAATGTCATGCCTTCCGGCAACGGAGCGGCCACCAGCGCTACTGAGCCAACTTCTGGTGCTTCATCAAGGTCAACCCAGAGCTTTGCGCCAACGCCGTAGTCTTCCAACACCTCTTGCAACCGCTCTGCATGGTTGGAGAGAATCACCACCCGCGCGCCTTCTCGAGTTCGATGGCCTACTGCTGTGGCAAAGGCATCCAATTTCCCCCAGAAGCTGGTTGAGGGAGTGACGGTCAGTCCTCCTCCCGCAGTTCTGTCTTCTGACGATGTAAGCCAGTTAAGGTGCAATTTGGCGGAGTGGTTGTTGACATGCTCTTCAACCACGCTCCAGGGCCACCACGGAGAGGGAAAGCTCTCCGGCAATTCATTACGCGCAATCTTGGCCTCGCGCAGGGTTGCTGCCTGGTTACTAAGCTCTTCAGCTTCCTGGGAGACCCTGTCAGGTTCCACCGTCACTATCACGGTGTCAGCGGGAAGGTAGTCTGTGACGCTGCCATCGCACAAGAACCCTGCATAAAAACCCGCTTCGTCTATGACCTCGCCGCTACGCAGTCGCTCCAAGTCTTCCTGCATCCGTTGCAGGGGCTCATTTGTCTGCTGAACCGCGCCAAGCTGCTCCAACAGCGCGTCCATTCCGGCGGTGTCGGCTATCCGTGCGCCGTCCAACCCCAACGTCCCTCGGTGGTCGAGGGCTGGCGAGATGGTGATGTGGTGAATAGTCGGCGATGAGCGTTGGGTGAGGGGATCGAACGGGCGAATGTCCTCAATGGTGTCGCCCAACAGCTCTATACGGACGGGCTGACTTTCGCTTGGGGGGAAGATGTCCAGGATGCCGCCTCTGCGACTGGCTGTACCGGGCACTTCTACCGTGGCTTCCAGCACGTAGCCCATTGCGCTCCACTGGGCCAACAGCGGCCCTATCTGAACGTGCTGTCCTATTGCAAGGTCGTGGGTGGCGTCCTCAAACTCGTTGGGGCGAAGCATCCGTTGTGCCAGCGCCGCCACAGACCCCACAAGGGCGAGCCCTTGACCCTTCTCTTTATGTGAGTCTGATTTTTGAGAACTGTTACTAGCGGATGGTGTGGAGTTTTTACCTTGTTGCTCCAACAGTGCGGATAGCACGCGCAACCGACCGTGGGAGACCGCAGCGTCCTCTGCCAGCCGCTCGTAGGGAAGGGCTTCGCTTTCTGGGAGTCGAAGCACCTGGAACGTGCTGTCATCGGCCGTCCCGTCGGTTCCGCTGAAGATGGTTGCCAGCTCGTCGGATAGGCGATCAGCGTCCCCTGGCTTCGCCGTTATCAGCAGCACTGTGCGATGCAAATCTCGGCAAAGGCAGGCGATGAGATAGCTTCGTGCGGCGTCGGGGACGGTAATGTGAAGAGGCCCAGCACCGTTACTGGCGCTGGCTAATGTTGCTAACGCCCCCTGGTAGGTAGGCGATTCCTGAACGATGTCCAAAATCCCGGAAAGCCCCATATGTTCCCCTAGAATAATATGCGGCGTGTTGCCTCCGGCGGAGACTAAAGCCGAGTATGCGGCCTACTGGCCGGGGGGCTAAAGCTTCTGGCCCGTAGGCCAGTCCCAGATATGTGTCGCTGGTGCGAGGAGACTAAAGTCCCAGACACGCCAAAAGGGGCCAGCGCGTGGAGAGGGTGCCTCCAACGCTGGCCTTTAACTACAAACATTGTAGCATGCGGCGTATTGCCTCTGGCGGAGACTAAAGCGCGCATATATCGCTCCGGCGCGAACTAAAGTCGGCTTCTGGCCCACAGGCCAGTCTCAGGCATGCGGCCTGCTGGCCGGGAGACTAAAGACCCCGCCTCCTTCTGGCTACTAGCAAACACTGGCCCACTGACCCACAGGCCAGTCCCCTGTATATGCACAGGCTAGTCGCAGGCACACGTTGTATACTAGTATCGTATCTCTCACGTAAGGTAAACCTATGGCAATGACGACAGGGTCAGACTCCAAACGACCTCTGGCTGACGCTCAGCGAGTGGTGGTCAAGCTTGGCACGGGCCTTCTTACAGGCGGCGTGGGCAAGCTTGATATGGACATCATGACCAAACTTGTCGCGCAGATTGTCACGCTTCACCAACGAGGTGTTGATGTGCTGGTGGTCTCGTCGGGAGCTGTTGCGGCAGGTAGGCAGGCCCTTGAGGGTCGTGCTGACCCTACGGACAACGTCACACTCAGGCAGGCCTTGGCTGCCGTGGGCCAGAGTAGGTTGATGCAGGTGTACGAGGGGCTTTTTGGCGCAAGCAACGTATCTGTGGCCCAAGCACTGCTGACTCGCAACGACATTAATGACGATGTGCATCGGCACAACACACAAAACACCCTGCGGGAGCTGCTGCGGCTGCGCGTGGTGCCCATCATCAACGAGAACGATGTTGTAGCTGTAGATGAGCTTGAAGGGCTGGTCATCGGCGACAACGATACCCTATCTGGCGTGGTGGCCAGGCTGGTGGAAGCAGACCTGCTGGTGATTCTTGGCGAGGTTGCAGGGCTCTTCTCTGCCGACCCCAACACCCACAAAGACGTTGAACTCATCCCCGTGGTGGAGGACTTGGACGCCTTAGAAGCCGAGGTCAGTGGCCCGTTGAGTGACAGCGCCCGTGGGGGCATGGTCACCAAGATACGCGCTGCCCGTGAAGCGACAGCCGCCGGGACGTCTGTGGTCATTGCCGATGGTCGTGAACCTGAAGTCCTGACTCGATTGTTGGCCGGGGAGCCGCTGGGAACGTGGTTCCCGCCGACAACGCATCGCGATGCTTCTGCTGCGAGGGAACGGTAAGGTGAACCTACCCGCTGCATACAAACGGT
This sequence comes from Dehalococcoidia bacterium, assembly GCA_963694315.1. Lineage (GTDB taxonomy): Bacteria > Chloroflexota > Dehalococcoidia > Lucifugimonadales > UBA1127 > UBA1127. The sequence continues at coordinate 8,250 of CAVOCU010000002.1, read as the reverse complement.
CGACCTTGGATACAGCCAAGTAATAGGAAGATGAGATGGCAACATCAATAGCGCCTGAGCTGGAACAGAAGGGGATAGCAGCCCGCGCTGCCGCCCGTGTTCTGGCGAGGACGACCTCTGAAATCAAGAACCAAGCACTTCACAACATCGCAAAGGCGTTGGGAACCCACGCCGATACCATTCTGGCGGCTAACGCCAGGGACATGGAAGCGGGACAGGCCAGTGGCCTTTCATCCTCTCTCATGGATCGGTTGCTGCTGAACGCAGATAGATTGAAGGCGATGGCCGGCGGCGTAATGACCGTAGCCGCTTTGCCAGACCCTATTGGTCAGGAATTGGACAGCCACACGCGGCCGGACGGGTTGTTGGTGACACGTCGGCGGGTGCCTCTGGGCGTAGTTGGCGTCATCTATGAGAGCCGCCCGAACGTCACGGTGGACATCGCGGTGCTCTGCTTCAAGTCGGGCAACGCCTGCATCCTGCGTGGCGGCAAAGAGGCCATTAACTCCAACGTAGCCCTGGCGGGGCTCATCCGTGATGCGATTACTGCCGCTGGTGGCCCCGAAGATGCTGTCCAGTTTGTGGAGAACACAGACCGTGCGTTGGTGCTCCAGATGCTTGGTATGCGTGAGTACATTGAATTGCTGGTTCCACGGGGCAGCGCAGAGCTTGTGAACTTTGTTGGTGAGAACGCCACAATGCCTGCTATTACCGGCGGCGTTGGCGTCTGCCATACCTATGTTGACCCAACTGCAGACATTGCAGCGGCTGTGGCAGTAGTGACCAACGCCAAGATACGACGACCATCCGTGTGCAATGCGCTGGACACCGTCCTTGTCCACTCTCAAGTTGCGCCCCGCTTCCTGCCACTGCTGGCTGTGGAACTGGGGGTGGCGGGCGTGGAAATGCGGTGCGATGGCAGGGCTGTCAGCCTCCTGGGGCCGCAGGAAGACGCAAAGGTGGTTGCGGCAGCGCCAGAGGACTTCGGCAAAGAGTTCCTTGACCTCATCCTATCGGTGAAGGTGGTGGACTCCTTTGACGAGGCGCTGGGCCACATCGAAAAGTACGGCTCCGGGCACTCTGAGGCCATCATGACGTCTGACGATGCTGCTGCGGAACGGTTCCTCAACGAGGTGGACGCTGCTGCGGTCTTTGTGAACGCCAGCACCGGGTTCAACGATGGGTTTGAGTTTGGCCTTGGCGCGGAAGTGGCCATTAGCACCAACAAGTTCCACGCCAGGGGGCCCATGGGGTTGCGGGAGCTGACTTCCTACAAGTGGGTGGTCACCGGCTCCGGGCATACACGACTCTAGCTAGGATATGTCGCTGCGGCGAGGAGACTAAAGTAGTGTGGCCTCCGGCGGAGACTAAAGCCCGCAGGCCAGTCCCCTGCATATTGCGAAGGCTAGACTTAGGTATACGCGCTACGGCGAAAGGAGGCGATTGTGCCAGGTTTTTTCTTTGAGCGCGAGGTTCGTACTGAGAACTCTGAGGTTTATACGATTCTGGAGGACGACCAGCCTATAGGACGGGTTGACCTGCATTTCACCCCGGTGGTTGTCCACGCTACGCTGTGCGTGGTGGAGAGCCTTACGCGGGATCGCATTCAAGACCTAGTGGAAGTAGTGGACGAAGAGTTGGTCAACTCCATTGGGGTCAGTCGTGAGGAGTTCATCGTCCATGTTCATCAGGGTAACGACCTAGGGGTGTTCAGTTCCGCCGATTTCGGTGAGGACGACGACGAGGAACTCTAGGCACGGTTAGCCTTGCACCTGAGCCGTCTGACGGTTACCTCTAATCCCATCATATAAGGAGCATTTTATGAGCATTACTGAGTTCAGCCTGGAAGGCAACAACGCCATCGTCATCGCTGGTAGCAGAGGCATCGGAAAGGGCATCGCTATGGCGTTGGCTGACGCCGGCGCAAACGTTGCTGTTACTGGCTTCACCAACAAATACGTGGAAAACACAGCCAAAGAGATTGAAGCGATGGGTCGCAAAAGCGCGGGCTTGACCGTAGACGCCACCCACGGTGAGGACATGGAGTTCCTGGCCAAGCAGGTAATAAGCGAGTTTGGCACCATAGACATTGTGGTCAACGCTGCTGGAGACTCCATCCGCAAGCCTGTCATTGCGCTGCCCGGAGGCGAGCTTGAGGGCATGACCTCTCAGGAGTGGCATGACATCCTGAACATCAACCTGACAGAGGCCTTTGAGGGTTGCAGGGTCTTTGGGCCGCACCTGGTGGGCCGCAAGCAAGGCGTGGTCATCAACGTGTCGTCGTTCGCTGCCCGGAAGGCCAGTGCAAACCTGTCTGCCTACGGCGCGGGTAAAGCGGCGTTGACTCGCTTCACGGAGACAGTGGCTCTGGAGTGGGCACCCTTTGGCGTTCGTGTGAACACCATTGCCCCCGGCCAGTTCCCTGACCACGAGCAGATGACCGAGGAGCAGTTCAAGCAGCGTGATGAGGCTGCTGCGGCCCGTGGTGTCCCGTTGGGTCGCGTTGGGCGGATGAGGGAGATTGGCTTGATGGCCGTCTACCTGGCCTCCGATGCCGCATCGTACGTTACAGGCCAGACCTTCTACATTGACGGCGGCCTAGTACTAGCGTAGTTAGGGCATGTGTCGCTGCGGCGAGGGGACTAAAGCTGTGTGGCCTCCGGCGGAGACTAAAGCACGCACATATCGCTGCGGCGAAGAGACTAAAGATTCTGGCCCGCAGGCCAGTCCCTGAGATTGCACCTAGGATACGTTGGCAGCCCACTCTCGAACGCCGCGGTAGGTGCCTTTGTAGTACAGGAGGGGCTCGCCTTCTTCCGCAGCAGCCTCCACAACGTTCCCAACGAAGATGACGTGGTCGCCTCCATCGTGGGTGGTGGCCAGAGTGCAGTCAAAGTGGGCCAGGGAGCCTCCAATGATGGGAGCTCCTGATACAGCGGTATCGCAGGGAACGCCAGGGAACTCATCTGCGCAGGGCTCCCGACCTGAAGATGCGAAGTATGAAGCGACCTCTTTTTGCTCTTCTCGCAGAATGCTCACAGCAAAGGCCTTGGATTCCATAATCATGTCTGGAAGCACGCTCCCGGTTCGTAAAGATACGATGATCTGCATTGGGTCTATAGAGAGGGATGCAAAAGCAGAGACAGTTATTCCGTAGACCTGACCATTCAGCTTTGAGGTGACCACAGTCACCCCGGAGCCAAAACTACCTGCTGCTGCTTTGAATGCGGTTGGGTCAACCATAGTCATCAGATATCCTCCAGATGAATTCAATGGATGTTCAGGTTCGATAGAATACAGGGTAGCCCTTATGAACGGAAGTGGTTTGTTTGGCGTAGAGTGCCACATCAGCGCAAAAATTTCTAGAGGCAATTGGGGAATAGTGGTGGGAGAACCAGGGGACTTGGCTACCGGGCAGGGGAACCTACCACCAGATTTTGCCCTTTACCTGGCTCTCTAGGTCTCCGTAGTCCGTGGTCCAAAGGTTGGTGCTCAGGTACTTCCACCCGCCATCAGCAAGCAGGCAGACGACGTTGCCGTGGTCAAGTCTAGCTGCGATGCGGAGGGCTCCAGCGATGACAGACCCTGAGGAAACCCCCGCAAAGATGCCCTCTTTCTCCAGCAGATAACGCGTAGTGGCGAAGGCTTCCTTGCCCTCAATCATGATGCGCGAGTCCAGGAGATCAGTGTTCAAAATGGGAGGGATGAACCCATCGTCAAGGCTGCGAAGCCCTTGGATGGCATCGTCAGGAGATGGGACTACGGCAATGACCTGGATAGCAGGGTTGTGCTCTTTCAGCCTTCGCCCAACGCCCATCAGCGTTCCGCCGGTGCCAAGCCCCGCTACAAAGGTGTCTACCTCTGGCAGGGCCTCAAGAATCTCAACACCTGTGGTCTCATAGTGGGCTAGCGGGTTGGATTCATTGCCGTACTGGTATGGCATGAAGTAGGTGTCCGGCTTTTCCGCAAAGAGTTTCTGCGCGACGACGATGGCATGGTTGCTGCCGCCCGCGCCATCGCTTAAGAGAATCTCTGCGCCGTACGCTTCAAGCAGCTGGGCGCGCTCTATGCTGACGTTCTCCGGCATGACCACTTTGAGCTTATAGCCCTTGATCTTACAGACCATGGCCAGGGAGATGCCGGTGTTGCCGCTGGTGGGCTCCAGGACGATTTTGTCATGGGTGAGGGTACCGTCCGCTTCTGCCCGGTTAATCATGTGCTTGGCAATGCGGTCTTTCACGCTGCCGGTGGGGTTGTGCCCCTCCAGCTTGGCGTAAATTTTGACCCCAGGCTTTGGGCTGAGGTGCGGCAAATATACAAGGGGAGTATCGCCAATGGCGTCTAGGATATCGCTTTTGACTGTTCGGGCATGCACAGCTTTAGTCTCCCGGCCTAGCTTTAGTCCTCCGGCCAGCAGGCCGCATACTCGTCTTTAGTTCCTCGCCGCAGCGACACGTGTCTGGGACTGGCTTGGGGGCCGGGGGGACTAAAGTCTCTGACCTCACATATTCGTCTTTAGTCTCCGCCGGATGGCCCAAAACGCGACAAATTACCCGAGGTGCGTCGTCAGGCCGCTAGGCAACCCGCAGAAGACTTCGTAATCTATTAGCTCTGTAACCGTGGGTTCAGCTCCGCACAGGGGGCACTTGGGGTTCTGCCGAATCTTGACGGTTCGGAAGTCCATGCTCAGCGCGTCTATCAGGAGCAGTCGCGACACCAGGGACTCGCCGATGCCCAGCAGCAGCTTCAACGTCTCTGTGGCCTGAATGCTGCCCACAAGTCCGGTCATAGCGCCCAACACTCCAGCTTCGGAGCAGTTTGGCACAGCACCGGGAGGAGGCGGTGTAGGGAAGAGGCAGCGGTAGCAGCCTTGTCCCGGCAAGTACACAGTAGCCTGGCCGTCAAACATGAGAATGCTGCCGTCCACCAGAGGTTTGTTCAGGAAGTAGCAGGCATCGTTCACCAAGTATCGGGTTGGGAAGTTGTCTACGCCGTTCACTACCACATCGTACTGAGAGATGATTTCCATTGCGTTTTCTGAGGTCATAGGGGTCTCATGGATTTGAACATTCACATCCGGGTTGTATGCCTGGAGAGTAGTTTTGGCTGATTGGACCTTGGGGCGGCCAATGTCGTCGTGCTGATGTAGTATCTGGCGCTGAAGGTTGGAGATGTCTACAACATCAAAGTCAACAATCCCAACAGTGCCAACACCCGCTAGGGCCAGGTACACCGCGCTGGGTGAGCCAAGCCCACCTGCACCCACAATCAACACCTTAGAGGCAAGGAGCTTCCGTTGGCCCTGGCTGCCCACTTGGTCCATGATGATGTGGCGACTGTACCGTTGTACTTGCTCTGGCGTCATTGCGATGGATTGGGTCATAATCGGTTCCTCCCTGAATCAGTAGCCTTAGCTAGTTTGTGACTATCAGAAATACGCACACGGGCGTGTTCCACGAGATGATTAAGTATAGCATGCAGCCTGTTTACCCTTCAACAAAGATGGTAGCTGACGAAGGCCTGGACTTTCAACCCGGCTGATAATCCTCTACAATAGGGTGGTTGTTCCCCAAATTCGATGCATGAAACATAGGAGTTACGTCCATGACAACCCAAGCAGCCACCTTACATGTCCAAGAACGAACAGTCTTGGGAAAGAAGGTTAGCGTTCTGCGACGCCAGGGAGTGACCCCAATCCACCTTTACGGCCCTGGCATAGCGTCACAGACCTTCCAAGTGGATACGAAACTCCTACGTAAAACACTGACAATCATTGGATATAACAGGCCGGTTGAAGTAGTCCCAGACGGGTCTAGTGAGACCCATTTGGCCTTTGTTCGGGAAATTCAATTCCATCCGCTGACCACAGAGGTTGTCCATGTGGACTTCCTTAGGGTGGACTCTAACAAGACCACAACCGTTGAAGTCCCCGTGGAGTTTACCGGCGAGTCCTCAGCAGTGCGAAACCAAGGTGGTAGCCTGATTCAAGGGATGTACACGGTGCTGGTGGAAGCCCGGCCAATGGAGATTCCAGAGATTATTGTTTTGGACATTGCTGTCCTGGACAGCTTTGACAAGGCGCTTCACGTTTCAGACCTTGTGGTTCCCACGGGTGTGGTCATCTTGACTGATTCAGAACAGATGGTGGCGCACGTTACACCGCCGGTCAGCGCGATGGGCCCTGGCGAAGAGTCCGAGGCGCCCACTGCAGCTGCCGAGCCGGAGCGGATTGACGTTGGTGGCGGTGATGACACTGCGGATGCCAGTGGTGATAGTGATGAAAAGGGCGAGGACTAGACCTAGCCCCGTAACACCGTATAACAATGAAACGCGCGGCTTTGCCGCGCGTTTCATTGTTATAGCGCGGGTTGAGAAGGTTGGTGGCTGATGAAGGCCAAAGTACGGTACGTTGGATTCGTACTGCTTCTAGGCATTGTTTTTGCTGCTGCTTGTACCAATAGTGAGTCCCTAACCCTGCCACCGTCCGGACGTACAGACACGGTGCCCACAAGTCAGGTCATGGCGCAACCCGTAGCGCAGTCCATACCTTCTTCAAGACCCTCATCAAGCGCGATTATTGACCTCCCCTCAGTTGCGGACATCGTAGAGATGATTCGCCCTTCAGTGGTCAACATTACCGCCCAGTTTGATACTGACAACCTCTTCTTTCGGAGTCATGGCGCCACCAGCAACGGAAGCGGCGCCATCATCCACTCTGACGGCTACGTTATCACCAACAACCATGTCATCAGCGGCGCCAGCTACATTCAAATCACCACCGATGATGGGCGAATTTTCAATGCTTCAGTAGAGGGAAGTGACCTTGCCACTGACCTCGCAGTATTGAAAATAGATGGAGAAGGGCCCTTCCCTGCCCTGCCCTTTGCTCCGCCCAATTCATTTCGTGTTGGTGATTGGGCCATTGCTATTGGGAACGCCCTTGGCTTACCTGGCGGGCCATCTGTCACCCTTGGCGTTGTTGGCGCTCTGGATAGAACCCTGACCACCAGAGAGCAAACGCTTACAGACCTTATCCAGACGGACGCTGCTATCAATGAGGGCAACAGCGGGGGGCCGTTGGTGGATCTGAACGGAGAGATCATTGGTATCAATACGGCAGTAGTCCAAGGGGCTCAGGGCATTGGGTTTTCTGTCAGCAGCTTTACCGTTATCCCCGTTGTGCAATCCATCCTTAAGCACGGCAGAGTCATGTGGCCCTGGCTTGGGGTTAGCGTTCAAGACGTTACCGCTCCCCTAGTATTGGAACTCCGGCTGGAAGCGCGTCACGGTGTCCTCATGCATCGTATATGGCCTGACAGCCCAGCAGAAGCTGCTGGCATACAACAAGGGGACGTGCTCACAAGCATTGATGGGAAGGCAATCGCCTCGATTCGAGTGCTCCAGCGCGTCATGCGTGAGCAATTAACGGTAGGCCAGGAGGTTCATGCTCAGTTCCTGAGGGGTGGAGAACCGCTGGAGCTTACGGTTGTGCTGGAGGAGATGCCGCGCTAGGGATGCTGGTAGAGGGCCTTTTGGGCGAGGCGTTACAGTGCAATAATCTGACTCCTTCATATCATGTTTTACTGTAGCCCAGCGGACCAGGGAAGATGATACCTACGTGTACTAAGACGCCACGGTGCCAGGGTTCTCCCTGTTCGCCATCACTGGCGGCACAGAGCCCGCAAGCTTAGGCTTCACCGTTGCGGACTTGCAGGTAACACCTGCTACGGCTGTAGTGGGCACTTCGGTGACTAGCACGGCCTCCGTGACCAACATCGGGGCAACGGACGAGACCTTCCCGATCAATCTGTCCATCGCCGACGCGTTCGCCGATGCTGAATCCGTGGCGGTAGTAGCAGGATCAACGGAGACCGTGATTTTCACAGTTGATACGGCGTACTTGTTTGCAGGTACGTCTGAAGTGCGCGTTGACCGGGAGTTTGCTACCTTCACGGTAGAGGCGCAGCAGGTGGCAACGCCAACGGCCTGAACCAGTAACCACGCCTGCACCCATAGCAACGCCAGCGCCAACCGCCACAACGGCTCCGGCACCTGGTGCAATGGCCACGATTGCTCCGGCACCTGCGCCAACGGCAGTGGCTACCATTGCACCGTCTGACGACGATGATGGCGGGAACCGGGGCCTGATTATTGGCATCATCATTGCGGTACTGGTGTTTGGTGGGGGCATCGCATTCTTCGCCCTCCGCTCCAAGAGGCCGCGCGTCTAGATAGACCGTAACTGGGAAT
>CAVOCU010000001.1:0-77514 GCA_963694315.1 Dehalococcoidia bacterium | reverse complement strand
AAGTCCGGCAACGAAGATTGTAGTTCTATAGTGTTTAGTTATTTCTCTTCTGCGTACTTTTAAACTGCTATATTTCTCTTCGTGAATACCTTCGCCAGGCGATTAACGCGAGAATTGGACTCGATACTATGCAGCTAATGAGTGCATTGCGCCGAAAATGGGCATCGAGTTCAAAGGACTGTCCAAGCAAATTAACCATTCCGCTCCCAATATCTGACTGAGTTACACTAAAGAACGCTTGGGTATCAGAAAGAGATGCCGGCCACCATGATAAGGCTTTTGCTACGTAGGAGATTCTTTCCCATTCCATTGGTGGTGTCTCGATTAGCCCACGCATGAGTAATTCAACGGTGACAAGGGTCAATCCTATTAACGGTATACCTATGAACACCGCCAAGGTCAATAAAACGGAAGCGACCGCTCCCCTGAAGACTGAGGAAATGAACAACATTAGAGCGCAATAAAACAAACCTGCAATTAATTGCAACAATAAACCCCACAAGAACCAATTGAAACTAATTGTATCGGAAGAATCGAAGAGCAGTTGGCCTACTATTAGAGTCGCAACAAATCCACCGAAGAATAAAATCTCGAACAGAGAGAAATAAACAAGGAACTTAGTGAGAAGAATTTGCTTCATCGAGAATCGAGTTCTCAGAAATATCGAAGAATCTCTATTCCCGTCAAACGAAAGGGCTGAGACAGTAATTCCAATGAATAATAATGTGCCGACAATGGAGCACGTCGTGTAAAGTTCGAGTGCATCGGTATACGAAAAACCGGACGTTGCTCGTTCTATGAATATACCAACGATTATCGAAAGTAAGCTTGCTAAAAAGAATGCCGCCAGGAGGGCCCAACCCCGCCAACTGCGAAGCAGGTAGAATAATTCCATTTTCCATAAATTCATTCGATGTTTCTTCCTGGTTGAAGCAGTTCCAAGACAGCGTCTTCAAAGGATTGATCTTCAAATTTCCTGATGCCCTTCACACTCCCTCCATAGAGAGTACTTCCGTGATCTACGACCGTTACCGAATCACAAATATCTTCGACGTCGCTAAGGATGTGAGTTGAAAACAAAACAGTGGCCTTTCCCCTCAGAAGGGAAATCGTATCTAACATTTCCCTTCTGCCGACAGGGTCCAGCGCTGAGCAAGGTTCGTCGAGGAGGACTAGCTGAGGCCCACCAATCAAAGTAGTTGCTAAGCCGAGGCGTTGTTTCATACCTCTGGAAAAACCTCCAACTCGACGATCGATTGATTCTGCCAATCCAACCTCTCCAATTATTCGTGCAACAGCCTGCTCATCCACATTCTTTCGAAAGGGATACCGTGCGAGGTCTACCACTTCCCTAGTAGTTAAAAATGAAAAAAAGTCTGGAGTATCTGGCATTAGCATCATTTGATGCTCAGGTATACCGAAGGTTATTTCCCCAGAAGTCTTTCGCTTGAGCCCAGCTACGATAGACAGCATGGTAGTTTTCCCAGCTCCATTCGGTCCCACAAACCCATGGATAGATCCCAATTCAAGGGTCAAATCCAATGCATCAAGTGCCCGAAATTTCCCAAAAACCTTGGTTAAGCCAACAAGTATTAGGGCTGGGGGCATAGAACCCTCGATTCGAAAATAATATTTACGCCTCACTATTTGAAAACGTTAATGAATCGGAATCATTTGAAATCAGTTACTACTGATAATCTATTATGCCATGAATGGCGTCACCGCCAAAAAGATATTCGCATGATTATTGGCCATTGACTAGATTGGTATCCCTGTTGAAAAATCCTACCCCGTTCGATAGTGGAGATCCGTTTACGGCCGGTCGCACTGAGTACGATCCCTTGTTCATGATCTACCCTTTTCACTATGCCCGGCTATTACCAGGTACATCTCCAGCGCCTTCCGCACCTTCCTGAACATGAACTCCCAAAGGTGGCGCGCCTCCCCGCAGGAAGATACAAGTCTAACCAAAGCCAGTCTCTATCTACCCGCTATCCCCCACTGCTAAGCCTGACTTACTAAACAGCCCCCGCTTCAATATTGGAGCGGGGGCTGTTTTCATATATCTAAGGGTTTATCTAAAGCAAAATCCAGGAACCTCTAGTAGCGGTACTGGTCTGACTTGTAAGGCCCCTCTTTGGGAAGCCCCAGGTAGTTCGACTGCTTGTCCGACAACACGGTGAGCTTGGCACCGAACTTGTCCAGGTGCAACCGGGCAACCTTCTCGTCCAGATGCTTTGGTAGTGTCACTACGCTCTTGCCGTAGGACTCAGCTCGCTCTTGCAAATCCAACTGTGCCAGCGTCTGATTGGTGAAGGAGTTGCTCATCACAAAGCTGGGGTGGCCTGTGGCATTGGAGAGGTTCACCAAGCGACCCTCGCCCAGCACAATGATGCTGCGACCGGTCTCCTTGAACTTCCATTCATGCACCTGCGGCTTGATTTCAATCTTCTCTACTTCTTCGTTCTGCCGCATCCGTTCTAAGCCCGCCATATCAATCTCATCGTCAAAGTGTCCAATGTTGCACACAATGGCATTGTGCTTCATCCGCTTCATGTGGTCAGCCATGATGATGGACGTGCAACCGGTGGCGGTCACATACAAGTCAAACTGTTGCTCTATGGCGTCATCAAGGGTGATGACGTCATGGCCCGTCATACAGGCCTGGAGCGAACAGATGGGATCAATCTCCGTGATGGCAACTCGTGCCTGCTGGCCTCGCAGCGCCTGAGCGCTTCCTTTGCCAACGTCGCCAAAGCCACACACTAGGGCCTTCTTGCCAGATAGGAGCACGTCTGTCGCACGCATAATAGCGTCCACCAGGGAGTGCCGTGTACCGTACAAATTATCAAACTTGCTCTTGGTCACGGAATCATTCACGTTGATGGCCGGAAACAGCAGCGTCCCTGCCTTCTGCATATCGTAGAGCCGGTGCACGCCTGTGGTCGTTTCCTCAGACACACCGCGAATCTCAGAAACAACATTCTCCCAGAACTTCGGCTTTGCCCCTTGAATCAACTCCAGAAGAACATGGGCCGCCTTCTCGTCAGGAGAGGCTTCTGAGCCCAGGGCGTCTACCTTCCCGGCCTTGTCGTAGCCGTACCCAAGGTGAATCATCATCGTGGCGTCACAGCCGTCATCAACGATGAGCGTCGGGCCCTTGCCGTCGGGGAACTGGACGGTCTGGAGCAAGCACCACCAGTACTCTTCCAGGTTTTCGCCCTTCCAGGCGAAGACCGGAACACCAGCGGGCTTGTCCGCGGTTCCATTGGGGCCAACTACCACCGCTGCGGCTGCATGGTCCTGTGTTGAGAAGATGTTACAGGAAGCCCAGCGCACTTCAGCGCCAAGCTGCACCAGAGTCTCAATCAGCACAGCCGTTTGAATGGTCATGTGCAATGAACCGGTGATGCGGGCGCCCTTGAGAGGCAGCTTTCCCTTGAATTCCTCTCTAAGTGCTACCAAGCCGGGCATTTCATACTCGGCTAGCTCAATTTCCTTACGGCCAAAAGCCACGGTTTCCGGAGACATGTCCGCAACTTTATACGGCAGGTCTGAAAAGACCTTTTCCCCAGCAAATGTTGTTGATTCAGCAGACTGCGTCATACGATCCCCTTTTTTATTGATTGCCATTAGGATACAACATGTTATCGGAATTGACGAAGGAAAGTCGAGCATTACCGAGGGCTCAGCGAATCTTGTCGACATGGTGATTTAGCGAAAAATCCCTGGCTCTAAAGACTGTCCTCTAATTCCGTGACCACACCTTCTAGCGAGTCCACCAGATGGTCAATTTCATCTTTGGTAATACTTAGCGGCGGCGCAAGATGCAGGGCATCTCCCATGAACCTGCCCAGCAGTCCGCGCTTGTGCATACTCTCCGTAGCTTTTTGCACCAGTCCCGCTTCTGCGGGGAATTTCTCCCGAGTGTCCCTGTTCTTCACCAGTTCAACCGCAGCCAGAAGCCCCATCCCGCCCCGAACCTCGCCGACGATGGGATGCTTATAGAACGATTGGAGCCGTTCATACATATAAGTGCCCATGGTGGCTGAGTTGGTCACCATATCCTCTTGCTCCATGATTTCCAAGTTGGCCAGCGCAGCTGCGCATGCAGCCGGGTTCCCACCAAAGGTGATGAGGTGCTTAAAGGTGGAGGATGGTTCACCAATAAATGCGTCTGCCACGGCTTTGCTGGTTATTGTAGCGCCAATGGGCTGATACCCACTGGTGAGGGCCTTCGCCACGGTGAAGATGTCCGGCTTGATGCCCCAGTGCTCCGTAGCAAACCACTTCCCCGTGCGACCAAATCCGGTGATGACCTCGTCGCAGATGAGGAGGACGCCATACTTGTCGCAAATTTCCCGAATAGTAGGCCAGTAGTCCGGGTGGGGCACATGCACGCCGCTGGCCACGGAGATTGGCTCTGCAATAAACGCGGCTACCGTGTCCGGCCCCAATTCCAGGATGGTGCGTTCCAAGTCCCGGGCGCAATCAAGGTCGCAGCCGCTACGGTCCCGACACAGGTTGCACTTGAACTCGCCCGGCTGAGCAATGTTGTACGTGTACGGCATCAGCGGCCCAAAGTCTGAGGGTGATGCCACGCTGCCACCACCCAGGCTCATATTCATGAAGGTTGTCCCGTGGTAGGAGCCCCTGCGAGCGATGAACTTGAACCGAGATGCTTCGCCGTTGTTCGTGTGGAACTTCCGGGCCATCTTCAGCGCAGTCTCCACAGCCTCTGAGCCTCCACTGACGAAGAACACCCGGGAGTCTTTGTCCGGCGATATGCTTGCCAGTTTGGCGGCCAGCCTGGCCGTTACCGGCGCTACCGTTCCCCCGGGCGTGTAGCTGATGTCTAGCATCTGCTCATAGACCGCATCGGCAATTTCTTTCCGCCCGTGGCCTATGTTCTTCAGCCACATGCCGGAAATCACATCAAACCACTGCTGGCCCTGAGCGTCCTCCACCCATACGCCTTTGCCTCTAACCACCAGCTTGATGCCCGTCTCATCGGTCATGTCACCGGCCTGGCGAGCGTGCGGCCAGAAGTGCGCCGCTGCCATAGTCTTCAGCTCTTCTATTTCAGCTCCGCTCAAGGTCTCTTTAGTCACTCCTAGCCCCCTTGTAATGTAACGAGATTACACATAATAGCGAACAGAGAAATACAGCTATCTGTCGCCGTTTGGACGCATAATCATACCATTCTTGGATGGTATTTGTGGGGTACTAGCTACACGGAGAAGCCAGGAAGGCCCCCTTATTCGTTAACCAGCAAGCTAGCATCAGATAGCACCACGGTCAACGTTGGTGAAGGCATTTTGACTAGCCAAACAAAAAGGGGTGAGATTTCGCTCCCGCCCCTACAAAGGAACCTAAGGTTCACTGAGGCGCGATAGGTGGGCTTCCTCCACTGGCTACAAGCAAAGGCCCGGGCACAACCTGAAACATCATACGGGTACTTGTCTGCCCGTTCACATTGCCCATAATAAAGTATCGCCCGGGGCCATCCAGATTCAAATCAAGGTCTACAGCCAGTTTCATAAGCTGATCCTGCCCAGTACGAATACCTGGAGGCCGGCCTACCTCAAAGTGCCCGGTAATCTTACCCAGGGTCTGCCCAAACTCCGTAGCTACTTCCACTTCCAGCGTGCTCTGCTGGTTGGTCTCCTGCCAGGGAACCCGTACAGCAATAGCTACAGCACAGTGTCGCGCCACCGGGAACGGCGTGTTCACCGTCAGCACTTCCCAGCCACCACCCATGATATACAGCTTGTTTGCAACAACCTCTGCGGCGTCCGCCAACATGAGCCACTGGATTTCCACTTGTGTATCTCCTACCCCATAAGCTACAATACACTACAAATGTAGTATTTCCACTGTAATCTGTCAAGGACACATAGGAGAACAAAGCTGTGGTACAAGAATCGTTTAAGACCCCAGAACAAGGTCAGCCCACAACAGATGAGCAGTCCTCACCAGGGGATCGTGCAATCGTTTCGGTAGCGTTTCCCCGTGCGGACTTCAACCGAGTGACCGAGCACGCTGCCCAAGCCAACAAGAAGACATCGGAGTTTATTCGTGAGGCAGCTTTGAATGCTACCTCCGTACATGGTAGTGGAGTTAAATTCTCCGTTGCTACCGGAAGTGCCGCTACTATCATCATGTCCAGCACAGTACCGGCAAGCAGTTATGCCCCGGGTTCATGGAGCCACACCTTTGACGACCAACGCATGATCACGTACTAGCGCCTGGGTTCCTCCCACCCCCAAAGACCTCCTTCCGTTCTACTGTGCCCCTCTGTATAATGGCCGAGGTTTCCAATGTTGGCCGTTGCGTTGTGGTTTTATCCTTTGCACTCAGCGCCCAGGCCAAAAGAGGGGTACCAAATGAAGGCTGCACACAACTTCTTCGGCAAAGTCATGCTGTTCTCTGGCCTGTTGGTATTGGGGTTCATCTTTGCTGACAAGGTTGGCACTAGCTTCCCTCTCTGGGTTAAAAATTACACGTTCGCCATCTTTGGCGTCGCACTTACGATATTTGCCTTCACGTTCAAACGCTGGCGTGATGACGACACCCAGTAGCTACAATTATTTCAACATTACATATTTAAGGGGAGAGCATGCTGACCAAGGAAGAGAACAATCTCATCACTCGGACTGACCGGGGTACGCCCTTGGGTGAAATGATGCGTCGGTTCTGGATACCGGCCTTCATAGCAAGCGAAATCCGCGAACACGACGGCACTCCCATACGCCTCAAACTCCTGGGCGAGGATTTGATTGCCTTCCGCGATACCAATGGGAAGGTAGGCGTTATGGAAGAGTACTGCCCCCATCGCGGCGCATCCCTGGCCTTGGGTCGCAACGAGGACTGCGGCCTAACGTGTATCTACCACGGCTGGAAATTCGATGTTGACGGCAACTGCCTGGACATGCCCTCAGAACCCTCCGCCAGCAACTTCAAAGATAAGGTGCAGGCCCGGGCCTATCCGGTTCAGGAAGTGGCAGGCATTGTGTGGGCGTATATGGGGCCGGCAGATAAACTCCCCCCGTTCCCAGCCTTCCAGTGGACAAAGGTGACGGATGATCACCTTGTGCTCATCAAGACCATTCAAGAAAGCAACTACCTCCAAGGATTAGAGGGTGGCATAGACTCTTCCCACGCCTCGTTCCTGCACCGCTCTTTCAGCGGGGTACGCACCGGGTGGGGAAATCCGGTAAACGCCCTTGTGATGAAGGACACTGCCCCACGCCTGGAGGTTGAGTACACGTCTTACGGTTACAGGTACGCCGCCGTCAGGCGAGCCAGCGACAGCGAGGAGTACGTGCGCATGACGCCCTATATCCTTCCGTTCTATGCCTACATTCCCGGGGCTCCTGGCCGCACCACCGGCTTTTCCATCTGGGTGCCTCGCGATGATTTCAGTTGTTGGCAGTGGGAGATCGGCTTCAACGAGGAGCGTCCTTTCACAGCCCAGGAGCGCGCAGACCGCATTGAGCAGTTCGGCTTCCATGACCTGCAACCCGGGTTTCGGAAGGCGAGAAACTTCGATAATTGGTATCTGCAAGACCGGGAGGCAATGAAGTCCCGGGGCTTCTCAGGCATCTTCGGCACACGCACCCAGGACCACGCCGTCCAGGAGACCATGGGAGCCATCTATGACCGCACGCGGGAGCACCTTGGCACCAGCGACCGCGCCATCATCGCGATGCGGCGACTGCTGGCAGACTCTGTCCGCGGCTACACTGACGGCATAGATCCGCCCGGGTTGGCTGCGTCCATCACCTATGAACTCATCCGCGGTGATGACTTTACGAAGCCCGCAAACATCACCTGGCAGGAGGCTCGTCCCTTGGACCCAGGGCACGCTCTGGTCTAGCAAGTTGGTACTACCCTGTTACGGAGGATGTCATGGCGAAGAACGGCTTCAAGGTCATCGATAGTGAGCCCCATCTGCTGGAGCCCCTGGAACTCTGGATGGAGAAGCTGCCGGAGCCTTTCAGGTCTCGGACAAAGATTGTGAGGCCAGAAAACGGCGGCATTGCAGAGGGCAGCGGCGCTCGCATTGAGATTGAGGGCGTGGTGAAGCCACCAATAGCTTCTAACCCCATGGTGCGGCAGCGCAGCCTCCGGCGTATCCCCGCAGTGCCGGAGCTATTGAAGGTCACGCAGAACCCTGAGCCTGACGTTTTCCTGGAAGGGTTCGACATCGAAGGCATAGACATCGGCGTGTTCATGCCCACAGCGGCTATGGGCATCGTCCGGTACGATGGATTGGATCCGGAACACGCCTTGGCCCTTTGCCAGGTCTACAACGATTACGCCGCAGAGTTTGTCAGCCATCACCCAGACCGCTTCAAGTTCTGGGCATGGGTACCGCCTCAGGATGCAAAGCTGGCAGCGGGTGAGGCCAAGCGTGCTGTAGAAGAGCTTGGAGCGGTGGCCGTGGCCATGACCGGTGGCGCAGTGAACGGCAACCTGCTCTGTGATGAGTTCTTTGACCCGCTATGGGAAGAGATGAACCGACTCGGCACTGCTTTCGGGATGCACGGGCCGCCCGCTAACTACAACCTGAAGGACAACTACAACCATCGCTACTTCGGGCACAAGGGCATGGGTGTCGTCGGAAACACCATGACAGGCCCGGTCCACGCCCAAGCCCAACTGGCGGAGCTCATCATCGGCGGCGTGCTGGAGCGGTTCCCCAACCTGAAGCCAGCCTTCCTAGAGGTCAATGCGAGTTGGCTGCCCTGGTTCCTCTGGAGGCTGGACGACAAGTGGGAGACCAATGCGCCTGACCTAGAAATCAAGCTGTCCATGCTCCCCAGCGAGTACTTCAAGCGACAGTGCTACTCGGTCATCGAGCCTGAGGAGTCACCCATCAAGTACACCATCGATTACATGGGGGCTGACAAACTCTTGTTCTCCACGGACTACCCCCATAGCGATTCCATCTTCCCGGAGGCAGTGAACACCTTCCTGGCATTGGAGGGCGTGTCCGACGACAACAAACGGAAGATCCTCTGGGACAACGCCGCAAACCTCTTTGGCCTGGAAGCACTTACGGAAGTCGCTACGTCTGGTTAGAGAACGTTCTTGTCATTAAGAAGAGGCCCGGGAATAAACCCGAGCCTCTTCCTTTTTATATCCCAAATCAGACTGACACGTCTTACCCTGCAGGCACTACCTCTACCAGTGGATTCACCGTAGTCCACTCATCAACGTCCACATGGGCCATGCTCGGTTCCTCTGCCAGCATCAGATAAAACACAGGCCGCCGCGTCCGTTGTCTATTATCGGCACAGCCTTAGATGGCACGTCACGCTTCAGCTCCTGATTCAGGTGCAGCGTAAACTCTGGCGTGGCCACACTCCTCATACATTCGTCGAGCCGCAGCATAGAAAGCCGCAGCTCCAACGTCAAGAGTATGCAGTCCAAGACGGCAGGGTATCCCTTCCACAGTTCGTAGCTGAATAGGTAATAAAACTACAATTGTAGTTGTATTACCTACAAATTACAGTATAGCTGTAGAATGAGGAATGCCCGGGTCGTTTATATCTGAGACCGGCTTACTCTGTCATGTTCACCCCATTTGGGCGAGTGAATGGTATACCATCGCTGAAACACAGCCTTATGACCCTTTGGTTTTAACCGAGAGGAGAGCATCAACATCTCATGACAAGCCTGCCAGATTTTGTGGAGCGAAAAGTCCGTATTGGCGCTCGCGCTGAGACAATCTTCCCGTTCCTGACAGATTCAGAGAAGATGACACACTGGATGGGCATCTCTGCCGAGGCCGACCCCACGCCCGGCGGTATCTATCGCGTCAATGTCACTGGCAATGACATCGCCAGTGGGTCCTTTGTGGAGATTTCACCCTTCACCAAGGTAGTGTTCACCTGGGGATGGGAGTCTGAGGACACATTGGTGACTCCAGGCACCTCCACGGTGGAGATTACGCTCACCGAAGATGGCGGGGCCATCGTGGTACGCCTCAGACACTCCGGTCTCCCTGAACTTGATAGGGAATCCCACGGTATGGGCTGGGATCACTACCTTGAGCGACTTACCGCTGCGGCCACCGGCAACGATCCAGGTTCTGACCCTTGGACCGCCAGATAGGGCGCTCAATAGCATTATATTAGCTATTGAGATAACGTACCAATAACGCGATTTTATATCTGAGGAGGGCCGCGATGCCAAACCCGGTGGTGCATTTTGAAATCATGGGATCAGACGCCAAGAAGACCCAGGAGTTCTATGGAAACCTCTTCGAGTGGAGGATAGACACCAACAATCCCTTCGCTTACGGCATGGCGTACACCAGGGAAAGCGGTGAGTCTGGCATCAACGGCGGACTTGGCAGCGCAAACAGGGGAAACCCACGTGTCTCCGTCTACGCCCAGGTTGACGATCCTCAGGCTTATCTAGATAAGGCAGTGGCCCTTGGCGGTACTGTAGTCATGGAAGTCATGGACGTCCCCGGTTCCGTTACTATGGCCCTCTTCGCAGACCTCGATGGCAACGTGATTGGCCTGTTTAAAAAGTAGGCTCTATTCTTGTCCCAATAGAAAAGGGCTCCGTAGTAGCGGAGCCCTTTTCATTTTGTCGTTCCTAAGCCCGGGCTGCTCTACGCGCCCTGCTGCTTTGCTTCGTACGCCGTGATAGCGCCCTCATCCTGAAGGGTGATGCCAATATCGTCCAGGCCGTTCAGCAAGCAATACTGCTTAAACTCGTCCAGACTGAAAGAAGCTCTGAAACCCTCACTGTCAGAGACTACACAGTTCTCCAGGTCAACGGTCACCTCGTAGCCAGGAATCTCCTTGGCCTGCGCCGTGATATGCGCCACGGAGACCTCGTCCAGCGTCACCGGAAGCAAGCCATTCTGGAAGCAGTTGTTGTAAAAGATGTCTGCATAGCTTGGTGAGATGATTGCCTTGAACCCGTACTGCTGAAGTGCCCAGGGTGCATGTTCTCGCGATGAACCGCATCCAAAGTTCCTACCAGCCACCAACACGGACGCGTCTTTGTAGCCCGGGTGGTTCAGCACAAAATCCTTGTTCGGCGTCCCATCTGCGTCAAAGCGCCAGTCAAAGAACAGGAAATCCTCATACCCATCACGCTCAACCCGTTTCAAGAACTGCTTGGGGATGATTTGGTCCGTGTCTACGTTGACCCGGTCCAGGGGCATCACCACGCCTGAGTGCTTTTTGAATGGCTCCATCGTATCCTCCTAGGATTCATTACAGATTGTAATTTTTCTTACTCAAGTGCCTCGCCAAATTCTGTTTGGTACCCGCCAGGTAGCCCGGGTCCAAGGCTCGCTCTGGGGCTAGCCTTCCCAGGTGCGTATGTCCACGAAATGCCCTGCTATAGCGGCAGCAGCAGCCATCTCCGGGCTCACCAGGTGGGTTCGGCCGCCCTTGCCTTGCCTGCCTTCAAAGTTGCGATTAGATGTCGATGCTGAACGCTCACCGGGAAGTAGCATGTCCGGGTTCATTGCCAGACACATGGAGCAGCCGGCATTGCGCCACTCGAATCCAGCTTCAATAAATATCTTGTCCAGACCCTCGGCTTCCGCCTGCTGTTTAATGTTGTAGGAGCCCGGGACAACCATTGCCCCAACCCTAGCGTTCACCTTATGGCCCTTGGCAACCGCAGCAGCGGCCCTAAGGTCCTCTATGCGGGAATTAGTGCAGGAACCAATGAACACACGGTCTATTGGAACCTCGGTCATCGGTGTGTTCGCCTCCAGACCCATGTAGGCCAGTGCCCGCTCCGCGCTCTCACGGTCGGCGGGGTCGGCAAAGGATGACGGGTCCGGCACAGTGCTGGATATGCTTGCCACCTGGCCGGGGTTGGTTCCCCAGGTCAGATGCGGCTCAAGCGATGCTGCGTCAATGACCTCTATCCTGTCGTAAACGGCGTCTGCGTCCGATGGCAACAGCTTCCACTTCTCTACAGCTTCGTCAAAGGCATCACCCTGAGGCACATTGGCGCGACCTCTCATGTACTCAAATGTCTTCTCGTCCGGAGCAACCATCCCGGCCCGGGCGCCGCCCTCGATCGACATGTTACATAAGGTCATCCTGCCTTCCATCGATAGTTCACGGACACCCTGGCCCGTGTACTCGATGACGTATCCGGTTCCTCCAGCGATGCCTATCTGCCCGATGATGGCCAGGATGAGATCTTTAGCGGTGACGCCGAAGGGCAGCGGGCCGTTCACGTCCACCTGCATGGTCTTGTGCTTTGTCTGTCGCAACGTCTGGGTGGCCAGCACGTGTTCCACTTCTGATGTGCCAATGCCAAGCGCAAAGGCCCCAAACGCGCCGTGAGTGGCCGTATGGCTGTCTCCGCACACAATGACCTTCCCCGGCTGCGTATGTCCCTGTTCAGGCCCAATGACGTGGACAATACCATTCAAGGGACTGTGCATGTCCGCAAACTGGATTTTGAACTCCTTGGTATCGTTCGCCAGGTGCTCCAGCTGCTGAACTGCAATGGGGTCCGCGATGGGCTTGGAGCGGTCTGTGGTCGGGATGTCATGGTCAGCGGTCGCCACCGTCAGATCCGGACGACGGACGCCACGCTTGGCAATACGCAGGCCGTCAAATGCCTGGTTGGATGTGACCTCATGCACCAAGTGGAGATCCACGTAGATAACAGAGGGTTTACCCGGTTCCTCAGACACCACGTGAGCATCCCAAATTTTCTCAAACATCGTCTTTCCGGGCATAGCTATAACCTCACTATAAATTGTAATCTCGTAATAGTAGCTAGGGTATCGCCTGTCTCCCAGCCTGCAAGATGCTGCGTTGTTAGACGCCCTGCATCTCGCCCTGGATTTCCGTGCCATCAAGGGTCAGTAAGCGGTTCACCGCATTGGTGTACGCCTTAGCGCTGGCCACCAGGATATCCGTGTGAGCAGCGCGACCCGTGTAGATATGGTTCTCATAGCGCAAGCGCACCGTCACATCACCCACAGCATCCAACCCCTCAGTAATAGAACGCACACTGTATTCGTCCAATTTCGGCTGAACCCCAACAATGCGGACAACGGCATTGCAGACAGCGTCCACCGGGCCGTTGCCTTCCATCTGTTCAGTCCGTTTCTCACCGTCCGGGGTAATCATAACCAAGGTGGCCGTAGGAACCAGTCCAGTGCCCGTCAGAATAGCTACGGACTCTACGTGATAGCCCGTGACCTCTTCCACTCGGCGGTCTTCTGCCATCAGGGCTTCCAGATCCCGGTCCGTCACTTCACGCTTCTTATCGGCAAGCTCTTTAAAGGACATGAATACTCTGTTCAGCTCGTCCCTGTCCAACGTGTAGCCTAGCTCCTCCATACGGGATCGGAGCCCCGCCCTACCACTCAGCTTGGAGAGAACCATTGTCTCCCCAACCCAGCCAACGTCTTTGGGATCCATAATCTCGTAGGTCGTTCGTTCCTTGATGATCCCGTCCTGATGAATGCCAGAGGCGTGCCTAAACGAGTTCGTTCCAACTATCGCCTTGTTCGGCTGCACCGGGAAATTGGTAATCTCGCTGACCATACGGCTGGTCGGGTATATCTGGGTGGTGTCTATGCCCACCGTCGTATCAAAGTACTGACGACGCGTGTGGAGGGCCATGATGACCTCTTCCAAGGCAGTGTTGCCCGCCCGCTCTCCAATGCCGTTGATGCAACCCTCTACCTGACGCGCCCCTGCCTTCACCGCCGCCAGGCTGTTGGCCACTGCCTGCCCCAGGTCGTTGTGGCAGTGGACACTGATGATTGCCTTGTCTATGTTGGGTACGTTCTCAATGATGCTGGCGATAAGTGCGCCAAATTCCTCTGGTATCACATAGCCCACTGTATCTGGGATGTTGATGGTCGTGGCCCCTGCATCAATAGCCGCCTGAACCAACGCATACAGGAAATCCGGGTCTGTCCGGGTGGCGTCCATGGGAGAGAACTCCACATCCTCACAGTACCCTTTAGCCCGGGAGACCGCAGTCACAGCCATATCCATGACCTCTTCGCGATTCTTCCGAAGCTGGTGCTCCATATGGATGTCAGAGCTTGAAATGAACGTGTGGATACGCGGATACACGGCTTCTTTGATGGACTCCCACGCCGCGTCTATGTCGTCAGGGTTTGCCCGGGCTAATGAACACACGGTTGAGTTCTTAATCTCTTTGGCGATGCGCTTGATTGACTCCATGTCGCCGGGTGATGACGCAGCAAAGCCAGCTTCAATGACATCAACTCCCAGCTTTTCGAGTTGCTTAGCAATCTCCAGCTTCTCATCGCCAGTCATAGACGCACCTGCCGCCTGCTCTCCGTCACGCAGCGTGGTGTCAAATATGCGTACTCTGTTCTCAGCCATTATCGTATTCTCCCTTGCTCTTTCTCTTCGTGTTTACGCGATATGAGTAAGAGTTTTCAAAACAACGCAGTCTCGTCCTGTTTCCAGGACGAGGACTGCACGGATACCCTCCCCAATTGCCATAACTATCTGACTCCTGTGTAATTCTCGGTTAGATAGTCTGTTGCAGCCAGGGCATCATGGAGCGCAGCTCTTCCCCAACCTTCTCAATGGGGTGCTCGGCGCCCTCTTTGCGATCCTGCTGGAACCGCTTCAGACCCTCGTCGTTCTCAGCAATCCATTCTCTGGCGAATTCACCGCTCTGAATCTCCTTGAGCACTGTTCGCATAGTTTCCCGAACGTGCTCGTCAATCACCCGGGGGCCACGGCTGTAATCCCCGTATTCCGCCGTCTCGCTGATAGAGTAGCGCATGTAGGACATGCCACCCTGGTACAGCAGGTCAACAATGAGCTTCACCTCATGCATGCACTCAAAGTAGGCAACTTCCGGCTGATAGCCTGCCTCAACAAGGGTCTCAAAGCCCATCTTGATGAGGGAGGTGACTCCACCGCAAAGCACAGACTGCTCACCAAAGAGGTCCGTCTCTGTCTCTTCTTTGAAGGTTGTCTCAAGAATCCCTGCACGCCCGGAACCTACACCAATTCCATAGCCCAACGCCGTTTCCTTCGCGTGACCTGAAGGGTTCTGGTATACCGCAATCAGCGAGGGAACACCCATACCGCGGGTGAATATCTCACGCATCCTGTGACCAGGGGCTTTGGGAGCAATCATGCTGACGTCCACATCCGCCGGAGGCACTATCATCTTGAAGTGGATGGCGAACCCGTGGGCAAACATCAACGTCTTGCCAGAGGTCAAATACGGAGCAATAGACTCATCGTAGACCAGCTTCTGCTTCATATCCGGCACCAGTATCATAATCACGTCAGCCTGCTGGGCAACTTCCGATACCTCTGCAACCTTAAGGCCAGCCTCTTCAGCCTTAGCCCATGAGCTGCTGCCCTTATACAGCCCAACCATGACGTTATAGCCGCTGTCCTTCAGGTTCAACGCGTGTGCATGGCCCTGGCTTCCGTAGCCAATTATGCCAACGGTCTTGCCTTCCAATATCGCTGGATCCCCGTCCTTGTCGTAGTACATCGTAGCCATGTTATGTATCCCCTTCCGTTTCTTGCCTAATATTGTTCGATTTAGTTGCTAGCCCGGTGGTAAGAGTATCGTTGATTCCGATTGGTCACTATCTTCTCTCCGCCAATTATCATCAGTCACCACGTCTTCAGCGTCCGCCACCATTCCATTCGCGGTTGATTCCTGAAGAACCCCACGCACCATAGCCAATCGGCCGCTGCGCATAATCTCCAGGACACCAAAGGGCTTTAAGAGCGTCACCAAAGAATCTAGCTTGTCCTCGTCGCCGGTGACCTCAATGATAAGCGCATCGTGAGCTACGTCCACAATGTTGGCTCTAAAGATGCCCACAATCTGGATAATCTCGCTCCGGGTGACAGCCGAGGCGCTCACTCGCACCAACGATAGTTCCCTGTAAATAGAGTTCTCCAGGCTCGAGTCAGATACCTTCACCACATCAACCAGCTTTTGGAGCTGCTTGGTTACCTGTGCCAGCATTGTGTCGTCTCCCTCAACGACAAACGTCATGCGGGACAAACCCGGAGTCTCAGAGTGTCCAACAGCCAGGCTGCTGATGTTAAACGCCCGCCGACGCACCATGCTGACAACGCGGTTCAGCACACCGGGCCTGTCATAGACCAGGGCCACTACCGTGTGTTGCTGCATCTTTCCCTTTTGCTGGGTCATCGTACGCGCTTCTCCACCAATCTTGGGTCTTCCACAATCTGGCCAACTCCGGTTCCCGGTGGGATGAACGGGTATACATTCTCTGTCTGCTCCACCTGGAAGTCCACCAGCACCGGCCCGTTCCACGCCATAGCCTGCGCCACAGCAGCGCCCACTTCGTCCTTCTTGGTCACCCGGATACCGGGGATACCAAAGGCCTCTGCCAGCTTCACAAAGTCCGGGTTGGCAGTATATAACGTCGCCACATAGTCGTGGTCGTAAAAGAGATCTTGCCACTGGCGAACCATCCCCAGGGAGTTGTTGTTTATCAGCGCAATTTTCACGGGAATCTGGTTCTCCACCATGGTGGCCAGCTCCATCATGGTCATCTGGAAGCCCCCGTCCCCTGCAATGGTCCATACCACCCGGTCCGGCCTACCTACTTGAGCGCCCATAGCTGACGGCGTCTCAAAACCCATTGCCCCCAGTCCGCCGGAGGTGATGAAGCTGTTGAACTCAGTGAACTTGTACAGTTGAGCTGCCCACATCTGATGCTGACCCACACCCGTGGCAATGATAGCCTTACCCTCTGTGCTATCAGATATCTGTTGGATCACATCCTGAGGCCGGAGAGTGTCATCGTCCTCAAAAAACAATGGATGGTTGCGGCGCAACTCCTCGATGTGCGACAGCCACTCACGTCGGTCAGCCTTCTCCACCAGGGGAAAAAGCTGCTTCAGTACATGTTTCACGTCGCCCACAATGGGCACCGTCGGCCGTACGTTCTTCCCAAGCTCTGCCGGGTCAATGTCCACGTGGATGACCTTGGCCTTGGGAGCGAACAGACTCACCTTGCTTGTCACACGGTCATCGAACCGCATACCAAGGGCGATGAGCAGGTCAGAATCGTTGATGGCATGGTTTGCGTAAGCAGAGCCGTGCATCCCGGGCAACCCGATGTTCAATACATGGTCCGACTTGAATGAACCGATGCCCAGCAACGTGGTCGTAACCGGGAATTGGCCCTTTTCTGCAAATTCCTGTAGCTCTTTGTACGCGTCAGAAATGAGGACGCCGTGGCCGGCCATAATCACTGGCCGTTTGGCCTGTGCTATGAGTGATGCTGCCCGATTGATGGCCTCGGGGTCGCCTTCCATTTTCGGCGGGTAGCCCGGGAGTTCAACGGTTTCCGGGTATTCAAACTCCGCCACTTCTACAAACACATCTTTAGGTACGTCCACCAGCACAGGCCCGGGTCGCCCGGTACGCGCAAGGTAGAACGCTTCTTTCATTACCCGAGGGAGTTCCTCGGCAGACATCACCAGGAAGTTGTGCTTGATTACCGGTAAAGTGACACCGGTCACGTCTGCCTCTTGGAACGCGTCCGATCCGATAGCCTCTCGAGCGACCTGGCCCGTAATGGCAACCATCGGGACAGAGTCCATCATCGCACCGGCCAGTCCGGTCACCAGATTGGTCGCACCGGGGCCTGATGTAGCGAAACACACACCAACCTTGCCGGTCACTCTACCGTATCCGTCAGCGGCCATTGCAGCACCCTGTTCATGGCGAACAAGGATATGTCGCAGGCCTGGGAACTGCGGCAACATCTGGTACAGAGGCATGATTGCCCCTCCAGGGATGCCGAAGACGGTGTCCACACCCTCGTTCAAGAGGGCCTGGCATACCATCTGTCCACCGTTCAGCTTCATAACTATCTCTCCTGGGGGACTTGCCCCTACTGCATTTTGTAGGGGCTACATATTCCCCGTTTGTGCTGCTTCGCATCGTTGTTCTGAAAGCACAAAAATACCCGTCCACCAGGGACGGGTCTCATCGCTACCCGCGGTACCACCCTCATTTTCCTTCTCAGATGAAAAGGAACACCTCAGGCTGCTGTAACGGCGCAACCGTAGGGAGCTACAAAGAACCTCACTTGTTCCCGCATCTATCTGGCTTAGCCGTATGACCAGTTCCAGAAAACGTGGGCCAAGGGCGCGCCCTTGTTCACTCCCTCCACTCAGGGGCGAGTTCGCAATCCAACCGCTATCGGCTTTCCACCTATCGCCGACTCTCTGAAGCGTGAACTATGCTACTACTCCCCGTCACAGCGTTTGTGATATTTTCGAAATCCTTCTTCTCACGCTAGCATACGCGTATCGTAGCTGTCAACAAGACAGAAAGATCCTCCGCGTCACCTGACACTTACGAAAAACGAATGGCAACTATATTTAGTTCCGAGCCAAAGTACCGGTTGGCCTAAGGCCCCTACTCCAGAGGCCAAGCGTTATCCGTGGTAATCCCGGGTACCGGGAAGTGGCTCGTCAGACTAGCTACGCCATCCCTCACCTCTCGCGCCACACCAGCGTCACCAATGTTGGTCACGGTACGGAGGATGAGCTTGCCAACCGTCTCCATCTCTTCCGGCCCCATACCCCGCGTCGTCAGCGCCGGCGTTCCAATGCGTAACCCGCTGGTGACACGCGCAGACTTCGTATCGTTGGGGATGGTGTTCCGGTTCACGTAGATGCCCACTGCGCTCAACGCTTCTTCGGCGTCCCTGCCCGTCAGTTCCATAGAGGTCAGGTCTACAAGGAACAGGTGAGTATCCGTACCCCCAGTGACAATGCGCATACCGCCAGCAACAAGGGTTGCCGCCAGCTTCTGGGCGTTCTCCACCACGCGCTCTGCGTACCGGGAGAACCCGGGTTGCAACGCCTCACCAAAGCACACAGCCTTGGCAGCAATGGCAGCCATAAACGGGCCACCCTGGTTCACCGGGAACACGGCTCGGTCAATGGCCTGGGTGTTCTCTTCTGTGGTGAGGATGAACGCACCACGTGGGCCTCGCAATGACTTATGGGTTGTGGATGTCACCATTTGAGCGTGGGGTACAGGCGAAGGGTGAACGCCACCGGCGATGAGCCCAGCTATGTGAGCCATGTCTACCAACAAGGTTGCATCCACGGAATCGGCAATAGCCCGGAACCGGGCCCAGTCCACCACCCTGGCATAGGCACTGTACCCTGCCACGATGACCTTGGGGCGATTCTCTTTTGCCAGTTCTTCCACTTGGTCAAAATCAATAAGCTCAGTCTCAGGATGAACCCCGTAGGACACAATGTTGTACGTCTTACCCGTAAAGTTCACCGGGCTCCCATGAGAAAGGTGTCCACCGTGATCCAACCTCATTCCCATAATGGTATCCCCTGGCTGAATCAGCGCTGAGTACACCGCCATGTTGGCCTGAGTGCCAGAGTGCGGTTGCACGTTGGCATGCTCGGCACCAAAGAGCTTCTTGGCCCGTTCAATGGCAATGGTCTCAACCATGTCTACGTACTCGCAGCCGCCGTAGTAGCGTTTACCCGGATAGCCCTCTGCGTATTTGTTGCTCAACACCGTGGCAGAGGCATCCATGACCGCCTGCGATGCGTGGTTCTCAGAGGCGATAAGCACCAGTGAGTTCTGCTGCCTGTCAATCTCTTTCTGGATGGCTTGAGCTACTTCCGGGTCTTTATCCAGCAGTATCTGGGGAGCATTTATACTTGAGGGAGGCATAGGATTCCTTTCATGAGGCAATTCAAGAGGATTTCAGGATGGACAGTAGTATAACGAGAGGAAGCCGGGGAAACTACCACTTAATGTGGTGAGTTCATGTTCCTGCACTCACTCTTGGGTAACCGGCAGAGTTTTGGGTCCAAGGTCTCGCCCTGGCAGGGCTCAGGCTTGCTTGCTGCGGATGATGAGTACAGAAGACCATGACGCAGTACATCGGCTCCTTCAGCCAGGGTATAACCCGGTTGCTGACTACCAATCCCCCATAGCTGCTAAAGTAGCTAGCACCAGGTAAGTTCTCTTGACCCTGATTCCTGCACATAGTACGATTGTATTACCAATTGAGACTTTATCTCAGGAGTGGTGTGTGGTTGACAGGAACGCGTTGGCAACTGTCCTGCAGATGGGTTTCTCTCGAGCGACAGGCCCTCGGAAGACCGTTGTGGAAACTGTTGTCGCCTGGGAGGGCCACTTCTCGGCAGAGGAACTGTGCCGCAGCCTGCCCCAAGTAGGTAGGGCAACGGTTTATAGGACGCTGGCTTCCTTGCAAGAGGAAGGCGTTATCTGTCGGCTAATGATTGACGGGAGAGCACCCAAATACCTACTGGGTGGTACACGGCACCATCACCACATGGTGTGCACAAGTTGCGGTGCAGTTCAGGACATCGCTGATTGCAGCGTAGACGACTTTGTAGACACGGTGGCAAACCGGTTTGGCTACCAGCCAGAAGGACATCGACTGGAGATCTATGGCCGATGCGCGTCCTGCATTGGCCGAGGTGGGGCTTCCAGCTAGGAAACCCCTTTTTTACACGTTATTGAGATAATATCTCATTAAATTATAATCATAGTTGACGGGAGAGTTCAATGGCTAGCATCATGGTTAAAACACTCTTGTTGGTCGCTCTAATGACTGTAGCAATGGCTGCATCAGCATGTGGAGACTCCAATCCAGCCTCCAGCAAGGCTGTCATAGGTGTCGTCACTACCAGCAACATCGCTGAGGATTGGGTCCAGCGCATTGGAGGCGAGAGGGTAGAGGTTTTCAGTCTCGTCCCCCCAGGGGCAGACCCTCACGCATTCCAGCCGGGAGCCCGCGACGTGACCCGTGTTGCAGACGCAGACGTGGTCTTCAGCATGGGTCTAGGGCTGGAAGAGGAGTGGTTGAAGGACCTTGTCAGCACAGCAGCAGCAAATACAGGAGCGGTGATCGCCCTGGGAGAATCAGCTGATCCTATCATTGCCGGGGGGCAGGATACAGGCATACCAGACCCTCACTTCTGGTTCGATCCATTGCGAGTCAAGCTTGCAATAGCAGAAATTGGGCTAACGTTAACGGCCTTAGACCCCGCTGGAGCGCAGGAGTACAGAGATAATTCAATCACGTACCTTCAAGAGTTGGATGACCTCCACCTGCGTGCACAACAGATAGTGACAGAGCTTCCGGCAGACCGCCGCCGCCTGGTCACCTCCCATGACTCCTTGGCGTATTTCGCGTTTCGGTATGGATTTGAGGTCATCGGCACAGTCGTTCCCGGCGTCGCAACGGATGGGGAGCCCTCCGCGAGGGAGATGGCCGACTTGATAGACCTTGTAAAGGAGCACGCCATACCCGCCATATTCGTGGAAAACACCACCAGTGGCCGCCTAGCCAACCGCGTTGCTGAAGAGGCCGGCGTCACCATAGTTCGGAGCCTTTATACGGGCTCCTTGAGCGCGGCTGGTGAAGGTGCAGACACGTATATCGACATGATGCGGGCAAACATCTTCGCCATTGTGGAGGCACTGCAATGACCACTAGGCCCGTAGACGCACTCACCATGACTGACGTGATGGTGCAATTCGGCGATTCGGTTGTGTTGGAGCACGTCACAGCATCGTTAGCCGTAGGCACTCTTGTGGGGGTTGTTGGCCCCAACGGAGCAGGAAAGAGCACCCTGTTCAACGCCATTGCAGGCCTTGTGCCACTCCAAGCAGGCACAGTTCTAGTGCATGGCCTCCCGCCGGAGAAAGCCCGGGGTCGCCTTGCGTATGTCCCCCAGAAAGAATCCATCAACTGGCGATTCCCCCTTACAGCCCGGGAAGTGGTCCTCCTTGGACGCGTTCATAAGAGCGGACGGTTACATCAGACGAATAGTAATGATCGTAATCTTGTTGATGAGTGTTTGCACCGTGTAGGTATGTGGGAGGTGCGGAACAACCTTGTCTCAGAACTCTCCGGCGGACAGCGTCAACGGGTGTTCGTGGCGCGCGCTTTGGCACAGGAGGCCGACATACTCATGCTGGACGAGGCCTTTAGTGGAGTAGATTTTGCGTCCCAGGAAGCTCTTGTAGGAGCGCTACGTGAGTTACGAGATGAAGGTAAAACTATCCTCCTAGCCACCCATGACCTGACCAGGCTCTCTGAACGCTTTGATACGGTTCTGTGTATAAACCGCCATGTCTGTGCAGTTGGCCCGCCGGACACGGCCTTCACCCCGGAAGTCCTAGAAGAACTCTATGGTGCCCATGGCGTCGCTTTTGCGGAAGGAGGCCACCTCCATTGAGTGACCTTCTAGAACTCGTTTCTGATCCGCTTCGGTATAGTTTCATGGTGCGCGCACTCGCCGTGTCCGTACTCGTGGGGATTACGTGTGCTGTCTTGGGTGCTTACGTCGTGATGCGTGGCCTCGCGTTCATGGGCGACGCGCTAGCGCACGCAGTCCTCCCGGGCGTAGTAGCAGCGTTGCTCGTCGGCATGAGCCCCTTCGCCGGAGCGGCAGCTGTGGGAATAGCCGTAGCAATCACAATAGGCTACTTAACACGTCGAACAGGGCTCAGCGAGGACACAACCATTGGCATCTTGTTTGCTGGCCTCTTCGCCCTTGGCATCACAATGCTCTCAGCATCCGATGGCCTCAGTGTGAACCTTGAGGACTTGCTTCTTGGCCAGGTTCTG
The DNA here is from genome assembly GCA_963694315.1 of Dehalococcoidia bacterium. Lineage (GTDB taxonomy): Bacteria > Chloroflexota > Dehalococcoidia > Lucifugimonadales > UBA1127 > UBA1127. Next base: position 54,854 of record CAVOCU010000001.1, on the reverse strand, counting down.
GGAGTCTCCACAACAGACGTGTACGTGACGCTAGGAATGGCAGTGCTTGTCCTTGGAATTCTCTACGTCTTCCACAAGGAATTGGTATTCACAAGTTTTGACCCGGTGGGTGCTGAAGTCATTGGCATACCCACCAAGTTCCTTTCTTACCTTCTGCTCGTGTTGCTGGCCCTGGTCATTGTCATTGCGCTTCAAGCTGTGGGATTGATTCTGGTTATGGCGATGCTTGTTACACCAGCAGCTACTGCGTACCTACTGGTGCGTCGCTTCACGCCAATGATGGTAGTTGGTGGCGTGTTGGGAGGGATTTCAGCCATCGTCGGGCTTTACCTGTCCTTCTACTTCAACATCCCTTCAGGTGCCGCAATGGTTTTGGTAGCAACAGGCTTCTTTGTGTTCGCGACCACGCTGCGCCGTCGCGTCGTGTGAGGGTATTGTCCGCCCGGAGGTCTTAGCCGGGCTTACAGAGGGGCGCGGCGTACAAGGATTCCACGCTAGTTGCGGCGACGCTGAAGCGTATACGCTACAAGGATAGCCACAGGAATTGCGAGCACCATCAAGCCACATATCGCAACCATCGCCGCTGGGTCAAGACCAAAAACAGCATCCATCCGGTCCTTGATCCACTCCATCAACGCAGGGTCTCCAGCCGCTTCATGGTGTAGGGGAACGACCAAGGGATACATGGTAATTTAACTCTCTGCAGGTGCTGGGGCAGGGTAAGAGGGTTGGTACCTTGCAGAGTATTTGCGCTCCCGAATCATGAAGCTGGTAATACTTGCCAGGACCAGCAGCGCCCCAGCGATAGCAAAGGGAATATCGTAGGAACCTGTAACGTCTCGCATGATGCCACCAAACTGGATGCCTATTGAGCCCCCAATTTGGTGCGACAGAAATACCATACCCATGAGCGTCCCCACCTTCTTCAACCCATAGACATCAGCAGTTAACGCGGTGGTCAAAGGTACCGTTGCAATCCACGAGGAGCCACCTACAACGGCAAATACCCACAAGCCCCATTGACCGGGTAGTAACAACAAGCTTAAATACCCCATAGCCCTAAACGCATACACAAAGCTCAGCAGATTCTTGTTCCCCCATCTATCTGCTAGCGGCCCCACCAGTAATACACCAATGGTGTTCATGACGCTGAGAAGTCCAAAAGCCGTTGCTGCTGTTTTAGGAGAAAATCCACTTTCCACCGCATTCGGGACAAAGTGAAACGCCATAATGAGTGTGGTAAATCCACATACAAAATAGGTGGCGCACAGCTGCCACATTGGTAGGGACCGAAAGGCATGTCGCCATTCCTCTACTTCTAGAGGCCCAGCGGCCCGTTGTGGGCGTTTCGCAGCACCTTCTTCCGGTGCGAGGTCACCATCTGGTAGCAACCCTAATTCAGCAGGATCGTTTCTGAGCATGAAAAAGGCCACAGGGAAAACCAATAAAAGGATCAACAGCCCTAGGACAACCCAAGTGAGACGCCAGTCAATAAGGATAATTAGGTAGGTAGTCAAAGGAACCAGAACCAACCCTCCAATAGAAGCCCCTGCAGAACTGATGGATATTGCAGTGGAACGTTTGCGTTGAAACCACTTGGAGACAAGAACGGCCCCGGTGGTGATGGATCCCGCACTCATAGCGATGGCCATGAACACACCAAAGATAAGCAAAAAATAAACGAAGTGGAACGTGAGAGAGAGAAGCAAGACCGTGAAGCCAATTGCCAAAACACCAATGAGGATGAGCTTCCTGCCCCCTATTTTGTCATAAGTGCTGCCCAAAAATGGTTGGCTGATACCATTGACCAGGATTCCCAGTGCACCTGCGAATGAAATAACGCTGCGGTTCCAACCGAACTCTTCACTCATGGGAAGAACAAAGACCCCCACCCCGTTCCGTGCACCCATAGTCACCATGATGACAAAGAAAGTGGTGGCGACAATGAACCAGCCATAATAGATGTTAGATGGACCTGGAGTTTTCATAGGGCTTCACCTTTGTTCTGAGAGCTGAACTGCTGTCAGCCTACCACCACATACATTCACTCACAAGGACGGTTATATATGCGTATTTCTATCGACCTAACGTTTATCGTAGTGAATTACAAAGAATCAGATATTATTGGCTAATTATATGTCGCTCATAGCTAATATTCACCAAAAGAACGTTCAGCAGTCATCGAAAATGCCATCTCAAAGACGTTGACATACCTCCCGCACCACCATACACTGCGGCGAACCACGAAATACTGAGATTGTTTTCTTTAGCAATCTGTACTTATAGGATTTGAATGGCCATTGATGTAAGAGAAGACCCTCCTAAGCAAGCGGGGTCAGGGCAAATCAGGGTTAGCGTTAAAGGCCTTTGGAAGGTCTATGGTCCTGATGAAACATCTGATGTGCCACAGAAGATGGCGGGGCTCTCCAAGGCTGAGGTCCAGGCGAATTCCGATTCCGTCTTGGCTCTCCAAGATGTTAGCTTTGATGTCCACGATGGCGAGACATTCGTTGTCATGGGCCTCTCCGGATGCGGAAAATCCACCCTGATCCGCTGCATCAATAGGCTTATCCAACCAAGTGCTGGATCCGTCTTTGTGGATGGCCAGGATGTTATGGAATACTCCACGTCTGAGCTCACTGAGTTCCGGCGGATGAAGACCTCCATGGTCTTCCAGCAGTTCGGGCTCTTGCCCCATCGCACCGTCTTAGAAAATGCAGCCTGGGGGCTTGAAATTCAGAATGTTCCCTCCCAGGAACGGGAGGAGAGGGCCAGAGAAGTCCTTGCCCTAGTGGGACTTTCTGGGTGGGAAGACTATCGGCCTTTTGCGCTCTCTGGCGGCATGCAGCAGCGGGTAGGCCTAGCAAGAGCATTGGCTTCAGACCCAGAGATTCTCCTCTTAGACGAACCATTCAGTGCACTTGACCCTCTCATACGCAGGGATATGCAGAACGAGCTTGTTCGCCTCCAAGGGCAGATGCAGAAAACCGCAATATTTATCACCCATGACCTGGCAGAAGCAGTGAAGCTTGGAAGCCGCATTGCCATCATGCGCGATGGCGCGATTGTTCAAGTGGGAACTCCCGAAGAAATCGTATCCGATCCCATTGATGAGTTCGTAGCGGAATTTACGCGAGATGTCCGGCCCTCCACGGTCCTTACTGTTGGGTTCGTCATGGACCAACAAAAGGATCCGCAGATGCCTCCTGGGCTCAGCCGCCCTGACGCTGAAATTGCTTCAGAGCAGACAGTTGAGGAGGCTCTTTCTCAGCGATGGGACACGCCCGGACAACTTCCAGTGATGGATGAATCAGGCAAACTAGTCGGCGTAATCGACAGAGAAACGCTTCTGAAAGCTGCATTCGAGCAATTCGCCCCGCCGAACGAACAAACAGGGGCCGCTTACCCCACTACAGACACGAAAGTCACGGGAGCAACATCTGTCTCCCAAGGCTCTGATGCTAAATCTTCAGGCTTCATAGCGCAGTTGTCCTTCCCTCTGCGAACACTGGCATCTCTGCCAAATTGGATTTGGCTAGTTGTTCTGTTATTAATAGGTACCATTGTTCCCTTTGGAGGAATTGCTGCTACCCCGGATAGCATCCAAATAGGTTATTCAGTCTCTAAGTGGGTGAACGGCGCGGTGGATTGGGTCGTGATCAACGGGGATCCTATTTTTAGCGCCATCAACATTGGGCTACTCAGATACGTGTTGCTTCCATTGGAGAATTGGTTGCTGAGTCTGCCATGGTGGCTGGTGGTCGTTGTAATAGCCTTGCCCTCATACCGGATAGTTGGTCAGGCCTTTGCTGTTGTAGCGGTGGCCATGTTACTACTGGTCGTTTCCCTAGGCATTTTTGAAATGGCCATGTCCACCCTAGCCCTAGTCATCGTCGCAACGTTGTTGTCAGTGGTGCTAGGAGTCCCTACCGGAATCCTAGCGGCTAGGAACAGTCGCTTCGATATTATTCTGCGTCCCATATTAGACATCATGCAGACCATGCCCAGCTTTGTGTATCTCATCCCGGCACTCATGCTCTTCGGTTTAGGAAAGGTACCGGCAATCATGGCAACAGTCATCTACGCCGTACCACCTATCATCCGATTGACCAATCTGGGTATCCGGCAGGTAGACATCAACGTCGTCGAGGCAGCGCGAGCCTTCGGTTCCACGGGTAGTCAACTGTTGCTTAAGGTGCAGATTCCTCTTGCGATGCCAACGGTCATGGCGGGCTTGAACCAGACCATCATGATGGGGCTGGCCATGGTGGTAATCGCCGCCATGATTGGAGCAAAGGGCCTAGGCGTTGAAGTCATTAACGGCATCGCAAGACTGGATGTGGGCCGCGGACTCATCGGCGGGCTTGGCATTGTGGTTATGGCCATAATTCTAGATCGCATCACTCAAGGTCTAGGCAAGCCCCGCTAACGGGCAAAGCTCACTGAATTGCTTATCCATTGGCAGGGGGTTGCGTAAAAAGAAAGAAAACAAGGAGGTAAGGATTAGCGAGGAAGGTAGCAGAAAGCACTCCTCTCTTGGGAGAATTCCAACTCAAAAAACAATAAATGGAGGTTGACTAACATGAGAATTAAATTATTACTAGTAGCGATGATGGCGTTCGCTCTCTTTGCTGCTGCATGCAGTGGAGATACCAAGGAAAAGTTGCCTATTAAATTCAGTGACACCCAGTTCGAGTCACTTTGGATCAACAACGCAATCGCCCAGTTCGTCGTCGAGCACGGCTATGGTTATCCAGTAGAGTCCGTGGAGCTTACCACTCCGCTCATGCAGGTAGCGCTAGCCGAAGGCGACGTTGATGTCAACATGGAGCTGTGGCATCAAAATTTCATCGACAACTACAACGAGGAGATCGCCAAAGGCAGTTACATCAATATAGGCCCGACGTACGAGGGCGGCCCCCAGTTCTTTATTATCCCCAAGGCCACGGCAGATGAACACAATATCAGGACCATTGATGACCTGAAGAAGAACTGGAAACTATTCGAGGACCCAGAGGATTCCAGCAAGGGAGAATTCCATAACTGCCCCATTGGCTGGCAGTGCGCCGAGATCAACCGCGCGAAGATCTTTGCCTATGGCCTGGACGAGTTCTTCAACATCAAATCCGGAGGCTCAGCAGCGGCCCTAGACGCAGCCCTGGTTGGTGCTCAGAAGAAGAACAAACCCGTCGTTGGTTATTACTGGGCCCCCACCTCCATCATGGGTGCGTATGAATGGCAAGTCATTGAGGAACCCCTATACACCGAGTCTTGCTGGGAAGAAGTTGCAAAGGGACAAGATGACGCAACATATATAGCCAAGGAAGCCTGCGCCTATGAAGTCCTTCCCGTAGACAAAGCCGTACATAAATCATTGCCTGAGAGAGCTCCGGAAGTGGTAGAGATGCTGGAGAAGATGGACGTAGGCCTCCAGCCAATCAACGTGACTGCCGCATGGGCTATGGATGCCGAAATCCAGGGCGTCTGGGAGAAGGCAGCCATTTATTACTTGAACAACTACGAGGACCGATGGACCACGTGGATGCCCGCTGAAAACGCCAAAAAGATAAAAGAAGCACTGGCAGCAAAGTAAAGCTAGTACGCTAGCATTATAAGACAACGTCACTGCGTAGAGAGGGTGGCCTTTAAGAGGTCACCCTCTCTTGATTTGCTCCGCTGTGGCTTTCCACAGCGGAGCAGGCGCATCTACGTAGGCGAGAAGGGTTTGGATTATTGAAACCGCAGTATGATATCGGCCTCGCACGCCATGGCTCATATCTACACAAAGCGATGCAAGAACTACGACGGCACTGCCGTTAAAACAAGAAGGAGAGTCACAATGATTGTACTTATGGTCAATATCAGCATTAAGCCGGAGCACAAAGAGGAGTTCATGGAAGCAATGATGGGGGATGCCATAGGCTCCAACAGGGACGAGCCTGGATGCCTGCGGTTCGATATCCTCCAAGACTCTGAAGACCCTAACCTCATCCACCTCTATGAGGTCTACAAGGACGAGGCAGCCCTAGAGGCCCATAGGCAAGCGCCCCACTACACAAAGTGGCGCAGCGCGGTGCTGGACTGGTGGGAAGGCCCTCCAACCCGTTCCACGTCCACCAACGTCTTCCCTGCTGACGATTCCTGGCGGTAGGTCAAAACCCTACACTCATCTTCCCAGGCAAAGAGCCCCTCATGTTCTCTTGTGAGCCATTTCTGTCGAGTAGAGAGACAGTTCACGTACCAAGCCGACCTTCAAGCCCTTCAGGTGGATCTCCCGTAAAATGGGGCCGCACTCAGAAGTCTGTGTACGAGCAAAATTTGTGCCCTCCAGCAGACTCAATATGACCTTATGGGTAATCACTCTACCCCCAAAGCATAGGAAGGCGTGGTGGTTCGCCGCTAGCATGGGCCGTCGTAGCCAGAGGCCGGCCTGCGAACAGTAACCCGCCAACAAAATTGCGGTTGGGTCGCTGTTCGTGTATGTTTGGCGCATCGTAAAACAGGCGCAACGCCTTTTCAACAAAGGAGAAGAACTATGCATAACGGCATGAGGGTCATAGACATTCACGGGCACCACTCTACCCCGGCGAACTTCCGGGCCTACGCCTACAACCTGATAGCCCTGCGCAGCCCACGAGGCAGCAAGCTGGAGATATCTGACGAGACGATGGGGCCAGCCCTGGCACGTCACCTGAAGGTAATGGATGACCGCAACATAGACATGCAGTTCATTTCGCCCAGGCCAGTGGCGATGATGCACTGGGAACAGCCTCTGCTGGTTGACCACTGGACGCAGACCACAAACGATGTGATAGCCCAAACGGTTCGCCTCCATCCTGACCGCTTCCGGGGCGTTGCTCAGTTGCCCCAGGTTGGCCCTGACTACGCGGACGACACGTCCAACTGCATTGCGGAGCTGGAACGGGCAATCAACACCCTTGGGTTTGTAGCTGCTACCGTGAACCCGGACCCGGGCGGAGACCGCAGAGCTCCGGGCATGAACGAAGCGTACTGGTTCCCGCTATACGAACGAGCGGAGGCCCTGCGCGCTACGCTCATCATCCATGCATCCATCAGCAGGGACCCACGAGTGCAGCTCCTGCCCCACAGCTACCAGTACAACTTCATGACGGAGCAGACCCTGGCCACTGACCTGTTGCAGCAGAGCGATGTGTTCCAGCGATATCCAAAGCTACGCATCCAGGTGTGCCACTGCGGCGGCTCTGTGAGTCGGTTCATTCCCAACGCCAAGCCCTCCGGAGAAGCTGGAGGCGGTTCTGTAGGCATCGGCGCAAAGACTGAGGCGGCCCATGCCGACGAGGGCATCGACCTGAGCAACAACCTCTACTTCGATACATGCTCGTACGACAAGGACTATCTGGCAGTGGCATTCAAGCAACGTGGCGTGAATCAGATGATCTTTGGGTCAGAATCACCCGGGAGCGGCACGGCAGTGTTGAACCCTGATACAGGTCGGCCATCCGACGACATGGTACCGGTGATAGACAGCATTGATTTCCTGACAGATGCGGACAAGAAGAAGGTTTTCCGTGACAACGCACTAAAGGCGTTCCCACTCTACACGGAGTAATGTTGTAATTTAACCTAGCAAGGTGAAGAGGGCCATCCCGATTCCCGGGGCAGCCCTCTTTGTTGTCTTACAGTCCGTAGGGAAAGTGGGACAGGAACTCTGATAACGGGTGCCTCAGCGGTGTTACCAGAGCAAGGTCTGACATGAAGAGACTGTCATGGCCAAGGCGCAGGCGAGGGTATGGTGGATAGTGATACGTGTATCACTATCCAAAGGTGCATAACAACGGGTTCACAACGGGAAAATACATCACGGGGAATAAACACTACATATATACTACAATTTAACTACTATAGCTACATTGGCTAAAATATCAGGCTAACACAAACCTCTCAGCCTAGGCTTGTTTACCCTCATCGAAGAGAACGTCATGGGTGAGCACCGCAAATCCAGATCGGACGCGATACACCGCCGGGTTGACCGCCACGTGGGTGGCCCGGGTCCGATTTGAGTTAGTATCTGATTCTCTTCTTGTGTCGGTTTGTCTCTCTCTTTTGCAGGGTTTAGTCCTGGTCTACAAGCCCGATGGTGGCGGTGATGCACGGCTCGTTGCCGAGGGCGATGGTGGTGTGGCCCTTGCCAGTGATGTCCTCGACGAGCCGGGCGTCTCCGGGGCCGAAGACCTTCTTGGAGCCGTCCTCAAAGCCGATTTCAAGCTGGCCGGACAGGATTATCACGAACTGACGCTGCGGAGCAGGATGCCAGTCCTGCACAACGCCCGGGGCACGGGAGCCGTAGCGAATCTGGGTGACGTCTATGCCCTTTGTCCACTCTGTGGCCACCTCCAAATCAACTGCCTCCCAAGTGGCCTTGCCGTCGCTGCCGACGTACATGCGGTATGTGTTTCCCATTGTGTTCCTCCGTAATGTTGTAATTTTTCTAGCTATTTAAGGAGAAGCCTGATACCCCGCCCAAGATTCTTCGTCGCCACGCTCCTCAGAATGACAAGGTAGGTGTTAGCCCTACTGCTTCTTGGCCTGCAACGCGCGGTAGACCTTCTCCGCCGTGATGGGCAGGTCTTTGATACGCACACCCACCGCGTCCTCCACAGCGTTGGCTATTGCCGCAGCTACAGGGATGGTGGCGTTCTCTCCGATGCTCTTGACGTTGTAGGGGCCGACGCCACTCTCAGACTCCACCAGCACGGTGCGCATCTCCGGCAGGTCAGCCATCGTCGGAATCTTGTAGTCGCCGAAGGTCAACGTGGTCACGCGACCGTCCTCAACAACAAGCTCCTCCATAAGCGCGTAGCCGATACCCTGCATAGCGCCACCGTTAATCTGGCCCTGATGACCGATGGGGTTCACGATTTTGCCGACATCGTGGGCGGTGGATAGGCTGAGCAGCTTCACCTGGCCTGTTTCCGGGTCTACGGATACCTCTGCTACCTGGGCCACGTAGGCCGTAACTGCCGGAAGGCTGGAATCCTGGAACTCAGCTTGGCCTGTCACGGAACGGCCTGCCTTTTGCAGCAATTCGTACCAGGCATGGTTCTCACCTGTATCGCGATTACGCACAGCGCCATCGGTGAAGGACAGCCTGTCCTCTGCGACGCCTAGATGTAATGCAGCCACCTTAAGCAGCTCTGACTTGACCTCCTGGGCAGCTGCATAGGCTACCTGGGTGCCGATGCGTGTGACGCGGCTGCCACCAACGCCGGAATCGAAATCGACGGTGCCAGTGCGCCAAATCTCAAGGCCTATGTGATCAATAGAGATACCCAACTCCTCGCCCACTACTTGCATCTCCAGGGTGTAGGTGCCGGTACCCTGCTCAAACACCGGGGTGCTGAGGAGTGCAGAGCCGTCTGGGTTGAGGGTGACTGCTGCCGTTGACTGACCACCACCGGGAGGCCTATCTCCCAGGGCAATGCCTCGTCCTATGTTTGGAGCCTTGGGTTTGCCGTATTCGCCGGTCTCTACCGCAGCTTCCATGGTTTCTCTGATGTTGATGCCCTCGAAAGTGTGGCCAAGGCCGTCTTTTTCACCGACGCCAACAACGTTCTTCCGTCGCACATCAAGGGGGTCTAAGCCCAATTCCCGAGCCACCATATCCAACTGCGATTCCATGACAAAGGCCGCCTGGGGCTCACCCGGGCCTCGCATATGACCGCAAGGAACGTTGTTCGTGTAGACCTGGATGCCCTCAACCTTCACGTTGGGCGTCCGATAAGGGCCACCAGCGTGGGAGAAGCCCATCAGGTTCACGCCGGGCTTGTACGCACCGTATGCGCCGCTATCAAAGATGCCACGGACGTGATGAGCAACCATTGTGCCATCGCGCTTCACCCCGGTCCTCACCTGCAACGTGGATGCGTGACGCGGGTTGGCTGCCATGAACTCGTCCATGTAATCCATAACCATCTTCACCGGACGCTCACTCTTGAGGGCCAGGTAGTAACAAACGGGCACCTCCATAGGAGAGCCCTTGCCGCCGAAATCGCCGCCAATGGTAGCGAAGTTGACCTGGAAGCTCTCTTGGGGAAGCTCAGAAAAGTCTGACATCTGCTGTCGCAGGCTATAGGGGGCTTTGTTGGAAGCCCATATCTGGGCCACGCCGTCTTCGTCTATCCAGACCACGCAGGTGTGGGACTCCAGATACGCCTGATGCTGTCTGGGAGTGGTGAAGGTATTCTCAACGATGACATCGGCTTCTGCGAAGCCTGCATCGATATCACCCTTACCCCAGGTGCTGTGGATGAACACGTTAGAGGGCTTCTCCGGCGGCTGCGGGTAACCCATGTAGCTCACCATGTCCGGGTGGATAAACGCGGCACCGTCTTTCATAGCTTCAAGGGGGTTTAGCTGCGCTGGTAGCTCCTCGTACTCGACTTCTATGAGATCGATGGCAGCCTGGGCGATGTCCTCGTCGTCGGCAGCAACGGCAGCAACACGCTCACCGGCAAACCGCACGTGGTCCCAGGCCAGCACCGGCACATCGCGAAGTCGACGTCCGTAAAGGATGCCTCGAACATCGTCGCCCGTGAGGACGGCGTGGACGCCCGGCAGCGCCTTTGCGGCCGCGATATCAATGCTTACGATGCGAGCGTGAGGGTAGGGGCTGCGGAGCGACTTGCCCCACAGGGTGCCCGGGAGGTTAATATCGGCGGAGTACTTTGCCTTGCCGGTCACCTTCTCCGGGCCATCTACACGAGCGAGTGGTTGTCCGAATACCTTGCCGTATGCGCTTGGTGTGGTCATATCTTTTTCCCTTGTCAGCAATAGCGTCCTGGGCTACCATTCCCTACAACTTTTGGGCTCAGAACTTTGCGCAAGGATACCAGATGACTACTGCTGATGCACTCTACACGGTCAAGGTGACAATCAACGGCCAGCCGCACGAGGTAAAGGTGCCCGCAAGGCGTACGCTGGTAGACATGCTGCGGTACGACCTGGACATGACGGGAACCAAGGAAACGTGCAGCGTGGGCGTGTGCGGCGCATGCACTGTACTGATTGACGGCGAGATTGCTGCGTCTTGCATCATTCTGGCGGTGCAGGCTGACGGCGCAAACATTACGACTATTGAAGGGGTGGCGAACGGCGAGACCCTCCACCCATTGCAACAGAGCTTCATTGACCACGGCGGTTTCCAGTGCGGCATCTGCACATCCGGGCAGATTGTGGCAGCAAAGTCGCTTCTGGACAGCAACCCATCGCCCACAGAGGAGCAGGTCAAGGAGTGGATGATGGGGAACCTGTGCCGATGCACGGGCTACTACCAGATCATGGAATCCATCATGAAGGCGAGCAAATAAGATGCGAGACTTCATCTACCACGCCCCCACAACGATTGCAGAGGCGCTTTCCCTGTTGGAAGAACACGGGGAAGACGCGAGACCCATTGCCGGCGGCACGGCTATGGTGAACCTGATGAAGCAGAACATGGTGCTGGCAGACCACCTTGTAGGACTGGGCAAGCTCCCGGGCCTACGAGGGGTCTCTCAGAGCAACGGCAGCCTACACATCGGCGCACTGACTCGGCACCGGGAGGTAGAGCTAAGCCCGGAAGTGCAAGCACACTCACCCCTTCTGGCAGAAGCCTACAGCAAAGTAGCAACGGTACGGGTGCGGAACATGGCGACGGTTGGCGGCGGTCTAACCCACGCAGACCCTGCCCAAGACCCACCACCAACCCTGATGGTACTGGACGCCCACGTTGTGCTGACATCCTCCCGGGGTACCCGGGAACTGCCTGTGAACGACCTCTTCCTGGACTACTACGAATCTGCACTGGAGCCGGGAGAACTGCTGACAGAGTTGGTTGTTCCCCAAGCTACTCCCGGGGCCAAGACCGTGTACTTGAAGTTCCTACCCCGCACAGAAGACGACTACGCCACGGTGTGCGTTGCGGCCCTGGCCCGGATGGAAAACGGCGTCTGCCAGGAGATACGGGTGGTATTGGGGGCCGTTGCGCCAACGCCCATCCGAGCTACCGCAGTGGAAGCTGCGCTCCTAGGCCAGCAAGTGACGCCAGACGCAGTACGTGCTGCCTCCGAGGCTGTAGCCGACCAGGTTGACCCACTGACCGACTTCCGGGGTTCTGCCGACTACAAGCGAGACATGGCTGTGGTGTTCACTCGACGAGCACTTGAGCAGGTTCTTGGACTGGCCTCATGAAGTTTGACTACGATGTGGCCATAGACGCACCCCAAGACCTCGTTTGGGAACTGCTATCTGACATCCCCCGGGCGTCCGAGTTGATGCCGGGTATACAGGATGTGGTTTTACAGCCGGACGGTACGTATACAGGGACGGTTCGCATCCGTGTTGGGCCTATCGGGTTCAACCTGGCAGGCTCGGTGGCCGTTGAGGAAGACAGGGTGGCAGGGACATGGTCAATGAAATCGCAGGCGAAGGACCCGCGCATTGGCGGCGGCGTGACATCCACAGTGGATACGATTATCACTGAGCCATCGCCTGGGAGCACCCGGATGCAGCTAAGCGCGGACGTGCAGTTCTCGGGTCGGTTGGGGCAGTTGGGACAGCCTCTCATTAAGAAGAAGGCCGATTCTATGGTCAAAGAGTTCACGGAGAATCTGAAGAAGGCCGTCCACCAGGGGGGCTAAGCCCCCGCTTTGTGCCTGACGGTTACCCAACCAGGGCACGCTTTTGACCCCTGTTCCTGCGGGTACCCAACTAGGATTATCGGGGCAAGGCGCAAATTAGCTACGGACAGCGTCCAGGACGGCGCGGCCAGTGGCCTCCCACATGGTATCGCCAAAGCCCTTCCCCTCTTCTATCTTGTCGTCGCTCAGGCGGGAGACGCGCACATAGAACACCGTGAGAGGTTCGCTACTCCTGCGTGGCTTGGCTCCGGGTGAGTAAAACTCAAAGGCCCAGTCATCAACCATCATGCGATGCACCAGCGTCCACCACGCATACGGGTCAGTGCTGAACTGTGGAGGTGGCGTGGGCTGAAACTCCGTATTGCTCACCAACGCCCACATCCACGGTTTATCGTGGATAATTCGCTCGTAGATGACCTCGTCCATATTGGAGCCCGCAGGCATACCGCTGTCAGCCATGATTACTCCTACCCTGACCTCCATTGGCCTACCCCTGACCGCAACATAGCAACGTCGTTAGCGGCTCGCAGTGATTATGTCGTTTGACACCCATCCGACTCGCCTATTAGACTGCGTGTGTCTCGCGCGGGAGTATTCATAGGAGGATAGACATGCTTTCACAAATCGATAACGATACGCTAACCCAGGTTGGCCCGGGCACCACGATGGGCGAGTTGATGCGGGAGTACTGGATTCCAGCTCTCATGTCGAGCGAGCTTGCGGAGCCCGATAGCGACCCGGTACGCATACGGCTACTAGGCGAAGACTTGATTGCCTTCCGGGACACCAACGGCAACGTTGGAATCATGGACAACTTCTGCCCTCACCGGCGTGCAAGCATGTTCTTTGGGCGCAACGAAGAATGCGGGCTGCGCTGCGTGTATCACGGATGGAAGTTCGATGTGAACGGCAACTGCGTGGATATGCCATCGGAACCGGCGGAGAGCAACTTCAAAGACAAAGTGAAGATCAAGGCCTACGAGTGCCAGGAGCGGAACGGCATTATCTGGACGTACATGGGGACTCGCGAAAAGACCCCGGCTCTCCCTGAGCTAGAAGCGAACATGCGCCCGGATAGGGACTACACGATTGCTTTGACCATGAGGAATTGCAACTGGATGCAGGCCCTTGAAGGCGACATTGATACGGCACACCTGGGGTTCCTCCACCTTGGTAGCGCAGACCCCAAGGCGCTGGTACCCGGCTCCGTTGACTACTACACCGTGAACGTACGCCATCCCAAGTACAACGTGATGGACACGGACTACGGCGTAACGTACGCGGCATACCGACCGGCGGAAGACGATTCTACATACTGGCGGTTCGCAAACTACTTGCTACCCTTCTACACCCAGATTCCTACAGGAACGCTGGGGCTGATGGTGCGCTTCCGGGCGTGGGTGCCCATTGACGATACCCACACGATGTTCTGGAGCGTCACTGCTACCGCGCCAGGAGTTCAGGGCGGGGGGCGGCGAACAGACGCCAACGGCAAAGTGCTAGGCGGAAGCGCTGCTCAGACCGATTACCTGCCTGCACAGCCCGGGTTCATGGGACGTTGGAACCTGGCAGCAAACGCAGCAAACGACTACAAGATTGACCGTGAGGCTCAGCGGAAAAACGAGATTTACACGGGCATCACGGGGATATTCCTGCAAGATCAGGCGGTCACAGAGAGCATGGGCGCAGTTGAAGACCGCACCAAGGAGCGACTGGGCACCAGCGACTCCATGATCATCAAGTCAAGGCGACGGGTGCTGAACGCAGCCAGAGCCTTCCAGGAGGGCGTGACACCTCCGGGGGTGGACAACCCCGAGGCGTACAGCGTCCGCACCGGCGACGTGGTGCTTCCGAATGATGTTGACTGGATGGAGGGCACCGCTCACCTGCGGAAAGCCTTTGTTGAGCACCCGGAATTGATACCAGCCAAACAGGCGTAGGATTTCATAGGTATAGGAAGAAGGAGTCTCTTGGTGCATACCGGAGGCTCCTTCTTGTTTAGCAGCTACACGTGACGGGGAGTTCGGGCGGGTAGCAAACTCTATTCAACCAGATAGAAAACCCACTGGAGGATGGGACATGGTGGAGATTGATGACGTTCAATACGAAGTAGCTGTAGCAAACCGCGTACTGGCAGAGGTGGGGCTAACTACAGGAGTCCTAGCATCCCTGGGACATGCCAGCCTGCGCGTTCCCGGCGAACCAGACAAATTTGTGGTCAAGGTTCGCGGCTACGCGATTGACGCGCTGGCGTTAATGCAGCCAAAAGACATGGTCACCTGTGACCTTGAGGGGTACTGGATAGACAGCCCTCCCGGGTCGTAACAGTGCTTTGAGATCAAGATGCACTCTGCCATCTACAAGGCGCACCCGGAAGTGAACTCCATTGTCCACGTGCACCCCAGGTACACAACGATGATGAGCGTGCTGGAAAAGGCGTTGGTACCCATGTGCAACGAGGGCATCCACCTAGTACGAACGCCATTGCCGGTGTATCCCCACAGCAAGCTCATCTTGACGGAAGAGGACGGCCAGGACGTTGCAAGTACCCTTGGAGAATCGCAGGCGGCGTTGCTTCGCGGTCATGGCGCTGTGACCACAGGGGCCAGCCTGGAACAGTCTGTGATGAACATGTTCCAACTTGAAGAGCAGGCAAAGATGAACTGGTACGCCTACTGCGCAGCCGGGCCAAACTACACCGGCATCCCAGAGGCAGACATTGAAGAAGCCAACAACCAGCCAACCCTTGGGGATCTAGCCCACTTTGCTGGTGGGCCACGGGCCAGAGGGAACGCAGGCCCTGGCGGTGCATGGAAGTACTACACCCACTTAGTGAGCAAAGACCTATAAGGGTTCCAGCTAGGGCAACTCAGAGCCCGTTGCTTGAGGTCGTGCGCTTCGTCTCCGTGCCGTCCCTTCGCCTCATATAGGGAAATTGGTGCATCAAAAACGATGACGCCCACGGGCCTGTGGTGTACACTTCACCCTGCTCTTATTCGAGACATTTGCGTAGTCTTTATATAGCTACGACATCAACAGGAGGCAGTTATGAAGGGTGGCGCCGCCATCGCTAAGATTCTGAAGCAAGAGGGAGTACGCTACCTCTTCTGCTTCCCACAGAACCCTCTCATTGACGCTACATCTGCGGTAGGAATCCGGCCTATCGTCTCCAGGGTTGAACGAACCGCAGTGGCTATGGCCGTAGGCTATGCACGAACCAACGGTGGCGATCCGCAGGCAGTCTGTGTGTTCCAGGGTGGCCCTGGGATTGAACACGCCTACGGTGGAATTGCGCACGCATTCTCAGACTCTTCACCTATCCTCATACTGCCAGGCCAGGCAGGGCAGGCTCGTGAGAGTCTTTCCTCCAACTTCGACGCTGTCCGAAACTTTGAGGGCATCACCAAGTGGGCCGCTCAGATAAACAGCCCGGAGCGCGTCCCCAACATGATGCGCCGCGGAATGTCCGCCCTCCGGAGTGGCAAGCCAGGACCTGTCCTCTTGGAAGTGGGCACTGATGTAGTGAACGGCGAGATGACCGACGAAGAGTTTCCGTATCAAGAGGTCAAGCGTCACAAGTCGGCTGGTGACCCGGGAGACATCAAGGAAGTAGCAACAGTGCTACTGAACTCAGATCGCCCAGTCATTTACGCCGGTCAGGGCATCTTCTTTGCCGAGGCGTATGCGGAGCTGAAGGAACTGGCGGAACTGATTAACGCGCCGGTGATGACCACTACTCTGGGCAAGAGCTGCTTCCCAGAAGACCACCCCCTATCTCTAGGCGCCGGTGGCAACTCTGCCCCCCAGATGGTTCCTGACTTCCTAGCGAAATCCGACACCGTATTCGGTATTGGCACCAGCTTCCAAAAGACGTTGGCCTCCTACGCTGTTCCCAAGGGCAAGACCATCATCCAATCGACTATCGATGGTTCAGACTTGGACAACGAGTACGCCATAGACCATGCAGTTATCGGCGACGCCAAGCTGGTTCTTCAGGCTCTCATCGACGAGATTAAGAGCCAAAACCCCAAGGGACGGGACGGCAAGGACATCATCGCAGAGGTAAAGACAGCCAAGGACGCTTGGATGGCCGAGTGGATGCCGCAGCTAACCTCCGATGAAGTTCCCATCAACCCGTACCGGGTGGTCTGGGAACTTCGGAACACCTTGGACCGGGCAAATACCATCATGACTCACGACTCTGGCAACCCCCGCGACCAGATGGTTCCCTTCTACGAGACCGTTGCCCCCAAGACCTACATGGGCTGGGGAAACTCCACTCCGTTGGGCACGGGTCTAGGGCTTGCCATGGGCGCAAAGGTAGCTGCTCCTGACAAGATGTGCGTCAACTTCATGGGCGACACCGCGGCAGGGACAGCGCTGATGGATATTGAGACCGCTATTCGAGAGAAGATTCCCATCCTGACTGTCATCATGAACAATAGCGCAATGGGCGGCTACGAACACAACCTCCCCATATCTGTAGAGAAGTACAGGACCAAATACCTGACTGGAGACTACACTGGCGTAGCGGCTGCCCTGGGCGCTCACACAGAGAAGGTGACCGACCCCAACGAGATAGCTCCAGCCATCAAGCGGTGTGTCGCGAAGATCAATTCCGGACAGACTGCGGTTTTGGAGATTATCACCAAGGAATTCTACGTATTTTCCGGGAAGTAACTATTCCCGCACTCTACCGGGTTAAACGTGGATGCTGGCCCCTTTGCAGGGGCCAGCATCCACAAATGTTATAGGAGATTCCATGAGCGTATCCAACATACCCCTGATTGCCCGGGCAGAGGCGCACGGCGACCGGGTGGCGATAATTGCGACAGAAGGAACATTCACCTACAACCAGCTTCTGACGGACTCCAGCGCCATAGCCTCCTGCCTGCTGGACGGTGCTGCCGACCTACAGGAGACCCGAGTGGCGTTCCTAACGGCCCCTGGCTACCACTACGCTGCTATCCAGTGGGGCGTATGGCGCGCAGGTGGCGTTACGGTGCCTCTTGCCACTTCCCACCCCGGGCCAGAGCTTGAGTACATGCTTGAGGACTCCGGCGCAACCATCGTAGTGGCAGACTCAACATACGAAGCAAAACTGAGACCCATCGCAGAAGACATGGGCCTGCGGTTTCTGCTGACCTCTGAGTTGCTTTCAACATCGCCAGGGCCGCTACCGACTTTCGGGCCAGAGCGGAGGGCGATGATCATCTACACCAGTGGCACAACGAACAAGCCAAAGGGCGTAGTGTCCACCCACAGCACCATTGAGGCGCAAATTACCAGCCTGGTGGAAGCCTGGGGCTGGAAGGCTGACGACCACATCCTGCACGTGCTCCCGCTCCATCACATCCACGGCATAGTGAACGTGCTGGGCTGCTCAGAGTGGTCGGGGGCCGTCTGCGAGATGCTGCCAGCATTCGACGCTGAAGCGGTGTGGGAGCGCATTCAGAACAGCAACATGACGCTGTTCATGGCGGTGCCAACCATCTATGCACGTCTGGTGACTTCGTGGAACGCGGCATCGACTGAACGACAGAAGGCGCTGACGGCTGCGTGTGCAAAGCTGCGACTCATGGTGTCCGGCTCCGCTGCGTTGCCTGTGCAGACGCTGGAAGAGTGGCAGGGTATCAGCGGGCACGTATTGCTGGAGCGATACGGCATGACGGAGATAGGCATGGCTCTCTCCAACCCGCTGAACGGAGTGCGTAAGCCTGGATTTGTGGGAACACCACTTCCCCATGTGGAAATGCGACTGGTAGACGAGGCTAACCTGCCTGTAGAACTAGGCGCAACGGGAGAGATTCAGGTCAAAGGTCCCTGCGTCTTCCAGGAGTACTGGGGCAAGCCAGAAGCCACTGCATCCGAGTTTGTAGACGGCTGGTTCCGCACGGGCGATGTAGCCATCCTAGAGGGCGGCGCATACCGCATTCTGGGCAGAAGCAGCGTAGACATCATCAAGACTGGGGGCTTCAAGGTCTCCGCTCTGGAAGTGGAAGACGTGCTGCGTGACCATCCAGCCATCGCAGAATGCGCGGTTGTGGGGATGGAGGACTTAGAGTGGGGAGAACGCGTCTGCGCAGCGCTAGTGCTGGCAAAAGGCGGTAACTTGACCCTTGAGGAGTTGCGAGACTGGTCCCGGGAGCGGCTCGCACCGTACAAGATGCCAAGTCGCATGGTTCCCGTGGCAGAGCTTCCCCGTAACGCGATGGGCAAGGTGGTGAAGCCAGATCTCACCAAGATGTTCCTAGCCCAGGAATAGCCCTGAACTCATATTTCCTGACGGTGACTGAACATTGCTCTGTTACTAGGAACATAACAAAGAAGAAAGGCCCGGGCGTATGCCCGGGCCTTTCTTTTATCGTCCTTACAAACGAATCAGGTTATTCAACGGTGAAAGACGAGGTCATCCCCAACACCATATGCAGTGCGAACTCATTGACCGGGGAAGGAACAAAGCAGAGAGTAAAATAATTCCCGGCTTCCAGGTTCAATACAGCATAGCCAGAATCCCCCGGCAAGATTGCCTGGAATCCACCAGCATCCGAGAACGGCGGTGGCCCAGCGGGAGCTGCGTCACTTGGCGGCGCAGTGAATAATGCTAGAGCCTGCTCCGCTGTGATGCCCTCAAGCTTCAGTACGGTGAACTCATGGGGCTCCTGGCCCTTGTTGGTCACCTTCAGGGTGGTTTCACCCGTTGGAAGGCTTACTGGCACACCCAAGAAAGCGTAGTCAATCAAATCAACAGATGCGTAGGATTCCGGCGCGGCAGGAGCGTCACCCGTGGGCGCAGTTACGGTTACAGCCTGAACCATCCCCTTGGCCACATGGGGTACTCCGTCAGCACCGGCAATGAAGCAGACCAGAGTATATTCGCCGGCCTTCAGATCTACGATTGCTGTTGATTGGCCTCCAGGCGCAGCACCCGAGGGGCCGCCTGCAAGAGCAGCAACTTCAAATATCTGGAATAACGCAGCTTCACCTTGTTCTGGAAGTGATTGAATAACCCCTTGAATGGTGGTCTGGAAATCAGCCTGTGACACCCCATCATTGAGCTTCAGTATCTGCATGTGGTGGGAGTCCTGCCCTGCATTGGTCATTTCAATACGGGTCAGACCACCCTCTACTGTTGCAGGAAGGGTGAACGAGAAATCGGCAGCCGTCACTGCCACCGTGGATATGGTTGGCTCATCATCACTGCTGCAAGCCACCAATGCCAGGGCAGCCACAAAAGCAAAAATCATTACGATAGACTTCTGAACGGTGCGAGTCATTCTCTCTCCTTTTCTGTTTCACAGGTGAATTCTGTGCAGAAACGAGTGTACGGCTAGCGATAATGCGTGTTAATGTGAATTAATTCTCAATTAACGCCGTTGAAATTTGTAGCTCAACATGGCGACATCATCGCAGTCAGCGGGTATCCTTATTCGCAGGGCAGCGCAAGGGCACGGCTGACCGGCAGCCAACAAGGCTGATCTGTTTTTAGAAGTGTCCAGGTAAGCACCAAGGTGGGCAAGGGGAAGGTTTTATGAAGTGGGCATCGGCGATATCTGACGATGGCGACCTGGTCACAGCGCTTGAAGCGTGTGCAGAGAAAGTAGCAGCGGAGCTAGGGCCAGACGCCCCAGTCTCTCTGGCAATGGTATTCGCATCGGCCAGCTACAGCGATGCCACTTATGCTGTGCCCCGCATCCTGGGTGAACGGTTCCCAGGAGCCATGGTGCTGGGCTGCTCCGGCGCTGGTGTCATTGGCGCTGCGCGGGAGATTGAGGGGCCCGCAGCTGTTGCCCTGACCGTGGGGTATCTCCCGGGCGTAGAGGCCAAGCCCTTCCACGTCATCTCAGACGAACTCCCCTCTCCAGACGCCCCCCCGGACGCATGGTCGGAGCTGCTAGGCGTATCGCCAGAGGAGAAGCCACATTTCCTGGTACTCATGGATCCCTTTTCCATGCCAGGGGAGGGAATACTGGCGGGACTGGACTATGCGTTCCCTTCTGCTGTCAAAGTGGGTGGACTGGCCAGCGGAAGCGGGCTTCCAAGCGGCCACGCGCTGTTCCTTGGCGACGAGGTCTACCATGACGGCGCTGTTGGCATTGCACTGACAGGCAACATTGTGGTGGAAACGGTGGTAGCTCAGGGCTGCCGCCCCATTGGCGAACAAAAACGCATCACCAAGGCCGAACGAAACCTGCTGATGGAACTGGACGGCGAGCGTCCGCTGGACTACTTACGAGAAATGTTCAGCAAACTCTCGCCAGGAGACCAGGCCCTGGCGGGGAACAACCTGTTCCTGGGCATAGCCATGGATCCGCAGCTAGAGCTGGAGGATGTGAACGCCGGGGACTTCCTCATACGGAACCTGATTGGCACGGATCAGGAGAACGGGTACGTTGCCATTGGGGAGCTCCTGCGCGAGGGCCAGCTGGCCCAGTTCCACATCCGCGACGCGTCTACCTCTTCAGAGGACCTTCAACGGCAACTGACTCGGTATATGGAGACGGCAGGGCAAGCGTCACCCGTGGGGGCGTTGATGTTCCAGTGCAACGGGCGCGGCAAGTACCTGTACGGCAGGGAGAACCATGACTCTGGCATGTTCACGGAGATGCTAGGCTCTATCCCGTTAGGCGGCTTCTTCTGCAACGGCGAGATAGGCCAGGTTAGCGGCACGACGTACTTGCACGGCTATACAAGTTCCTTTGCGCTCTTCAAAGCCAGGCAGGACTAGTCCTACACCTACCAGGGCAAGGCCCTGGACTCGAATGACCTGACGGACGGCGAAGTGGTCTGAACAGCGATTCGATAGTTACATTACAATATAAATATTGTAATGTTTCCCTGGGGAAGGCAGTAACAACGTATCTGGGGATATACGGGAGTAAGCGTGGCGTACAAGGCTATCAGCGATTACGGCCTTATAGGAGACATGCACTCAGCCGCTCTAGTGGGGTTGGATGGCTCTATCGATTGGGCGTGTATGCCCCGGTTTGACTCACCCAGCATCTTTGGGGCCATATTAGACGAACACAAGGGTGGGTACTTCCAGATAGCACCAATAGAGCCTTATGAGTCCGCGCAACGGTACCTCCCTAACACAAATATCCTGGAAACTACGTTCATCACTCCCACCGGGAGGGTCACCCTCACGGACTTCATGGCCACAAGCCCTACTCGCTCTGCCGACCACGCTCCTCACGAGATTCATAGGATTGTGGCGTGTGAAGAGGGCACGGTAGCCCTCAAATCCGTCTTCCAGCCAAGATTCGATTATGCCAGAGCATCAACACACCTTGAAATCCTCCCCTTGGGCGTCTTAGCGTCTAACGGTGGCGAAACCCTGGCGCTCTCCACAAGCATCCCCATGACCGACAATGGAGGCATTGCAGAAAGCCAGTTCACCCTGGAAGGCGGGGAAGGTACCACCTTTGTGGCATCCTACGGCAGGGCTACGCCTATGGCCGTTGGGTACGGCAGAAGCGCCCACAGGTTGGAACACACCAAGAAGATGTGGGAACGGATAGTACAAGAGTTGGACTACAAGGGCATGTGGCGAGACGAGGTTGTCCGGTCGTTCCTCGTGCTCCATCTGCTGATGTACGCTCCAACGGGCGCAATTGTAGCTGCGCCAACCACATCGCTCCCGGAGAACATCGGTGGTGAGCGCAACTGGGACTACCGGTATTGCTGGTTGCGGGACTCGGCATTCACTCTTAATGTGCTCTTCCTCGTAGGAGACCTCCATGACGCCAGACACTTCCTCAACTGGCTGATATCCATGTCGGCAGAACACGTTAAGTCGAGGGAAGTCCAGGCGCTCTACGGCATCACAGCAGACTCAGACGTGGAAGAGGTGACCCTTGACCACCTGGAGGGATACAAGGGCTCCCAACCCGTGCGCATTGGCAACGGGGCCGCCAATCAGCTCCAGTTAGACATCTTTGGCGAGGTCATTCTCAGCATTAGCACCTACATGCGCTACGGTGGCTACATCTCCAGCGAGATATGGTCGATTGTCCATGACTTTGCGGAGACGACCTGCCAAACATGGCACTTACCAGACCGGAGCATTTGGGAAGTACGCGGCCACGAGCGCCATTTCACCTACTCAAAAGCTATGTGCTGGGCTGCTTTGGACAAAGCCATCGAAATAGGAACCGCTACCGAGCACAAGAGCAACCTGGCAAGGTGGCGTCGTGTTGCGAACGAGATTAAGGCGGAAGTGTTGGTTCGGGGATGGAGCGAGGCAAAACAGGCGTTTGTGCAGAGCTATGACAGCGATGTAATGGACGCTAGCTCCCTCATCCTGACGTGGACCGGCCTGCTCCCACCGGACGACCCTCGCATTCAAAGCACCATTGCCAGAACGGTGGAGGAGCTTGGCAATGGGCCATTCGTGCATCGCTACAAGGTGGATGAAGCAGACGATGGCCTCCAAGGGGAGGAGGGTGCACTGACAATGCTGTCTTTCTGGCTTATTGGGGGACTAATGACGAGCGGCCAGATACGGAAAGCCAAAGACCTTTTTGAGGAGATGCTGGGGTACGCCAACCACCTGGGACTGCTCTCTGAGATGATTGACCCCGTGACCAAGGAAGCCCTGGGCAATTTCCCTCAGGCGTTCAGCCATATTGGACTGATCCACACGGCAAGGAACCTGTCATGGGCCCTCTCTCAAGCGCAGGATTAGCCCTTCACCCACTTTTCTGACTGGTTACCCGGTGGGGCTTTGTTTATAAGGTCAACAGGTCGCCCCACATGACATTAGGGACATTAGGAGCGAATTCAAACTAGAAAACCGTTCAGATGTAGCAGAACCCAGACGAGCGCAAGTCTGACCCGAGGTGATGTCAGTGACGGACAAAGAAGTAGTAACAGAGGCCAACCAGCGGTTCTATCGCGCTTTTGAGACCCTAGACCTTGAGCAGATGCGGGGGGCATGGGACGAGGACCAGGCGGTTACTTGTGTACACCCGGGCTGGCCCCTCATTGAAGGTAGGGGCGAGGTGCTACAAAGCTGGGCCAACATCTTCAACAACACCATGGTCATGCAATTCACCATTACCGTGGCATCTGTGATGGTTGAAGGCGATTGGGCCTGGGTAGTGTGCACGGAGGGTCTACGTTCTGTAGTGGATGGAAAAGTCACCGAAGGCCAGATTGAAGCAACCAACATCTTCAGGAAGCGCGGAGAGCAGTGGCTGCTAGTCCATCACCACGGCTCACCGGTAATGTAACTAGCCTGCGTTAACGAGGGCTTCTCGGCGATGGCTACGATTGCCAGCACTGGTTCGGAGCTCCTGGGCATACTGAATGCGCTCCGCAAGGTACCCCAGGCTGCATGGCTTAGCTACGTAGCTGTCTGCGCCCAACCTCAAGGCCGTAGCAGCAAACTCGTGGCTGACGCACCCACTAACCAGGATGATACACGTGTCCGGGTGGTCAGGGCGTAGCTCGTTGAGCATCTCAAACCCAGTCTTGCCAGACATGCGCAAATCCACGAGCAACAAATCATAGTGATGCTGATCCATCTCTGCGATGGCTTCTGCACCGTTAACGACTCCCGTAGCCGCGTAGCCCATCCGCCCCAAGAACTCTATGTAGACCGGGAGCAGGGCTACCTCGTCGTCTACCACCAGAGCAGTCTTCACTGCGGAGGCGGCTACGTTGTTGTTTGCGAAGTGGTTTGTTGCTGTTATTTCAGTCTTGTTCATCATGTACCCATTAAAGTCCAAATATGGTATTGCCCACATCCACCAAAGGAATAACGCCCTAAATTACTTGCTGGAAATCACTCAATTGGATGAGAGTATACCCCCAAAAACACCCCCATGTCCTATGAAGGAGAGGCCGCTTTGTTTCGGGCTATGTTGTTCTTCTACGCATCTTTGACCTTCATCAGCCACTCTTGGGCAGCAGCTTCTGGGCTGAGCCATTCTTCAATCTGCTCCTGGCGCCCCTCCCCAAGCTCCACACCAAGGGCGTTAGCCATACGGGCCATGAAGTTGAAATTGCAGGTGATAAGAACTACAGACAAAATCTGTTCATCGCTCAAGCCTGCATCTCGAAGCTTCTCCACATCGCCCTTCACCATAGACCACGGCTCTTTGGTCAGCTTGACCGCAAAATCGAGCATCGCCCTCGTCGTAGGGTCAAGGTCAGCTTTGGTGTAATCATGCATGATGTGGCTGGCAAGCACAGGGTCGTCTGAATGCTGACGGAGGAACCCTCCGTGGGACATCGTTCAGTACCTACACAGTTGGGCAGCAGACACCGCTCCTGAGATGACCTCCTCCTGCACCCTGGTAAGCGCGGATGATCCAAAGGTGATGTTGGCGTTGTTAGCACTGACGGCATCCATAGCCGCCGGGTTGATGGACATGACCCTGATGATGGGCGGTTTTTGCTCATCTGCCTCTCTAATCCAAGACATGCTCTACCCCCTCCTGACCCAAAGTGCGCCCATGATACACGATTCCGAATGGCAGACCAGCGCTTGTTTTGAGTGGATATGGACATGGTTGGGACATAGAACCGCCCTAGCTATCGCCTTCCAAACAGCCCCAGAAAAGCCCAATTACTAGCAGACGAGTCAAGAATCAAGCAACAAACCTGTTGACAAAGCTACGGCTAACTATTATGGTCGCTACGTTATTAGCTAGGAGAAGGAGGCGTCAACATGGAAGCCTATTGCTTCAAATGCCGAACCAAGCGAGAGATCAGCGGACCTACCCCTGTTACCCTGAAGAATGGCCGACCGGCCACTCAGGGCACCTGCGGGACCTGCGGCACCAAGCTCTTCCGTATAGGTAAGAGCTAAAAGCTTTAACAGCAGGTGATGTGACTCGTCCTGAGATGGGAGAGAGCGGGTAATACCGTGCTTCACACCTAGGGGAATATTCACACTGTATGCCTCTGTGTTGAACAGACACATTGAAGGCGCAGATATGGTGTTGTCTCAAGGGGGCTGCTCTAGAGCAGCCCCCTTGGTATTTACCTCCTACGTAGGGAGGGGTGTATCTTTATGCCATCAACCCCACGTAGACACGCGGGAGGCAGTAAATGCTCAGCACTGAAGAGAATGACCTGCTGACCCATGTTGGCCCTGGTACACCTATGGGCGAGTATTTACGCCGATACTGGGTTCCTGCACTTCTGTCTGAAGAAGTACCCCAACCAGACTGCCCTCCCGTGCGAGTGAGAATCCTTGGAGAGTCACTCATCTCATACAGAGACACGGACGGAGTAGTAGGGCTCATCGACAACTACTGCCCACACCGTCGCGCAAGTATGTTCTTCGGCAGGAACGAGGAATGCGGCCTGCGGTGCGTCTACCACGGTTGGAAGTTTGATGCAGAGGGTAACTGCGTAGACATGCCGTCTGAGCCGGCAGAGAGCAACTTCAAGAACAAGGTGAAGATAGCCGCATATCCCACTGAAGAGCGCGGAGTTGTGGTATGGGCCTACATGGGGCCCCCAGACCGCAGACCGCAGCTTCCAGACCTGGGGTGGGCTTCCTGCCCGGAAGAAAACCTGTTTCTGACCAAGTGCCTTCAGGAATGCAATTGGCTCCAAGCATTGGAAGGTGGCATAGACTCCAGCCACATCAGCTTCCTACACAGCAGCCTGAAGCCCGCCGATTACACACTGA
Source organism: Dehalococcoidia bacterium (assembly GCA_963694315.1). Lineage (GTDB taxonomy): Bacteria > Chloroflexota > Dehalococcoidia > Lucifugimonadales > UBA1127 > UBA1127. The sequence goes on along the minus strand of CAVOCU010000001.1, from coordinate 28,547 downwards.
CCGTGTCAAACTCCGATGCTCAGGGCACCGCCTTACAGGACAAGTCTCCACGGTTTGTCCTGGACGAAACCGAGTATGGTCTGATCATTGGCGCGCGGCGCACGACGCCGGAGGGGAAGTACTACTGGCGTATCACGCCCTGGATGCTACCCTACGGGACAATAGTCCCCGCAGAGGAAGATGCGGTGATGACGGGCAACATGTATGTGCCTGCCGACGACAACACATCACTGGTCTTCCGAGCATCGTGGCACCCACGCAGGGCTCTAACGGCTGCTGAACGCACGGAGTACGAGACAGGCGGCATCTTCCACGAGCTGGTGATGCCATTGAGCTATAAAGCTTATGCCAATAAGGGTAATGACTACCTCATTGACCGCACAAAGCAGCAAACGGTGAGCTACAGCGGCATCAAGGGCATCCAAGCCCAGGACATGGCAGTAATAGAAGGTATGGGAGCCATCAGCGACAGGAACAAAGAGCATTTAGGAACGTCAGATGCGGCCATCATCGGCGCTCGGCGCAGGCTGCTACGAGAGTTGGCTGACTTTCAAGAAGGCATTGAGCCGTACGCCCCTCAACACGGTGACCTGTATCGCATCCGTTCAGCCGCCGTGAAGGCATCGCAGGATATGTCCTTGAAAGCGGTAGCTGCAGAGTCCATGATTCTGTAGCCAAGCCGACCTATCTTCCCTGCCCTCCCCATGACCTGACGGTTGCCCCAGGATGAGGTCTTCCCACCCGGCACATTGGGAATAGGAAGACCTCAATTTATGAGAAGGAGAACCAACATGGCAAACGAGAGAACAACCAGGCTTCGAGCGATGCTGAGCAGCGGCGAGATGGTAGTAGCACCATTCTGCCTCAACGCCCTCCACGCCAAGATTGCAGAATCTGTGGGGTTCAAGGCCGTGTACATGACTGGCTCTGGCACTTCCGCTGAGCACGGCTTCTCAGACGTAGGACTGCTGACCCAGACGGAGATGGTGGCCAACGCTCGGTATATAGCCAACGCGGTGGAAGTGCCGGTGGTGGCCGATTGCGATACGGGGTACGGCAACGCAATCAATGTGCATCGTGCAGTGCAGGAGTACGAGTCGATTGGGGTGAGCGGCATCCACATTGAGGATCAGGTGTTCCCAAAGAAGTGCGGATTCTTTGCTGGGAAGGACGTAATCCCTATGGAGGAGCACGTTCAGAAAGTGCGCGCAGCCCTGGACGCACGCAAAGACAAGGACTTCGTCATCATTGCACGGACGGACGCCCTGCAGGTCAACGGTTGGGAGGACACAATCCGTCGATGCAAGGCCTACTACGCGGCGGGGGCTGACCTGGTGTTTGTGGATGGAGTAAAAACTAAAGAAGATCTGGAGACGTGCGCCCGGGAGATGGCTGACCTGCCCAAGGTGTTCAACGGCGCTGACCCTGTAGCAACGACGGGCGAAGTAGCCGAACTGGGCTTCAAGCTGATGCTGGCAGGCTACACGCTGACGGTGGTCTACGATGCGGTGAAACGCGCTATGACGGAACTGCGCGACAATGGTGCTATCAGTACGCCGCAGTATCGGACGGAGATTGCAGACTTGTTGGGGCTACAGGACATCTACGCTATGGAAAAGGAATACAAGAGCTAGAAATTGACTCACCAGGACGATGTCCTAGACCTATATTCCTACGGTTACTTAAGCCTTTAGATATAAACTGCTCTTCATGGATAACCATGAAGGGCAGTTACTTATGCGTCGTATTTAGTCTTTCGGCGGCCAAGCAAGTTGTTATATTCTTCGCTACGCTCAGAATGACAATTGGCTTTTATCTAGCTGGCAGCGGGAACTTCTAACTCCAGGAGCTTCACGTGGTAGGTGCCCTGTCGAATGAAATTCAGGCCTTCACTGGGAACTTCAAACCCCTCGGCAAAAACCTCCAGCTGGTTACCGTCCGGATCCAAGAAGTACACGCTCTTGGTAATTATGTGGTCTGTTGTATGGGTGATGGTCACCCCATGATCCAGAAGTCGCTGGTGCATCTCTTTGAGCTCAAGTATGCCACCCTCTATCTGCATAGCGAAGTGGTTGAGGCCAATCTGCCCTCGCTCGGCACCGTCCGGGGCCTCAAAAACGGCAACGTCATGGTGCTGGGTACCAAAGGACAGGAACGCTGCTTTGTGGTTTTCCTTGAGATCAACGGCTTCCATGCCAAGGACTTCAGTGTAGAACTTCACAGACGCCATCACGTCTTTTACTGCCAGCACGATGTGGGCTACCTTATTCACTTTCGGCATCAGGTACCTCCTTATACTCACGTGGCTCCATTTTCTATTGGGAGCAGGGTAGCGGGGAGCTAGGAGGGTTGCAAGATAACGCATCTCGCTTGCGCGCGAAGCATGAGCATGGGACACTGTGGCGACCAAAAGCTAGGCCAATAAAATAGGCCAAAACGTAGGGAGGAAAGCTATGTACGAAGGTATGATCGCAGAAACCGTTGTCATTGAAGGCGATGGCGGAACGGAAATTGAAGCTTACTTTGCCAGGCCTATGGGTCCCGGGCCCCATCCCGGTGTTGTGGTAATCCATCACATGCCCGGATGGGATCAGGACATCAAGGAGATTACGAGGAAGCTAGCATCCCAGGGCTACGCCGCCATCTGCCCGAACCTTCACCACCGGAAGGGGCCAGGCACTGCGGTTGAGATGTCAGCAGCAATCCGCGAGGCCGGAGGCGTCCCGGACGCCCAGTTCATAGGTGATACCAAGGGAACCGTCCAATATCTGCTGGCACAACCGTACCTGAACGGCAAAGTCGGCGTCATCGGGTTCTGCTCAGGCGGTCGTCAGGTGTTTATCGCAGCCTGCAACATCCCTGAGTTTGATGCAGCAGTGGATTGCTGGGGCGGCGGCGTGGTTGTCACCAAGGAAGAATTGACTGCCGCAGCGCCCGTTGCGCCGTTAGACATGACGCCCAACTTATCGTGCCCCTTACTGGGGCTCTTTGGCAACGATGATGCAAGGCCCAGCCCTGAGCAAGTGGACATCCACGAGGCTGAGCTAAAGAAGCACAACAAGACATATGAGTTTCACCGTTATGACGGCGCAGGACACGCCTTTTTCATCACCAGCCGCGCAAACTATCGCGTAGAGGCTGCAGTAGACGGCTGGGCCAGGACTTTTGACTGGTTTGAGAAGTACTTAGGGCCCATTACAGCCAAAGCCCACGCATAGGTAAATCAACTAGTAATCTGACCCCAGAGGAGGCCGACGTGGAAGTGTCCAGCAAACAGACTACTACGGAAGAACTACAGAAATACTACAAAAAACTGGAAGCCTATAACGTCGCGCCCCTCTGGACGGTCATGGGCGACATTCAAGCACGGGAACCCGCCAGCAAGGTCACTCCGTACGTATGGAGCTGGAAAGACATTCGACCCCAAGCCATACGCGCCACAGAGTTGGTTGGAACAGCGGAAGCTGAGCGGCGGGTTCTCCGGCTTATGAACCCGGGACTTGGTGGCCGGACTGCCACAACGCAAACACTGTTCGGGGGCATCCAAACGGTGCTTCCAGGCGAGATTTCCCCAGCGCACCGGCACACGCCCGCTGCGCTGCGCTTCATCATTGAGAGTGACGGCGGCTACACGTCGGTAGGAGGCGAGCGGTTCCCTATGCTGCCAGGCGACTTGGTGCTAACGCCCCCGTGGGCTTGGCACGACCACGGCAACGATACGAAGAATCCCATGATATGGCTGGACGGGCTTGATTTGCCTCTAGTGAATTTTCTGGAGATGTCCTTCCACGACCCGTACTCGGAGGACACTCAGCCTATCACCGAGTTTCCAGGGTCATCGCTGGCCAAATACGGCAGCATGGCACTGCAACCCACGTGGATTGAGCGCAAAGAAGAAGGCTCTTCACCGCTGATGTACTACCCCTGGGATCGCACGCGAGAAGCCCTGGAGCGATTGGCAACAGGTGAGGACGGTAGCCCCTACGACGGCGTAATGATGGAGTACACCAACCCCAGCACCGGCGGCCATGCTATGCCGACGATAGCCTGCTTCGTTCAACTCCTGCGGCCGGGCGAGCGCACAAAGGCCCATCGCCATACGACCAGCTCCGTCTACCACGTGGTGGAGGGGAAGGGGCACACGCTGGTTGGCGATCAGAAGCTGGACTGGGCGAACAAGGATACGTTCTGCGTCCCGGGCTGGGCCTTCCACGAACATGTCAACGAATCCTCAACGGAGCCAGCGTTCCTGTTCAGCTTCACGGACACCCCTGTGCTGAAGGCTCTTGGCTTCTACAGGGAAGAACCGAAACCATAGGAAATTCACATATGGATGCTATACCAAGGCGTGCCCTTGGCCGTACGGACTTGCAGGTAACAACTCTTGGCTTTGGTGCTATGGAGCTGCGAGGGGGGACGACAGGCCCCGCCATCAGCGACGAAGCTGCTGACAAGCTGCTCAACCAGGTTTTAGACAAGGGCATCAACTTCATTGACACCTCCATTGACTACGGCAGAAGCGAGGAGTTGATAGGTAAGTTCATTTCTCACAGACGCTCAGAGTACGTGCTGGCGTCCAAGTGTGGTTGTGTACCCAACGCTCCGCAGGGCTCTGACCACGTCCACACCGCCAAGAACATTCGGGAAGGCGTAGAGCACAGTTTGCGCACCCTTAAGACAGACCACCTTGACGTGGTTCAGTTCCATCGCAGTCTTGGCCGTGATGAATTTGATGCTGAGGAAGCTCTGGCGGAGCTGCTGAAGCTGCGAGACGAAGGCAAAACTCGCTTCGTTGGCGTGTCTGGGGTCTTGCCCACACTCCATGAGCAGATTGATATGGGCGTGTTCGATGTCTTTCAAATACCCTACTCAGCCCTGCAACGCGAGCATGAAGGTGTCATCACCAAGGCGTCTGATGCAGGGATGGGCATCATCGTCCGTGGTGGCGTGGCCCGGGGTACCCCTGACGATTGGGAGGGCCGTAGGTATTACATGTTGCCCAACGAGACCATGCAAGACTGGTGGGACAGTTCCAAGCTGGATGAGTTGCTAGAGGGTATGACTCGCATGGAGTTCATGCTGCGTTTCACCCTTTCCCACCCCGGACTGGACACCACGATTGTTGGAACTAGTAGCACGGAACATCTGGATGACAACATCACCGCAGCTGCTAAAGGACCACTCCCAGACGATGTGATAGTAGCTGCGAAGGACAGGCTTACGGCTGCAGGTGCCCAACCAGCTCAAGGTTAAGCATCGGAACCAGAGGCCCCTGAGTCAAGCCACTCCTATAGCGGGTTATACCCGTTGTAATGTTGTAATGAGGTGACGCGTTGACCATAGAATTTTTTGACCCTCCGAGGGCCATCTCCCTGAACGATGATTCCGACTACGGTCAGTGCTTTGCCTGCGGCCCCAAAAACACTGGCGGCTTGCAGCTCACCTTTGAGAGACAGGGCAACCAAGTGGTAACGACGTACCAGGGGAAGGCGCACCACCAGGGGTTTCCGGGCTTCCTCCACGGCGCAATCATCACGGCCCTGCTGGACGAGGTGATGAGTCGCGTTCCAGTGTTGGAGAACTGCTGGGGTATGTCAGCGCGACTGGAGCTTCGGTTCAGGTTGCCAATACCATCGGACGAGCGCGTGACAGCTACGGCGGAGAAGAGCGGTGGGCGGGGGAACATCATCAACACCAAAGGCTGGGTTTCGCTGGCTGACGGTCGGGTAGCTGTGGAAGCCACAGGCTCCTATGCGTTGCTATCCCAAGACACCCTTGATGAAATGGCCCGGGACTTCCCGGGCCTGGCTCAGTCTTGGGCAGTGCAGGCCTAGAAAGAGTCACCGTTCACTGGAATACCCCCCCAACCCTCCCCCGATGGGGAGAGCAGAAGGTCACTTGGCAAAAGGGTCGAAGACCCCTACTTGAACGCGGGGATAACCTCTTTCCCAAAGAGCTCTATGGAATTTGTGACCAACTCAGGAGGCATCCGGCCTATCTGATGGTTGGTGCAGAAAATATCGTACCCGATGAGTTTCTTCCCTTCCTGAAGTAGGCGGATGATCGTTTCCGGGCTTCCCACCAAAGCCAGCCCATTCTCAATGTTGTAGTCATAGTCTTTGGCAGCCTGCATCATGGTGCGGCCCCGCTCTGCATCATCGGGTCGTTCGCTGTCGCTACCCATACCCCTGGCATGGGTTCCCCAACCGATGCGGGTCTCCGCGATGGGCCCGCCACCTACACGAACCGCGCCACCTTCGGGAGATGCCAGATACTCGCGCGCTTCCGCATTGGCTTTCTCGTCTGTCTCAGCAACGTGGACCTGCCGTTGAAGGAAAATCCCGGGCATGGATCCCGGATGATTGCACTCTCGCCATATCTTCCGGAACAGGTCAAATTTCCTGGCCACCACTTCATCTGTGTCCAGGTTCTGGGAGACGTTGAGGTTATTACGTGCGGCAAACTCCATAGCCGCATCGCTATGCACCGCTGCCCAGATGGGCGGATACGGCTGCTGGAAGGGCTTGGGCTGCGGCAGCGCCTCATCAAATTGGAAATATTTGCCTGCAAAGGTGACCTCGTCCTGGGTCCATGCCATCTTGACCAGGGTGAGCACCTCTTCGCTCATAGCAGCCCGCTGGTAGTAATCGACTCCCCAGCGCATGAATTCGTGTTCGTGGACGCCAATGCCAGACCCGAACTCGACTCGACCGTGGGAGAGGTGGTCAAGCATCGCCACCTCCTGGGCCAAACGCATAGGGTGGTAGAAGGGCAGCTGCCACATCATTGCACCGATACGCAGGGTGGTTGTGGCGCGAGCAATTGCGGTGAGGTAGACAGTGGGGGCAGTAATCCTGCCCACTGGAGAGTTCTGGTGTTCAATGACAAAGTAGGAATGCCAGCCAAGTTCCTCTAAATGTTGGGCCAGCTTAATATGCCTCTCGTAGACATCAGCCATACTTTCGCCTTCTACGTTGTACCCGCCAACAGAGTCCCAAAAGGCAAATTTCAGGTCTGCCATGCTTCTCCTCCATTATGTCGCTACCAGCGGTTATCCCTAACCACGGGGAGTGTATCCGTGTGCCAAACAGCAGTCAACGACTGTTCAGCGTCAGCTTGGCACGCTGACAATTCCGCAGCCAAACATACGGCATATCGCACCAACCCCAGCTACGCCACTGCATTTCACTCTATTATGTCTAACCAACTAAAAAAGAATCCCGCCCCAATATTTGGAGCGGGATTCCTTTACTAAGCCTATCTAACAGCGTTTAGGCGCTGACTCTAGTCTGAGCCTTGCCTAACTCCGCCTTCTCCTCCAGGAGTTTGAAGAAATCACCTTGCGTGTCCACCACGTCTATGGCCCGGACAGCAAAGACCTCCGGGTGCGCTGGGGCGTAGGGCTCAATACCCTCCTGCAACTCACGGGCCATGCGGAGCAGGATGCGGCGACCAGAGATGATGGCGGTGTCACTGGTGCCAAGGTGTTCCTTGGTGCGATCACCAATGGAGCCCATGCTGTCTGTCATAGCCATATCCTGCTCACGACCGCTGGCAATACCCGTGTAGTTGACCGTGCGCTGCATGTCTCGGTCGATGAGGAAGTCGTTGTGGAGCTGTCGCTCAGGCTGCCATGTATCAACAACCGAGCCGTCAGCGAACTTGTACTTCACTCGAAGCAGCTTCTCAGGACTTACGTTCATCAGCCTCCGCTGCTCGTCAGTGAAGGCGTCACCCGTGCTGACGGAGTATTGGAAGACGGAGATGTGCTCATCGTCCATGGGCACCCAGCAACGGCCACCTTCACGCTCGCCGGGGCTGGGAATAAGGCTGTAGAAGGGCAGGATGAACTGGGTTACCCGCCAGTAGTACTCGCCATCACCCACGTCCCTTCGGGAACCATAGACGAAGCCGTAGTCGGTTTCCTTGACAGTAAGTTGGGGAGCGCCGTCAAAGTTGGTCAAAGCCTGGCCGTTCTTCATTCGCCTGCCAATGTTCTGGCGCGGGGCTTTGCTGAGGTCAAACCACCGGTGATTGAAGGACACATGGGACGTATCAATCTCACCTTCTGTGGACTGCATGTAATTGGACTCCTGGAGCCAACGCCGAACGTTGCGATGGCTTTCCGGTGCCGTGGCCCACTCTAGTTGGGGCAACCCGGGCATCAACTCTACGGGACCCATGTAGACCCAGATGCAGCTACCGTAATCGCGAGCCGGGTACGACTTGATTTTAACCTTGTCTTTGAAGTTGCTCTCGGCAGGCTCAGACGGCATGTCCACGCAGTCGCCGTTCACATCGAATTTCCAGCCGTGATAGACGCAGCGGAGGCCGCATTCTTCGTTTCGACCGAAGAACAGGCTGGCGCGCCGATGAGGGCAGAAGTTATCGACGACGCCGACGTTGCCGTTGGTATCACGAAACGCCACCAGAGTCTCACTGAGAACCTTGATACGAACGGGGTCGCAGTCAGCGGTAGGTAGCTCCTCGCTCAGGAGTACCGGCTGCCAAAATCGACGGAAGAGATCCCCCATTGCAGTGCCAGGGCCTGTCCTGGTCAACAGTACATTGTCTTCTTGCGTTAGCATTTTTCCCTCCCTTACATATACCTGAACATGATTGGAGAGAGTATACACCCGCCCGCGATTATGTGTTATTCATGGGCGTAATGCTGCGAAGCCACTCAAAAACAGCCCAGGTGGCTTCAAGGTCCTCACGGTTGTACTTCACAATCTGATCCATGACTTCCTTGCGGATCACCTCATCCTTGGACTCTACAGCCAGGGCATAGTTCACAATGGCCCAGCTTCCACCGAACTCGTCCATAGTGCGTTTGTAGCCAGCCCGCAGCTCCACTAGCTTCAACGTGTACGAGGGGTCTGGCAGGGCGAAGGAGCGCTGGGTCATGGGTAGCAGGTCAACAAGGTTCTCGCGGATGCGCAAGGCGATGCCTTTCAGGTCTCCGTACCGCGCAAGGTACTGGTTGATCTTTGTCTTCTCATAGCTGCCCCAGTGCAGGATGGGCAGGTCACCATGAAGTTCAAACACAGCCTGACAGTTGGCCAGGAAATCAAACCAACCCTCCCGGTCTCCCTCTTCATGGAATCCCGCCAGCGCGGGCGTGAAGGGCGTGCCGTTCTCTCCGTACACCTGGGTGCCCCAGAGGTATGCCTTCTCATCATCGTCCAGATAGGCCGGCATGCCTTCGATATCGAACACGATGTAGTTCGGCGACTCCGGGAACTGGGGCGGGCTGAGGTGCTGCACTTCGCCCGTGACTCGGGCTACTGCGTGGGCCATCACGCTGTTCGCCAGTTTTGCGCCTACCTTCTGCATACGCTGACCCCAAGGACGCAAGGCACCAGCGAGGGTTGAAGCATCAAAACGTTCCAGCAACTGCTGAACGGAATTAACCTTCTGGTCACGGAGGAACCGTGCAAACCCTTGGTCAACGCCCGGGAGGATTGCAACGTCCTGCCGTTTGGTTGCTTTATCCCAGCATCGTTTTTTGTAGCCGCAATCGCTGCACTTGCTCCAGCCAACAGGCTCATACGGCTCTTCCGGCAACGCACCAAGCTGGAGCACTTCTCCCAAGGCGTCCATTGCACCGCTACCCTCATCGTCAGGAAGCTCCGCAACCGTTCCGTCTCCCAACAAGAGCTGCAATGCGGCTGGAGGAACGCCAAAAGCCTCACGGAACAACCAGCCATACAGGCTAAGCTGCCCCACAATCTCCGGATGTCTGTTGTTCTCTACGTTCCGCGCCAGCTTCACGTCGCGTATGACGTATAGGCCGTCCTGCAAAAGCAGCAGGTCAGGAATGCCGACGACCTTGTGATTACCCATCTCAGGCGGCGCAGCTGCTATGAGGACGGGTTGGTAGATGATAGGCGCCAGGGAATTCACCAGGCGCTGTGTGTCAGCCCACCGTTCTTCCTGGGTACGACCTTCTGGCCTTGCGAAATCGCCCAAAGTCTCAAGATACTTAGCTTCATGTTGTGCGCCCAAATCCCGGAGCATGGCGGAGAACGTACCTTCTTCGGCCTGTGGCTCTCCATTTGCCAGCAGATAGACACGCAGGCTGCACCTGCTAGGCTGGTAGAGATTGTGAATGTCTGACGCTGACAGATTCAAAGGCACCTCTCCCGCATTGAGATTGCGGCTATTATAGCCTCGTCTCGCCTCACTCCGTGACAAGGCAGAGGCATTTCCATTATGCTGGTGCCATCGCATACTGGGGGAGAAGGGACGGCTACAAACATGAACTGGTCATGGAATGACACCGATCCCGTAGAGAATATTGAAGACCTGGCGGCTGATACGCTGCTGGATTTCATTGCACGGCTGGCGGGAACCGGAGACGAAGAGGGGTATTTCAGTCGAGAGATTGAGATGAACCTGGTTTGGCGAGAAGCGGACGCCCAAGTGGCCTTTGCCAGAAAAGGGCGCGAGACTGAAGAAATCAGTAAGCGATTGTATGCTGCGCGTGACCACGTCTACCAAGCGCACTACCTGGTAGGCTCACGCCAGGGCGTTGAGGCAGCAAAGAAGATTCAAGACGTCATCAGGACGCTCTACGGCACTGAAGCCGAGAAGAACTAACCTTCACGGCTTCTGCTGCCACCGGCTGACTTTCCCCCTACACAAACCCACATCAACGCTGTAAGGCGGAATTACTTGGAACTTGAACCCGGCATCCATCAGCTTGCCCACGGACGGAAGCCCTTCGGCATCCCTTCCCCTAACGTGTACCTGATACAGGGTACAGACGCCTCCATGTTCGTGGACTCTGGCTGGGACAACGAGGACGACCACATCGCGCGAATGACGTACCTCAAGAGCGTCGGCGGGCCACCACTCACGGAGATACTCATCACCCACAGGCACGGCGACCACGGTGGCGGTGCACTCCGTATCCACAACGACATTGGCACCCCCACATCTGCACACAGGTTGGACCAAGTGGCAATAGAGGCTGAACGGTTTTGGGGGGCAGCGACGCTCGACAGGGTTCTGGAGGGTGGCGAGTCCTACGACCTGGGAGGTCTGACGTTACAAGTAGTCCACGCGCCCGGGCATACCGTGGGAAGCCTGGCAGTGATTATCCCTGAGCGAAACGTGATGCTATCCGCAGACTCTGTGCTGGGCGTAACCACCACGGTGGTGCGGCCAAGCGAGGGCGACCTGGGGAAGTATGTGCAAACCCTGGTGATGCTGCGCGACCTGCGGCCTGGGACTATCTACCCAGGACACGGCAGGCCTCTGACAGACCCGGGAGGGCGCATTCAGCAACTCATTGACCACAGACTACGCAGGGAAGAGCAGCTTCTGGCTGAGCTTGCAACGGCCCCACAGACCATTGATCAGCTGTTCCAGACTATCTACCCAACCCTGCCTGAAGAGCGGCTCCGCATTGGCAAGGAGCAGATTGAAAGCCAACTCATCAAGCTGACAAACGAAGGGCGCGTTGCCGTCGATGGCGTGGTCTACGCCCTTACGTAACCCACACTAGAGTTAGTTCGTCGCGACGCCTATGTCACCGTGCTTTTCCAGGACGCTGACGATGTCCGACTCGCTCGTCACCACATCAATGGCGCGAATGTGATACATATCGCCCTGCATTGCCGCCACAGGTTCTATGCCCTCCTGAAGCTCCCGGGCCAATCGTAATAACTTCCGTCGCGCGGCAATGATAGCCATATCCGTCGTGCCCAGGTGCTCCTTGGTCCGGTCTGACACCCCGCCCTGGGTCTCATTGACCATGACGTCCTGGGTTCGCTGCGGCCCAATGCCCGTGTAGTTTCCGGTGCGCTGAAGCTCCCTATCAATCTTGTAATCATTGGTGGCCTGACGGACATCACGCCATGTGTCTATGACAAAGCCGTCCGGGAAGGGCATCTGGCAACGCTCAAGCTCAATGTTGCCGGAATTGTTGGCCGTAGGCGTGTTCAGCGGCTCGTTGGGGTTCCAGTTGAAAGACACCACAGAGATATGCTCATCGTCCACCGGCACCCATGCGTGGCCAAACCAGGACGTGGGCTGGGGCGGCATAGTGTACACGGGCAGCATCCAGTTGGTGAGCCGCCAGTAGTACTCGTCGTCGCCCGCGGGTCGACGTGCACCGTAGATCATGCCAAAGTCGGTCTCTTTGACGGAGAACCGGGGGGCTCCCTCACGGTACAACAACGCCTGACCGCTATTCGTCTTGCGGCGTCGCTCCTTCTGCTGCGGGTCCCAGGGCATGGCCTGCTCCACGTCCATCCACCTATGCAGGAAGGACACGTGGGTCGAATCGAGGTCGCCTTCCAAAGCCTGCATGTAGTTGCAGTCCTGAATCCATCGCGAAACCCGACGCTGGTTGGCAGGCACACGCGCCCACTCGAATTGGGGCAGGTCATGCTTCAACTCCGGTGGCCCCATGTATATCCAGATGCAATCGCCGAAGTCCTCTGCGGGGTATGCCTTAATCTTGACCTTATCTTTGAAGTTGCTCTCGGCAGGCTCCGAGGGCATGTCCACGCAATCGCCGTTCACATCGAACTTCCAGCCGTGATAGACACAGCGGAGTCCGCACTCCTCGTTGCGACCGAAGAACAGGCTGGCGCGACGATGTGGGCATGCGTTATCGATGACGCCGACTTTACCATCCGTGTCACGGAAGGCCACCAGGTTTTCGCCGAGCAGCCGCAGACGTATCGGTGCACAGTCCGGCTCAGGGAGCTCCGATGATAGCAACGCAGGGAGCCAGAACCGCCTGAACAGCTCTCCCATAGGCGTTCCGGGGCCAACCTGAGACAGAAGCTCGTTTTCCCGTTGTGAAAGCATTGATACCCTCCCCTTTTACCCCGTTATCCAGGGTCACTAAACAGAATCTACTGCTGTGATTCCGCCGTCAAGCGATAATCTCTATTTCAGGCCCACAATCTCTGCCACCGCGTCCACGTGCTCAACAAAGCGGGTCACGGGGTGCAGCAACAAGTGGTCAGGGCCTGTAGTAGCAACCAGGGATTCCAACTGCTCCCTCACCTCTTCCGGGGTGCCGCATATGCCCTGGTCAGCGGCGTTATCGCCGTTACCATACGTCGTCTGACAAAAGTGCGTCAGTTCTGCAAGGGCCTCGCCGGGCACCTCGCTCACAGACACGTAGATGCGCTTGGACGTAGGGAACGTGGCCGGGTCTCGACCTACTGCCTCAAGCTCCTGCCGTAGGGTAGCAACCAGGCCCGGATACTGGGATGTGGTGTTGCCTCCAGCCCCCATCCACCCATCCGCAATGGCCGCGGTGCGCTTGAGCACGTTGGGGTGTACTCCACCCATCCAGAGGGGTATGTGTGGTTTCTGTATGGGCTTTGGCTCCATCGTCGCGCCCTCTATCTGGAATATCTCGCCTTTAAAATTGACCACAGGCTCTGTCCACAGGGCCTTCAGCAGTTCCACACCCTCTGTGAACCGGGTCACTCTTCGCTCAAAGGGAAGCCCAAAGGCGGCGTACTGTGCAGCATCGCCCCTGCCAATCCCAAGGCCCAGCGTAACCCGACCGCTGCTCACCTGATCCAGGGTGCCGTAACGCCGAGCTACGTTGATGGGGCTGTGAAAGGGGAACACCACTACTGACACACCAAGCCTGATGGTGGTAGTCAATCCGGCGACGTAGCTCAGGAGCACGGAGGGCTCCAGGCTGTTGTTTGGCCCCAGGGTGTTCTCCGTTGTCCAAAGGTCGCGGAAGCCCAGAGCCTCCGCCCGTTGGGCCACGGTCCGTACCTGGCTCATATCTATGGGGTTGCGCAGAAACGCCTGGGGGGTTGCCATACCAACGGCAATGGTGTCTTTCAGGGCCATTGTGTGTTCACTCCTTGTAATTATCGTAATTAGCCGACTATGGTAGCGGCCTCAGTCTCCAGGTTGTAGCTATGCCGAATCACGCCATCAAGCTTCTGCGCCTCAAGTCGAATGACCACTGAAGGGCCGTCGTTGATGTTCTTCTGGGCGTGGATGGCACCTGGCATGAAGAATGCTACCTCGCCGGGCTTCTGAACCCACTGACCGGCCTCGTCAAGGTGAGGAACCGTGCGGTCAGGCTCATGGAAGGCCCATCGCCATGTTGTCTGCTGGATAGCGCCGGAGTAGACCCCGTACACAACCCATGCCGCACCGTGGTCATGGGGGTGGACGCCGACCGTTGCGCCACTCCTGGTCTGGACATTGCACATCAGCCAGAACCCGGGGGCTGGATGGCCGTAATCCGTGTCATGGTGAAGGCTGGCGACAGCTGTGCCCGTCTCCGGTATCTCAATCTTTCCGTCCAGCAAGTTTGGAACTTGCAAGAGCGTACCCATGTCCCCGGCCACTGTCTGTGCCTGAACCTTGGCGTCATCCGAATCGGCAAAGGCCTTTCGAACGTCTTCAATGAACGCATCTAGTGTGTACCCAACTACTTGAGCCATACCCTACCTCCATTCCCCATTCATGATTCCATCAATGCCGCGCTCCGTGCCTTCACGGCAGGGGAAGTTCACTATATGCTGGGCCCCTAACATCGTCAAACACCCGAGAACGGAGATACGGCATGGCATCAGTATTTACCGCCTAGCACGAGCAGATTGACGCCTATGAACGAGAGACTGCAGTGCTCCATGGGAACAAGGGAGGTCATGGTCACGGCCATGGCCACCGTGGGAGTCGCTTCGCCGTTCGTCAAGACAACCCCGACAGGACAGACGACCCTGTATTGAACAGCCTGTACGCAGTTATAGGGCCGCAGACCGCCGTTCTCGATGTTGGCGGCGGCACTGGATGCTATGCAATCCCACTGGAATCTCGCGCCAAACACGTCACCGTGGTAGACCCATCGAGTGACTCGATGGAACTGCTGCAAAGCATTGCGGTAGAGCGAGGCATTACGAACATTACGGCTATCACATCCGACTGGAAAGCCGCTGAGGTTAAAACGGCTGACATTGTGCTTTGCTCTTTAGTGCTCCATCACGTGCAGGACGTAGGCCCCTTCATCCTGAAGCTCGCACAAATGGCGACGGACAGGGTTTTGGTGGTGGTGATGATGGAGTTTCCGGGGATGATAGAGACGCCATTTTACAAACGCGTCCACGGCTCAGATCCAATCCCTCTACCCACGCTGCCGGACCTCATACACGTTTTCTGGGAGATGGACGTTTACCCAGACCTGGAGATGTTTGCGTCTACCCTACCCCGGTTGGAGGCAGACAAGGCTGGCGCGCTGGAGTATCTGAGGCAAAGACTGGGGGTTGAAGCAGAAACGGACAAGGACGAGCGACTTCAATCTGCCATGACCGAGTTGCTTGAAGAAACGCCAAGCGGCCTCATCAGCAAGGGTGTTAAACCCCAGCGATTGGGAATCGCCTCCTGGCGACCAGAGGGCGTTGGGCGTTAGGCCAGGCACATCAGACCGTAGAGGTTACGGGCATTGTGCCATGCGTGACCTGATAGCAGCAGGGCCTGTGGAACCGCTGGATACGGTTGACGTAAAACGACTGGGCTTCCAGGCCCAGTCGTTCATGGACATCAATACACCTGAAGACCTGGCAGCAGCGCGGGAAATCAGTAGTCAGAGCCGCCCTTCTACAAGTTCAGGATGACCGGTTTTTCAATGCGCGCGGGGTAGTCTACCCAGATAGCTGTCGCGAGCCAGCCCGGGCTAACTCGCCGGTAGCAGCCCAACCTCAAGGGAGATGCGCGCGCCGCGCTGTCGACCAGTCTGGTAGAGCTGGCCAACGATATGGGCTGCGTTCTCCGGGTCCATGCAAATGGACTTACCGCTGGCTCCCTTGTTGGTCTCGTCCACTATGCTGATCCTGACCTGGTCGTTCAGGCCCTCAAGTCGCTGTACCTTGATCTGGATATGTTCTTCTGTCATCTGCATCATTGTCATTACCTCCGTTTTAAGTGACGCTCCCTCCGGGATTCCGTTCCCGAATTCCTGCGCTGGAAAAAATAATAGAACATGTGTTTGTTATTTGTCAAATCATTTGTTCTAATTTTATGCGAATAGAACCCTGGAGCCTTAAGGCTCCAGGGTTCTATTGTCAGGTCGACCCGAGCCGGAAAGGGCAGTTACTCAAGAACTGGGAACCACTTCACCAACCTCGTCAGCTTCCACCAGCCTCCGAGTCCCAGGTACTGGCCTCCGCCCACCAGCAAGATGCCTAGGAAGATGAACCCCGCCGTGTACATCATGATCTCCATTGCCACGCCGCCCGCCGCTGCAAGCCTCACTCCGATGCCCACCATGAGCGAGACACCGATGAGCAGAAGCCCTAGCATGAACACCCATTCAACCACCTCGCTGGTGGCCATACCCTGGTAGAACCCGGCGAAAGGCCCCTTGGTGACGAAGTTCAGGAGCCCGAAGGTGGGGCTGCCGCCGTTGATCCAGGCACTCTCTCTAGACGTTGCGAACCCGAGTCCAAAGAGCTTGTCCAGGAAGCCCCAGAGGAAGATCCACCCTACACCGATTCTCAGAGCGCCCCAAACATACTTGTCGAGATGGTGAGGCTTCTTCGCGAACTTCTCACGCAGCGCTACCAGACCCTTCAACTCGTCTCCACCCAGTCGCTGGACCTGTTCCCTCTCTCTCATCGTGGTCATTTTGGTCTCCTTCCCGGCTGCCAGGCCGTCGCGTTTTTAGGTTTCCCCCGGGTCATCCCCTCCTCATCCGCTTCACCTGTAGCATATCAATGTGATTGTTTTCACATCACCTATAAATGGGTAGCTGAGGGGTAGTTGAGAGAAGGGTTGAACCAGAGGCGCGACTACTCAGAGGGGTAGGGGAATGCGTCCTAGCTCTTGCCCTTTGAGCCGTTCAAGCTGGGTACCAGCGACTTGAAGTACTCGTATGCGTGAGAGGCACGCCGAGTCCAGTCGGGCAGCCACTCCTCAGCGTATCCGTCCGGCAACGGGTAGGGCTTGCCCACGATAGAGGCGACTACCTGCATGATGGCGGCGCGCTCCAGGTAGATGGTGTTGGTGACCGCGTGGTCAATGGACTCGCCAACCACCACCACGCCGTGTCCTCGTAGGAGAACGCCAGTACGATCGCCCAGGCAATCGGCTACAGCCTCGCCGTCCTCTCGCGTAGTAATGAGTCGCGGGTGCGGGAAGATAGGCGTCTCCGGGGCAAAGGGAATCGACTGGTTGTACAGAGGAATGATTGGCACGTTGGCCGCGCCGATAGAAGTAGCGATGAGTTGGTGGGTGTGGACAACGGAGTTGACGTCGGGTCTGGCCAGCATGATGGCAACGTGTATCATCGCCTCGCGCGGGGGCAGTGGCGCATCAATGATGCGGCCCTTCTGCAAGCGGGGGTTCCACTGGCTGCCGGTGCCTGCGGCGTAGGCCTCTAAATCAACGACGACAATGTCCTTAGCCGTGACCTGGTTGTGGGCCTTCAGCACGGGCTTGATGAGCATGGAGTTGGTGCCGGGGATGCGGGCGCTGACGTGGCCGTGGAAATCGACCAAACCCTCGTGGTCGAGTATCTGGGAACTCTCTGCGACCTGCTTCTTGAGCCTGTTAATCTCCGCCTGCGATGCCATTCTTTTGTCCCCTTCCTGGGCCCAAATCCACCGATAACCAGCGTCTTAATACGCTGGGCAGACAGGCTACCACACTTAGCGGTACAAGAAGGGGGGACCCTTAGGGTCTTTTGCGCCCTACCGGTCTCTGGGGAGGTCCTCTCCGGTGAGCGTAAACGTTGACCCCAAGCCGCGTTCCTTGGCCCACTCGTACGCCCATGTTGCCAGGAACAGGTCATGGACGTTACCGCCGGTAAGATCATAAATCACCGTATCGTCGGGTGTGCGTCGCGGGTCTGCTTTGCGGTCCATGATTGGGCCAAGCTCCGTGACATCGTCCCTAGAAAAGAGGCCCTTCTCAATAAGTCCGCTGTACGGGGGCCTTGGAGCAGGCTCTTCTGCCAAGCTCTGCCAATTGACCGTGGCCACGCGGGAGTGCAGCACGAACTCTTCCGTGAGCTGGCTGGCTGCCATGGAAATGACCAACGCTCCAGGCTTCACCCAAGGTATCTCCAGCAACGGTTCCTTCACATCAAAGTGGCCGGGGGCGCACAAATCCACGATGTCTGCGCCACGGACAGCCTCTTCAATGGTGTCTACGGCCTCAACGGTGACGCCGTGAATCTCCGTCATCCGCGCAGCAAAAGTCTCTCGATTGGCTTTTGTGGGGCTGTACACACGAATCAATTCCAGGCCGGGAACGGCGTGAGTGATGGATTGCACCTGGGGGGGTGACTGCCAGCCAGAGCCCAGCAGGCCCATAACCTTGGCACCCTTGGGAGCCAGGTATTTTGCGGCAACACCGGAAATGGCTCCTACGCGAAGGGAGTTCAAGACGCCGTAGTCCATTAACGACAACATGGATCTGGTGGTGCCATCAAAGAGCATGAAAGCTCGCGTGTGAGGCGGGTTTCCGAAGAGTCGAAGCCCCGTGAAGGTCTCTGTCCCCGCGGCCATCGCAACGCGCAAGCCTTCAAACTCGCCGGGGTTCCTATCGACCATGCCCTGGAAGCGCGTCTTTCCCTGGTCATGGGCACGGATAGCACGTTCCACGCAATCAATTGGGCCTGCGGCGTAGGCCGGGTCTTCTCGCAAGGGTCGAAAGTCATTGTCTGAGAGCAATAGCACATCTGGCATAGTGGGGGGAGTATATCACCCACTGTGCAAAGCACAAACACCACTCTTCACACTGACCACACTCTTTGTTTATATCATTGGCCGTTTGTTTATGCCCTGTTTATATCTCCCCTGTACCTTGAATACATGGCATCTCAACACAAAGGCCTATGTCTATTTAGCAATAAGCCCCTCATGGGAGCACGCGGGTTGACGAAAATCCGTACCGATTCATCTCTCGCCGTGGAGCGCCGTAGACCACAGATACGACATTGAACTTGCACGAAGCCTGTCCGTTCTGAATGGACAGGCTTCGTTTGTCCCCCTACACTGCTGAACAGTCTTCAACGTGACCCAAGGGGAGTAGTGTGCTCGGCGGACAACGTCTTTCCATAAACAACCTCTTTAGTGGTGGACTGTTCTACGGATGGCGAATCGTGCTGGTGCTTTCGCTCACACGGTTTGTGGCTTCAGGCGTAGGCATGAACGCCCGTAGCCTGCTTTTGCTCCCCCTTGAAAAGGATCTGGGGGTGACTAGGGCAGAGATATCCCTGATGTTCACGGTAGAGAGCCTAGTCATCGCCGCAACAGCTCCCCTGGGCGGTTGGCTGATGGACCGCTACGGCTCCAGGCGCGTCATGATAGTGGGGCTCCTCATCTCCACTGGCGGCTTCTTCCTGCTGGCCATCGCACAGACGCTCTGGCAAGTCATCGTCATCATCGCGCTACCTCTGGGGCTAGCCTACAACTGGTCCATCCTGAACGCGGGCGCGCCAATCCTCAACAACTGGTTCAACTTAAAGAAAGCCCAGGCTCTTGCGTTGCTCAGCGTGTTCCACGGTGCTGGCGCTGCGTTGCTGCCACTGATGGCGCTGGCTATTTCCTCTCTTGGATGGCGTTGGGCTGTGGCCCTGGGGGGAATAGCCTTCATTACCGCTGCACTGCCGTCCATGATCTTCACCAGAAGCACGCCAGAAGAGATGGGCCTGACGCCTGATGGGATAGAACAAACCGCTTCACGATCTCCGGGCCAACCGGGAGCAGGCGCAGAAGGCATGGAGTTACGAGAAGCCATGGGGACGGCGTTCTTCTGGGTCATTGGTATTGGCACAGCCTGCATGCTCTTTGCCAACTTGAGTGTCATAGCCCACTTTGTGGCGATACTGGTCTCCAAGGGTTCAACGGAGTCCACGGGGGCCACGCTTTTGAGCGTTCAACTCGTCCTGTCCGTCCCCTACGTGATTGTCGGTGGCTGGGCAACAGACCGATTCGGCGGCGCAAAGGTGCTGGTTGGGGTGATGCTGGGAGTGACCGCTGGCGTAGGCGTTCTCCTATGGGCTTCAGACATCTGGTCGTATATCTTCGCCACTATTCTGTTGGCGTCCGGTGGAGCTGTTTGGCCCGTCCTCTGGGCTGGTTTAGGCTATGTATACGGGAGAGCCCACTACAACGTCATCAGACTTTCTATCTATTCAATCCTCATCCTAGGAATGTCCACGGGGCCGTATTTTGCGGGACTGTCATTCGACCGCACCGGCGACTATTCATTCTGGCTTACCACGCTGCTTTTCGTCTGCGCCGCAGGGTTAGTGACGCTGTCACTAGCTGCATGGGCAGAAGGCTCAGCAGGCAAAAAACCTCAAGCTACCTAGCACCTCAACAAAGGCCTTCTGGTTCTGCCTAAACGCTTCAACTCAACCCCCTCACAGGTCGATTCCCTGCTACACTGCCTCGATTGATATGGAAGAACGCGCAACAACGCCACACAAACAAATATTCCACGGCTGGTGGGTTGTCGCCACGTCGTTTTTAGGTGCGAGCGTGGGGATGGGCATCGGCGGGGTGGGCATTGGCGTATTCGTTGAACCCATGACGGATGACCTGGGCTGGTCCCGTGCAGCGATGGGCGGCGTGTTCCTCATCAGAGCCATAGTCATGGCGGTGTTGGGTCCGGTCCTGGGGCCGCTAGTGGATAAGCGAAGGGGCGGACAAATCCTCTACGTCAGTGGGGGGTTCATTGCCGGGGCCAGCATCATGATGCTCTCACGCGTGGACACCATCTGGCAGTTCTACCTGCTGTTCGGCGTCGGCTGGAGCATAGGACAGCTGTCCTTTGGGGGCAACGTGGTCACCGGGCCAATCGTCGCTAAGTGGTTCGTCCGCAAGCGTGGTAGAGCTATGGGCATCTACACCATGGGCATCCCCGTTGGCGCCATTCTGTTTGTGCCGCTGAACGCTGTGCTTGTGACCAGCTTTGGATGGGAGACAGCCTGGGTCATTCTTGGGGTGGCAACATGGATCCTCACCATCCCCCTGGCAGCCTTCACGATGCGACGGCAACCCGAAGACCTTGGGCTTCATCCTGACGGCGTTTCCAACGAGGCCTTTAAGCGTGCTGAGCACGAAAGGTCTCTGTTGTCTGGGACAGTCGCAATCCTACACCGCGTTGATTGGACACTGTCTCAGGCATTGCACACCCCAACTCTTTACATCCTCCTGGCATCTTTCCTGTTCATGGGCATGGCTATGGGCATCTTCACCATCCATCAAGTACCAGCCATCACGGATAAGGGCTATAGCCTTGGGATTGCCAGCGCAGTGAGCGTTGCGCTATCTGTGTGCTCACTCATTGTGAAGCCGTCAGTAGGGTTTCTAACGGAGCGGTTTGCGCCCCGCTATCTAGCATCACTCTGCTTCGGGCTTGGGGCAGCGGCTGTGGTGGTGCTGGGGCTGGCAGACACCATGTTCCTGCTCTTCCTCTTCGCCGTGCTGTACGGCTTCGGCGCGGGGGCATCTGCGGTGTTCCAGAACGTCATCTGGGCTGACTACTACGGTCGGAGGCATTTGGGGGCAATACGCGGCATGATAGCTCCTATCACTGCTATGGGCGGCGGAATAAGCCCCTTCATAGCAGGCTGGATGTTTGATAAGTACGGAAGCTATGACACAATCCTGGTTACGATGGGCATAGGCGCATTCATCGCATCAGGGTTGATGCTGCTGGCCCGGCCTCCCAGGGCACAATTGGAGGAATACGAGCCTGTCACCGAAGCGGAAATACCCTAAAATAGCACGCAGAATTCCGTGCCAAATCAATACTGACCATGTGAGGAAACAATGACAATGCCAGCTGAGACCGCTTTCACTATAGACACGTCCAGCATCAAGTACGGGGTAGGGGTGACAAAAGAGGTCGGTTATGAGGTCACTCGCATGGGAGCCAAAAGGGTTATGGTTGTCACAGACCCAAAGCTCACCAACAGCGACCCCGTTGCTACCGTCATGGAATCGCTACGAGCCGCCGGGGTGGACGCTGTGTTGTTTGACCAAGTCAGCGTTGAGCCCACGGATTTGTCCATGAAACAGGCAATCGCCTTTGCAACGGAAGGCAACTTTGATGGCTACATTGCCGTAGGAGGTGGGTCAAGTATAGACACAGCAAAAACGGCGAACCTGTATGCAACCTACCCGGCAGACTTCCTTGCCTACGTCAACGCCCCCATCGGCGAGGGTCGACTGGTGCCCGGGCCGCTCAAACCGCTGATT
Organism: Dehalococcoidia bacterium; assembly: GCA_963694315.1. GTDB lineage: Bacteria > Chloroflexota > Dehalococcoidia > Lucifugimonadales > UBA1127 > UBA1127. The sequence goes on along the minus strand of CAVOCU010000001.1, from coordinate 6,336 downwards.
GCTATCCCAACCACCACGGGAACTGGGAGTGAGACCACAGGCGTTGCCATCTTCGATTTCCTGGAAATGAAGGCCAAGACAGGCATCGCGCACCGCGCCCTTCGCCCTGACATGGGGTTAATCGACCCGGAGAACACCCGCTCACTGCCGGGGATGGTTGTGGCGTGCAGCGGGTTTGACGTACTGTCCCATGCGTTGGAATCCTTCACAGCATTGCCGTTCAGCCAACGTGCTGCGCCAGAACACCCGGGGGCCAGGCCATCGTACCAGGGCTCCAACCCCATCAGCGACATATGGGCGCTCAAAGCCGCTGCAATGGGTGCCAAGTACATCGTCAGGGCATCTCAAGACCCCACAGACCACGAGGCCAGGGGACAGATGCTTCTGGCAGCTACCTACGCGGGAATTGGGTTCGGCAATGCAGGTTGCCACGTCCCCCACGGCATGTCATACGCAGTGTCTGGCATGGTGAAGGAATTTGTGGCCGAGGGCTACCCGGTGAACCATCCGTTGGTGCCTCATGGTATGTCCGTCATCCTGAACGCCCCGGCAGTGTTCCGTTTCACCGCTCCAACAAACCCACGACGACACCTTCAAATAGCAGAGGTCATGGGCGCAGACATTGCAGGGGCGAGTGACGATGATGCGGGTGAAATCCTGTCAGGCCTGCTCACCAAGCTCATTCAAACGCTTAAGCTTCCCAATGGCCTGGGCGCAGTTGGCTACGAACCAGATGATGTGACCGATCTAACGACTGGCACGATGCCCCAGCAACGGGTATTGCGTATCTCCCCACGGCCAGTCCACGACAGCGATATACGCCAGTTGTTCCTTGATTCACTTACCCTGTGGTAATCGCTTATTGAGCACTATGGAACAGTAGGGGTTTCACCCTCTACTGCTTCTGCAGATCTGTCTACAGGGATTTTCGGCGGCGATGCCAGCAATATCACCGCGCCTGTGAAGGCGTAGCCAATCATCACAACGATGAACCCCCAGAAGTAAGAACCCTGGGTATCGTAGGCGATGGCCACGGCAACAGGCCCGATAGCACCCGTAAAACTCTGGAACGGGCGCATGTACCCCGTGATGGATCCTAGATGCTCCCGACCGAAGTAGCTTGCCACAATCATTGGCCTCAGGATGAACGAGCCACCCATGGTCAAACCAAAGAAGATGACGAAGAAAAAGAGCATCACCGGCCCGGAAACATAGATAAGAACCAGGACGCTGGAGGCTGTGAGCAACGACTGCACCACAATGAGATGCCGTATGGACTTCATGTCCGCCAGTGTGCCCCAGATGAGACGAGCGGTCACAGAGCAGAAGCCATACATAGTGATAGCTAAAGCACCTGTGCTAGCGGCAAAACTCTCTCCTTCTAGATACGGCAACCAGTTGGATTGAAACCCTTGCTGCCCAAGGCCGCCCAGGGCAAAGGCGAATACGATGAGCCAGAACGCAGGAGAATGGAGCGCCTGCCTACCCGTGAAGCTGTACTCTCTGCCTGTCCGTGCCCTGGCTCTCCGCGCACCAGGCTGAGTCGCGGGTAACTCTTTTTCGCCATCCGGCAGAAGCCCGATATCCTCCGGTCGCGTCCGCACCAAGAATGACAGCGGAACCAACACCACCAGGGTAACCACTCCCAGGACAAGCCATGCATCGCGCCATCCCAGCCAAGAGATCAGTCCCAGGATGGAGATGGGGAAGAACAGGGGGCCCATGCCCCCGCCCATTGAAGCTATGCCAAGGGCCCTGCCTCGCCTGCGTATGAACCATTTGGGGAGAATCGTTTGTGTCAGGATTCCACCGGCTCCCAAAGAGCCTACAGAACCAAAGACGCCGAAGAAGAGGTAGAACTGCCAGAGGCTGTCCACGTATTTCAACGCTATGAGGGAAAACCCAAGGATAATCGACCCTACAAGCATCAACATCCTGGGGCCGTTCCTCGTGTCTCGCCACGGGCCGACCACGGGCGACAACACTCCTGTCATGGCAGTGCGAATGGTCAATGCGACAAAGAACGAAGCCCGGGACCAACCGAGTTCGTCCTCCATTGAGCTGACGAAGACGCTCACGCCCCAGATGCCGATGCCGGTCTGGAATGCGCCACTTATCATGGAGACCCCGACCAGATACCAGCCGTAAAAAACCTTTGGAGGTGTAGGCGTTACATTGATAATTCTGTATTCCTAAACTTGGCTCTTACGCTATTGATAGGCCGTCTATAAACGAATAATTTGGGATTTTTGCCAGCTCTTCCGGAGCCATTTTGACCTTGGAAATCCTGTTGCCAGAACCCACAATGATGTATGGCTGACTCTTGAGGGCCTCATCTGCATACAAAGCCAACCCCGGGGGAAGGCCAAAGACCGTAACCCCACCAATCTCCATACCCGTGAGCTCCCGCGTCTCATCGGCAGAGGCAAAAGACAGGCGTGAAGCCCCCATCAAACGCTTCACCACGTGGTTGATGTCCAGCTTGGTAGATGCTTGTACAAGACAGGCGCTGTACACCTTCTCGCCTCGTGTTGACGTGACGATGATGGTATTCGCGCTGGTCTCCAGTGGATATCCATACTCTCGGCAAAATTCCGCAGTATCCGTGTATGCAGAGTCGCACGGTATGATTTCATGGGTTATGGCCAACGAGGCCAGGGCTTCTGCGACGTTGGGATGCGGATCGTTCATTGTATGGCTTAGAGCCACTCCTTACTGGTACTAGAGTTGAGTGTACGGTGGACTACGAGGCTGTCAACCCAATGCGACCATTCAAACCTCATACACACGCACCATTCTGGATAATATGTCCGTGTGAAACTACAGAGTCCGGGCGTGTTCTGGCCCGTTTTTTACTAGCATCAAAGCCCCTAGTGGCCTACCATTGCCCAACAGACAACCATGCTCACAAATATGGTGGCAAAAGAGCCAACGAGAGGGTTACGCTCAACCTATGAAGATTCACCTCATTGACGGGACGTACGAGCTGTACCGAGCGCACTTCTCCACACCCCCAAGTCAATCACCGGATGGTCGCCCAGTAGCGGCTGTGAAGGGCCTCATTCGCTCTATGCTAACGCTGCTACGCCAGGACGACGTCACGCATGTTGCCTGCGCCTTTGACCACGTTGCCGAATCCTTCCGTAATGACCTCTTTGACGGCTACAAGGACGGCCGAGAGACCCCTCCTGATCTGTGGGAGCAGTTCGGCTTAGCAGAACAGGCCGTTGCCGCGCTGGGCATAGTCGTTTGGCCCATGGTTGAATTTGAGGCAGACGATGCGATTGCAACCGCTGCCGCACGGTGGGGAGCCCATCCTCAGGTAGACCAGGTGGTCATCTGCTCCCCGGATAAAGACCTGACCCAGATGGTCCAAGGCCAACAGGTAGTTTGCCTGGATCGGCGGCAAGCGATTGTCTATGACGACGCAGGAGTGATGAGGAAATTCGGGGTTGAACCCGCATCAATTCCAGACTATCTAGGATTGATGGGAGATAGCGTAGACCGTATCCCCGGTATACCCCGGTGGGGAGCAAAGACCGCCTCTCAACTCCTGGCTACATACAGCCACATTGAAGACATCCCTTTGAACAGCATGATGTGGACGGTAAAAATTCGTGGCGCAAGCGCTGTGGCCGCTAGCCTCAAAGAGAACTTTGAGAAGGCGTTGTTCTATCGTGAGTTGGCAACGCTCCGCACCGATGTTGTATTGGCCGAAACCCTGGAGCAGCTAACGTGGATGGGCGTTCACCGAGGTCGGTTTGATGCACTGTGCAACGAGTACGGGTTTTCAAGCGATATGATTCGAGCCCATGAATGGAAAGACCGCACTTAAGGGCTATCGCCCTCAAATGCGGTCTTTCCAGATAATTCAAACAGGTAATCACTAACTCCAAGCGTCCCACCAGGGGCGGCTAGGGCCGGAATACTGCAAAGGTCTTGTTGGATGACTTCCACCAATTCAGTGCTAGGGAGCCCTGAATTGGCGACTAAACACATCCCCCAAATTGATGGCTAGAATATAGCAAATATTTGCTAGTGTTGCAATGCCGGTATAATATTGCTATATTCTGAATAATCCGGTTATTAAAACAGTAGAAACGAATGTTGTGGCATTGGGTATGAAAAAACGACAGTGGACCATATTGACCAATCATGCTGCTGTATTCATCCATCTGTTGGAGCATAATGAGGCCACTATCCGCTCTATCGCAGATGAGTTGGGCCTAGCAGAACGCACGGTGGTTGGAGTGCTTCAGGATCTGCGAACCGAGGGCTACCTATTGGTGCGCAAAAAAGGGAGCCACAACGTCTACCACGTGAACCCAGGAGGGCTGATGAAACGTCCAGAGCACATGGGCTACACGTTACGGGATTTCCTTATCCGCGTGCTTGCCGCAATGGAGAAACTTACCCCTGAAGGCTTGGACGCAGGCCCGTCACCAACACCAAAGAAAACTTTACCCTCTGTGCTAGAGATCCAATGAAGAATTGCTATAGATACGCACTACAGTCTGGCTCAGTGATAGTCACCCCATTTTCATCAACCCAAAGAAGAGGAAAAATATAAATGGCAGACATCTCCATTTGGGTTTGGATTGGGTTTTCCGTCTTTGTTACGGTCCTCCTAATCCTTGATTTGACTGTATTTCACCGGAAGGCTCACGTGGTGAGCCTTAAAGAGGCAGCCGGTTGGTATGTGATTTGGGTGAGTTTGGCGGTCTTCTTTTATCTTGGGATTTTTATGTGGCTGGGCGCGGATAAGGCCACTGAATTCCTTACTGGGTACGTTATTGAAGTTTCCTTAAGCGTGGATAATGTCTTCGTTTGGTTGATTATCTTCTCCACCTTCGCCGTTCCAAACCAATACCAGCACAGGGTTCTTTTCTTAGGCATTCTTGGCGCCATTGTCTTGAGGGGTCTGTTTATTGCAACCGGGGTGACCTTACTCAACATGTTCGGCTGGCTAATCTTTGTGTTTGGGGCTTTCCTCATCTTTACCGGCCTGAAACTGGCATTCCGCAAGAAGGAAGAACTAGACCCAGAGAAAAATATCGTCCTGCGGCTGGCGCGCCGATTCATTCCCGTCACTGAAGGTTATGAAGGGCAAAAATTCTTCGTCCGACGAAACGGCGTATTGATGGCAACGCCCCTTTTCATGGTACTGATAGTGGTGGAGGCAACTGACTTGGTCTTTGCCGTTGACTCGGTTCCTGCCATCTTGGCCATATCCAGGGATCCCTTCATCGTGTGGACGTCCAACGTCTTCGCTATCCTGGGCCTACGTGCCCTGTTTTTCCTTGTAGCCGGGGTACTGCGTTACTTCCGTTATCTTGATTATGGCCTTTCCGCGGTTCTTTGTTTCGTTGGCATAAAAATGGTTGTCAGCGACTTCTACCACGTACCAACGGCCATATCTTTGGGAACTGTGGCAGGAATTTTGAGCGTGACCATGCTTGTCTCCTATCTGGCAGCACGAAGGGAGTTAGGCTCCAAATCTGATTCAGTAGATGTCACCGAATCAGACCCCCAAACAAACAACTCCAGCAAATAGTCCCTGAGAATGAGAGTTAGCCGATGGGGTTTACAGCCAAGACGAGGCAATGAATGAAACTGCGATTGCGAAAGACATGACGCCCTACGCAAAACTCTGATAAGCACGGCACTGCTACTCCCTGAGGGATTGTCTTGCCGCAGGTGTGCTATTGAGTTCACGGCTCAGCTTGATTATTGCTGCTTCTCTCATTGGGCTTGAGCTAGGAGTTATCGATGCTGCCACCAAAATGAAGGCAGCATTGGTGGCAGTTACCACCTCTATGGTCTCCTCAATGCTCTTCAACTGGCTGTACAAACCTGCTCCAAATCCGGTAAATGAAGGCAGCAATCCCCTCTGACCAACCTTTGTTTTCCCGCTCTGAACGTGTCCAATTCCTGCAATTTGCACATGAGTACCAGTGCCGCAATCAACCCACTGCTGAAGGTACAAGGCTTGGTATCACGGCAAGAAGGAACACTGAACGTCCTAATTACGCAGGCTATCCCTTTCAGTGGGACAAAAAGTCAAAGGATTGGGATTGGTGATTGAGATTAAACCGGAGATTAGGAAACAAGAGGATCCCAGATAGTGTTTACGGGAGAGCCTATCTCCCCATCTCTACGATAACCACTGTACGAACCGAAACTCAACAAATAAGAAGAGGGGCACCTTACGGTGCCCCTCTTAAATATTCTGGTCGGGGAGCCGGGATTCGAACCCGGGACCTCTACGTCCCGAACGTAGCGCGCTACCATGCTGCGCTACTCCCCGATGTACTGAAACCCTGCTAGCGGATGACA